>NZ_JAGXFK010000012.1 GCF_024637375.1 Sediminimonas sp. | reverse complement strand
AGATGTGTATAAGAGACAGGCCGAGGGGTGCCAACTGGTTCGAGCGCGAGGTCTTCGACATGTTCGGCATCCTGTTCACCGGCCATCCCGACCTGCGCCGGATCCTGACCGACTACGGTTTCCGGGGACATCCGCTCAGGAAGGACTTCCCGACCACCGGGTATACCGAGGTGCGCTATGACGAGGCGCAGAAGCGCATCGTCTACGAGCCCGTGAACCTGGTGCAGGAATACCGCCAGTTCGACTTCATGTCGCCTTGGGAAGGGGCCGAACACATCCTGCCCGGCGACGAGAAACAGGAGGGCGCGAAATGATGGGCGCAGGCTATGGTTACGGAATGGACATGGGAGCTTTCGGATTGATCTGGTTCATCGTCTTCGCCGCATTGATCGTAATCCCGTTCTGGCGGCTGCTGCCGAAGTTCGGTATCCCCAACTGGGTGGCGCTGCTGTCGATCATCCCGCTGGTGGCATTGATCCTCCTGTGGGTGATCGCGTTCAAGGACAAGATCGACGGGGAGCGCGGCTGATGGACGGCTCCAAAGGCTTCGACGACGCCCTGACGGGCGAGCAGAAGATCCGCAATTTCAACATCAACTTCGGGCCGCAGCACCCGGCAGCGCACGGCGTTCTGCGTCTGGTGCTTGAACTCGACGGCGAGATCGTCGAGCGCTGCGATCCCCATATCGGCCTGCTCCATCGCGGCACCGAAAAGCTGATGGAAAGCCGCACCTACCTTCAGAACCTGCCTTATTTCGATCGTCTGGATTACGTCGCGCCGATGAACCAGGAACACGCCTGGTGCCTGGCGATCGAGCGGTTGACAGGGGTGCAGGTGCCGCGCCGGGCCTCGCTCATCCGGGTGCTTTATTCCGAGATCGGGCGCATCCTCAGCCACCTGCTCAACGTCACCACGCAGGCCATGGACGTAGGCGCGCTGACGCCGCCGCTGTGGGGCTTCGAGGAACGCGAAAAGCTGATGGTCTTCTACGAGCGGGCCTGCGGCGCGCGCCTGCACGCGGCCTATTTCCGCCCCGGCGGCGTCCACCAGGACCTGCCGCCCGCGCTGCTGGACGATATAGAAGAATGGGCCGGCCATTTCCCGACCGTTCTCGACGACATCGAGACGCTGCTGACCGAGAACCGCGTCTTCAAGCAGCGCAACGTCGATATCGGCGTGGTCACCGAACAGGATATCCAGGACTGGGGCTTTTCGGGCGTCATGGTGCGCGGCTCGGGGCTTGCGTGGGATTTGCGCCGGTCGCAGCCCTATGAATGCTATGACGAGTTCGACTTCCAGATCCCCGTCGGCAAGAACGGCGACTGCTACGACCGCTACCTGGTGCGCATGGCCGAGATGCGCCAGTCGACCCACATCATCCAGCAGGCAATAACCAAGCTGCGCCAGGAGCCCGGCGATATACTGACGCGCGGCAAGATCACGCCGCCCAAGCGCGGCGAGATGAAGACGTCGATGGAGGCGCTCATCCATCACTTCAAGCTTTACACCGAGGGCTTCCACGTTCCCGAGGGCGAGGTTTACGCCGCCGTCGAGGCGCCCAAGGGCGAGTTCGGCGTCTACCTCGTGGCCGATGGCACCAACCGCCCCTACCGCGCCAAGATCCGCGCGCCGGGCTACCTGCACCTGCAGGCGATGGACCACGTCGCAAGCGGCCATCAACTGGCCGATGTGGCCGCCATCATCGGCACGATGGATGTCGTGTTCGGGGAGATCGACAGGTGAGCGTGCATTTCCGTGGCGATCTTCATCTTTCCAGAAATACTCCCGCCGGAGGCGCCCGCACTCGCGGCCCGCGCTGCGGCCTGATATCCGAGGACTGACCGAGCCATGTTGCGCCGTTTGCATCACGACCAACCCGATAGCTTCGCCTTCACGCCCGACAACCTGACATGGGCCGAGGCGCAGATCACCAAGTATCCCGAGGGCCGCCAGGCCAGCGCCGTCATCCCGCTGCTGTGGCGCGCGCAGGAGCAGGAGGGCTGGCTTTCCCGCCCGGCGATCGAATACGTCGCCGACATGCTGGGCATGGATTACATCCGCGCGCTCGAGGTGGCGACCTTCTACTTCATGTTCCAGCTTTCGCCGGTGGGCGCGGTCGCGCATGTGCAGGTCTGCGGCACCACGCCGTGCATGCTGTGCGGGTCGGAAAACCTGGTCGCGGTGTGCCGCGAAAAGATCGCCGCCTCTCCCCACGAGATCAGCGCCGATGGCAAGCTGAGCTGGGAAGAGGTCGAATGCCTCGGCGCCTGTGCCAACGCGCCGATGGCACAGATCGGCAAGGATTACTACGAAGACCTGACCGCCGAAAGCCTTGCCCATATCCTTGACGAACTGGTCGCGGGCCGGGTGCCCGTGCCGGGGCCGCAGGCGGGGCGCTATGCCTCGGAACCCGCAAGCGGGCTGACCAGCCTGCGCGATCACGAGGCCGGCCGCGCGCCGCACAACGCATCGGTCGCGCGGGCGCTGGACCTGGGCGATACCGTCAAGCGGATCGACGGCAGCGAGGTGCCGGTCACCGCGCCGTGGCTGGGCAAGGGCAGCGCGCCCTCCGGCAAGGCCGACGCGCCGCCGCCGAAACGCGCGGCGACGGCGCCGGCTGCCGGGCCCGCCGTCCCCGAAAGCGGCACCGGCACCAAGCCCGCGCTGTTGGAGCGGCCGCGCGAAGGTGGCGCCGACGATCTCAAGCAGATCAAGGGCGTCGGGCCCAAGCTCGAGAAGCTGCTCAACGAGAACGGCATCTACCACCTCGACCAGGTCGCCGGCTGGAGCGCCGACGAGGTCGCCTGGGCCGACGAGAACCTGGTCGGCTTCAAGGGCCGCGCCAGCCGCGACGACTGGGTCGGGCAGGCGCGCAAGCTGACCCGCGGCGAATGACACGACCCGGCGCGCACCCTGTGTGGCGCGTGCCGCGAACAAGGATGGATCATGGCGAGCGAGCAAGAACGGCAACAGGCGCGCAAGGGGCGCATCGCGGCCCTGGTCATCGCGGGGGCGATGGTGCTGTGGCTGGCGCTGCAATGGGTGGGCCAGCAGATGGATTGGCCCGCGCGCTATGCGTTCCTGATAGATTTCGCCGCG
Source organism: Sediminimonas sp. (assembly GCF_024637375.1). Lineage (GTDB taxonomy): Bacteria > Pseudomonadota > Alphaproteobacteria > Rhodobacterales > Rhodobacteraceae > Sediminimonas. The sequence continues at coordinate 23,427 of NZ_JAGXFK010000012.1, read as the reverse complement.
CTCGCCGCGCTGATCTGGGCTCTGGTGGTCAGCGTGCAGATCTGGCGCGCGCGCCGCGACGACAACGCAAACGGGCAGGGGTAATCTGATGCTCAAGGACCAGGACCGTATATTCACCAACCTCTACGGCATGCATGACCGCACGCTGAAGGGGGCGATGGCGCGCGGCGCCTGGGATGGTACCGGCGACATCATCAAGAAGGGGCGCGACTGGATCGTCCAGGAAATGAAGGACAGCGGCCTGCGTGGGCGCGGCGGCGCCGGATTTCCGACCGGGCTCAAGTGGTCCTTCATGCCCAAGGAAAGCGACGGGCGCCCGGCCTACCTGGTGGTCAATGCCGACGAGTCCGAGCCGGGCACCTGCAAGGACCGCGAGATCATGCGCCACGATCCGCACACCCTGATCGAGGGCTGCCTGATCGCCTCTTTCGCGATGAACGCGCATGCCTGCTACATTTACATCCGCGGTGAATACATCCGCGAGCGCGAGGCGCTGCAAGCCGCCATCGACGAGGCCTACGCGGCCGGCCTGCTGGGCCGCAACGCGGCCAAATCGGGCTGGGATTTCGACCTTTACCTGCACCACGGCGCCGGTGCCTATATCTGCGGCGAGGAAACCGCCCTGCTGGAAAGCCTCGAAGGAAAGAAGGGCATGCCGCGGATGAAGCCCCCCTTCCCGGCGATGGCGGGGGTCTACGGGTGCCCGACCACGGTCAACAACGTCGAATCCATCGCCGTGGCGCCCACGATCCTGCGCCGTGGCGCGTCGTGGTTCGCGGGCTTTGGCCGGCCCAACAACTTCGGCACCAAGATTTTCGCGGTCTCGGGCCACGTCAACACCCCCTGCGTCGTCGAAGAGGAAATGTCGATCCCGTTCAAGGAGTTGATCGACCGGCATTGCGGTGGCGTGCGCGGCGGCTGGGATAACCTCAAGGCGGTGATCCCGGGGGGCTCGTCGGTGCCGGTGGTGCCGGGCGCGGCGATGCGCGACGGCATCATGGATTTCGACTGGCTGATGGAGCAGAAATCCGGCCTCGGCACCGCGGCGGTGATCGTGATGGACCAGTCCACCGACATCGTCAAAGCGATCTGGCGGCTGGCCAAGTTCTACAAGCACGAAAGCTGCGGCCAGTGCACGCCCTGCCGCGAGGGTACCGGCTGGATGATGCGGGTGATGGAGCGGCTGGTCAACGGCGAGGCCGAGATCGAGGAGATCGACATGCTCTTCGACGTCTCCAAGCAGGTCGAAGGGCACACGATCTGTGCCCTGGGCGACGCGGCGGCGTGGCCGATCCAGGGCCTGATCCGCCATTTCCGCGGCGAGATCGAGGACCGCATCAAGGCACGCAAGACCGGCGGCGTCAGCGCCGTGGCGGCGGAGTAGGCAATGCTGCGAAGGATGGCAAATTTCGCGCTTCTGGCGGCCCTGGCCCTGGGTGGGGTGAGCGGGTGCAGCGCGGTGCGCGACCGTGTCGCCGCGATCGGCGGCGGCAGCGATGTGCGCTTCGATGGCAACCGCTACCGCGCGGCGCTGGATGCGCCGCGCGATGACCGCATGGCCTTTACCGTGACCGTGTCGGATGCCGCTGGCGCGCGTCTGGCGGGCGCCCGCGAGGCGGGGCGTTTCGAGGCCACCAAGCATTGCATCGCGCGCACCGGCAGCTCGCGCGTGGTCTGGGGCGCCGGCGGGCCGGCTGCCCCGGCCGAGGCGCTGGCGCTCGAAGGCGGCACGCTGACCATGACGGGCAGGTGCGAGGGATGACGGGTGCGCGCCGCATATCGTTGCGCGCCGCCGCCGTGGTCGCGGCCGTGCTGATGGCGCTTGCCGTTCCCGTGCAGGCCGCGGTGGCCGCCGGCAGCGAGCTGCCGCCGCTGCGCGAGGTCGATGAGATCGACAACGGGTTGCTGTGGGTGGCGCTGGCCGACGAGATTCGCAAGTCGTGCGACGACATCGACGCGCGCATGCTGACGGCGCTGTGGTACCTGAACTCGCTCAAGAGCACCGCGCGCGAGATGGGCTACAACCGTGACCAGGTGCGTGCCTATCTCAAGTCGGACGAGGAAAAGGCGCGCATGCGGGCGCGGGGCGAGGCCTATCTCGCCGCGCATGGTGTCGAACCCGGCGACGAGGCGGGTTTGTGCAAGTTGGGCCGCGCCGAGATCGACAGAAACAGCCGGATCGGCGCATTACTGAAAGCGAAGTGAGATCCCATGTCCGAGAAACGCAAGATCATCATCGACGGCAAGGAAATCGAGGTCGATCCGCGCCTGACGCTGATCCAGGCCTGCGAGGAGGCCGGCATCGAGATCCCGCGCTTTTGCTACCACGAGCGGCTGTCGATCGCCGGCAACTGCCGGATGTGCCTGGTCGAGGTGCAGCCCGGACCGCCGAAGCCGGCGGCAAGTTGCGCGATGCAGGTCAAGGACATGCGCCCATTTCCCGATGGCGAGCCGCCGCAGGTCAAGACCAACAGCCCCATGGTCAGGAAGGCCCGCGAGGGGGTGATGGAATTTCTGCTGATCAACCATCCGCTCGATTGCCCGATCTGCGACCAGGGCGGCGAATGCGACCTGCAGGATCAGGCAGTGGCCTACGGGGTGGATTTCTCGCGCTTCCGCGAGCCCAAGCGCGCGACCGAGGATCTCGACCTCGGCCCGCTGGTGGAAACGCACATGACGCGGTGCATTTCGTGCACCCGCTGCGTGCGCTTCACCACCGAGGTGGCCGGCGTCGCGGTGATGGGCCAGACCGGCCGCGGCGAGGATGCCGAGATCACCACCTACCTGGGCGCGGTGATCGACAGCAACCTGCAGGGCAACATCGTCGATCTGTGCCCGGTGGGGGCGCTGACCAACAAGCCCTACGCCTTTACCGCGCGGCCGTGGGAATTGACCAAGACCGAGACCATCGACGTGATGGATGCGCTCGGCTCCAACACCCGGGTCGATACCAAGGGCCGCGAGGTCATGCGTATCCTGCCGCGCAACCATGACGGCGTGAACGAGGAATGGATTTCCGACAAGACCCGCCAGGTGGTCGACGGGCTGCGCCGCCAGCGGCTCGACCAGCCTTACGTGCGCGAGGATGGCCGCCTGCGCCCGGCGACCTGGGCGCAGGCGCTGCAAAAGGCCGCCGGCGCGATCAACGGGGCGACCAGGCTGGCCGGCCTGGTGGGCGATCTGGCCCCGGTCGAGGCGGTCTTCGCGCTCAGGCAACTGGTCGAGGGGCAGGGCGGCACGGTCGAATGCCGCACCGATGGCGCGCGCCTGCCCGCCGGTAACCGCGCGGGCTATGTCGGCACGGCGCGGATCGAGGATATCGACAGCGCCGAGATGATCCATTTGATCGGCACCAACCCGGCGGTCGAGGCGCCGGTGCTGAACGCACGCATCCGCAAGGCATGGCTGCGCGGTGCGCAGGTCGGCCTGGTGGGGCAGGCGGCAGACCTGACCTATGATTACGTGCATGTGGGCACCGATCGTGCGGCGCTGGAAAGCCTGTCGTCCGGGGATGTAGGCGCAACGCGCGACAAGCCGTCGGTGGTGATCGTCGGCATGGGGGCCCTGTGCGAGGCCGACGGCGCCGCCGTTCTGGGCCACGCGATGAAACTGGCCGAGAACAGCAATTCCAAGCTGATGGTGCTGCACACCGCCGCCGGCCGCGTCGGCGCGATGGACGTGGGCGCGGTGACCGAGGGCGGCATCGAGGCCGCGCTTGATGGCGCCGACGTGATCTACAACCTGGGCGCCGACGAGGTCGAGATCGCCGATGGCGCCTTCGTCATCTACCAGGGCAGCCACGGCGACCGCGGCGCGCACCGCGCCGACGTGATCCTGCCCGCCGCCGCCTGGACCGAGGAAAATGGCCTGTTCGTCAATACCGAGGGGCGCCCGCAATTGGCGATGCGCGCGGGCTTCGCCCCCGGCGAGGCCAAGGAAAACTGGGCCATCCTGCGCGCGCTTTCGGGCGAGCTGGGCGCGACCCTGCCCTGGGACAGCCTGGCGCAGTTGCGTCAGCGCATGGTCGCCGACGTGCCGCACCTGGCCGACGTGGACGCGGTGCCCGGCAACGACTGGGCAGCCGTCCCGGCCGAGCCAATGGGCAAGGCCGATTTCCGTCTGGCGATCGGTGATTTCTGGCTGACCAACCCGATCGCGCGGGCCAGCCCGCTGATGGCCGAGATGTCGGCGCGCGCCAAGGCGCGCGGCACCCGGTCGGTGGCGGCCGAGTGATGATGCGCGCGGGCTTCATATCGCCCCTGGCGGTGGTCGTGGCCACGGCGGTCGCGGGTTGCGAGCAAGGCCCGCGCGCCGACGCGCCCGCGCCCGACTACATGGGTGTCGAGACGCGCCTGCTGGAGGGCGACCTGGTCAATTTCCGGGTCGCGATGCGCAACCCGGGCGACGCGGATGGCGTGGACGCCTACGCGCGCTGCGCCGCGGCGCAATACGCGCTGATCCGGGGCTACGGTTTTGCCCGGCATCTGCGCACGAATGTCGAGCACGAGGGTGGCCTTTGGCGCGGAGATGCGGTTTACACCATCTCGGCGCAGCTACCACGCGGAATGCGCACCATCGACGCCGAAGTCGTTGTCGCCCATTGCGCAGAGAACGGAATACCGACGGTGTGAGGACCTGATGGCTGAATTCTTTACAACACCTTTCGGGATCGCAGTCCTGATCGTGGCGCAATGTCTGGCGGTCGTGGCCTTCGTCATGATCAGCCTCCTGTTCCTCGTCTGGGGCGATCGCAAGGTCTGGGCCGCGGTGCAAATGCGGCGGGGCCCCAACGTGGTGGGCACCTTCGGGCTCCTGCAATCGGTGGCGGATGCGCTGAAATACGTGGTCAAGGAGGTCGTGATTCCCGCCGGGGCCGACAAGACGGTGTTCATCCTCGCGCCGCTGACCAGTTTCGTGCTGGCGATCCTGGCCTGGTCGGTTATTCCGTTCAACGACGGCTGGGTACTCAGCGACATCAACGTGGCGATCCTGTTCGTTTTCGCCGTGTCCTCGCTCGAGGTCTACGGCGTGATCATGGGCGGCTGGGCCAGCAACTCGAAATACCCGTTCCTTGGCAGCCTGCGCTCGGCGGCGCAGATGATTTCCTACGAGGTCAGCATCGGGCTGATCATCATCGGGGTGATCATCTCGACCGGCAGTTTGAATTTCGGCGACATCGTGCGCGCGCAATCGGGCGATTACGGCTTTTTCAACTGGTACTGGCTTCCGCACCTGCCGATGGTGTTCCTGTTCTTCATCTCGGCACTGGCGGAAACCAACCGCCCGCCCTTCGACCTGCCGGAGGCGGAATCCGAACTGGTGGCGGGGTTCATGGTGGAATATTCCTCGACGGCCTACCTGTTGTTCATGGCCGGCGAATACATCGCCATTTTCCTGATGTGTGCGCTCATGTCGCTGCTGTTTTTCGGCGGCTGGCTCAGCCCCATTCCCGGGCTGCCCGACGGGGTGCTGTGGATGGTCGGCAAGATGGCCTTCTTCTTCTTCATCTTCGCGATGATCAAGGCGATAACGCCGCGCTACCGCTATGACCAGTTGATGCGCATCGGCTGGAAGGTGTTTCTGCCCATGAGCCTGGGCTGGGTGGTGTTCGTGGCCTTCGCGGCGAAATTCGACTGGTTCTGGGGCGCCTTCGCCCGCTGGGGCACGGGGAGCTGAGGCATGAGGGTTGACTGCACCCTTTTCACGCGGCTGGTGGATCTGTCCACGCGCTTTCTGCTGCGCGACGGGCGCTTGCTGATGTTGGCGGGGCGCGACGAGGCGCGGATGCACCTGACCCGCGAGGTCGAGCAGACCGCGCAGAGCGACTACGTGACCAAATGGAATGAGCACGAAACCCTCAGGGAGGGAATGGCATGAGCATGGACTACACGCGCGCGGTCAAGTATTTTCTGCTGGCTGACTTCGTCAAGGCGTTCGGGCTCGGCCTGCGCTATTTCTTCGCACCCAAGTCGACGCTCAACTACCCGCACGAAAAGGGGCCTCTGAGCCCGCGCTTTCGCGGCGAGCACGCGCTCAGGCGCTACCCCAACGGCGAGGAACGCTGCATCGCCTGCAAGCTGTGCGAGGCGATCTGCCCGGCGCAGGCAATCACCATCGACGCCGAACCCCGCGAGGATGGCTCGCGCCGCACCACGCGCTATGACATCGACATGACCAAGTGCATCTATTGCGGCTTCTGCCAGGAGGCCTGCCCGGTGGATGCCATCGTCGAAGGCCCCAATTTCGAATTCGCCTCCGAAACCCGCGAGGAACTGTTCTACAACAAGGAAAAGCTGCTCCAGAACGGCGACCGCTGGGAAGCCGAGATCGCCCGCAACCTCGAACTGGACGCGCCCTACAGATGAGCGACGAGAAATCCCCTTTCGAGCTGATGATGGCCCAGGCGCAGGAGATGGCGAAAGCCGTCAACCCGGCGCTGGAATCGTTCTCGCCCAAGGCGTTCGAGGACATGTGGCCGACCATGCCGCGCGATTTCATGGAAATGAGCTTCGGCAAGGGAATCAGCCGCGACGGGCTTGACGCGAAAACGCGGCTGCTTCTGACGCTGGCGGGGTTGACCATGCAGGGCGCACAGAGCGATACGCAGGTGCGGCTGACCGTGCGCCACCTGCTTGAGGCTGGCGCCACCCGTGACGAGATAGCCGAGACCATCGCGCAGATGTCGATGTTCGCCGGCATTCCCGCCATGACCCGCGCGATGGAACTGGCCCGCGCGGTCATGGAAGAACAAGAGGACGACGGAACATGACCATTGCAGCACTCGCCTTCTACCTGTTCGCGATCAGCGCCCTTGCCGGCGGGTTGTTCACCGTCATCAGCCGCAACCCGGTGCATTCGGTGCTGTGGCTGATCCTGGCATTCATCAGCTCGGCAGGGCTGTTCGTGCTGCTGGGGGCCGAGTTCGTGGCGATGCTGCTGGTCATCGTCTACGTGGGCGCGGTGGCGGTGCTGTTCCTGTTCGTGGTCATGATGCTCGATGTCGATTTCGCCGAACTGAAGGCCGAAATGGCCCGCTACATGCCGCTGGCGCTGCTGATCGCGCTGGTGCTGCTGATGCAGTTCGGCATTGCCTTCGGCGCCTGGCAGAGCGCCGATGGCGCCCAGGCCGCGCGCGCCGCGGTGACGCCCGAGAACACCACCAACACCGCCGCCCTGGGGATGCTGCTTTACGACCGGTATTTCCTGCTGTTCCAGCTGGCCGGGCTGATCCTGCTGGTGGCGATGATTGGCGCGATCGTTCTGACGCTGCGCCACCGCCCGGATATCAAGCGCCAGGACGCCCTTGCGCAGATGTACCGCGACCCGGCCAAGGCGCTGGAACTGAAGGACGTGCGACCGGGGCAGGGCCTCTAAAAGGCCCTGCCCCGCCCCGGACCTGATCCGGGGCCTTTGGGGGCAAAGAGATCCCGGGTCAGGCCCGGGATGACGATGGGAACAAGTGTTCCGGCAACGCCCGGGGCGACGCGCAAAGACGACAAACGGGTGATTACCCGGAGGGACAGAGATGATCGGACTTGAACATTACCTGACAGTCGCCGCGGCGCTGTTCGTGATCGGAATCTTCGGGCTTTTCCTCAACCGGAAGAACGTCATCATCCTGCTGATGTCGATCGAGCTGATGCTGCTTTCGGTGAACATCAACCTGGTGGCCTTTTCCAGCTTCCTCGGCGATCTGGTCGGGCAGGTTTTCGCGCTGTTCGTGCTTACCGTCGCCGCCGCCGAGGCGGCGATCGGGCTGGCGATCCTGGTGTGCTTCTTCCGCAACCGCGGCACCATCGCCGTGGAAGACGTCAACGTGATGAAAGGCTGACACCATGACAAGCATCATCTTGTTCGCGCCGCTGGTGGGCGCCATCATCGCGGGGTTCGGGTGGCGGATCATCGGCGACAAGGGCGCGCAGTGGCTCACGACCGGGCTGCTGTTCCTGTCGGCGCTGCTGTCGTGGATCGTCTTTCTGGGGCTGGACGCCGCGACCGTGCAGCATGTCCAGATCCTGCGCTGGATCGAAAGCGGCACGCTGAGCGCCGACTGGGCGATCCGGCTGGACCGGCTGACCGCGATCATGCTGATCGTGGTCACCACGGTGTCGGCGCTGGTGCACCTCTATTCCGTGGGCTACATGGCCCACGACCAGAATTTCAAGGAATCCGAAAGCTACCGGCCGCGCTTCTTCGCCTACCTGTCGTTCTTCACCTTCGCGATGCTGATGCTGGTGACCTCCGACAACCTGGTGCAGATGTTCTTCGGCTGGGAAGGCGTCGGGCTGGCCTCCTACCTGCTGATCGGCTTCTATTACCGCAAGCCAAGCGCCAACGCCGCCGCGATCAAGGCGTTCGTGGTCAACCGGGTGGGCGATTTCGGTTTCGCGCTCGGTATCCTGGCGCTGTTCTTCCTGACCGACTCGATCCGCTTCGACGATGTATTCGCCGCCGCGCCTGAGCTGGCGCAGACGCAACTGACCTTCCTGTGGGGCGAATGGAACGCCGCCAACCTGATCGCGTTCCTGCTGTTCGTGGGCGCCATGGGCAAGTCGGCGCAACTGTTCCTGCACACCTGGCTGCCCGACGCGATGGAAGGCCCGACGCCGGTGTCGGCGCTGATCCATGCCGCCACCATGGTCACTGCGGGGGTGTTCCTGGTCTGCCGCATGTCGCCGCTGATGGAATACGCCCCCGAGGCGATGAACTTCGTGGTGTTCATCGGCGCCTCGACGGCCTTTTTCGCCGCCACGGTGGGGCTGGTGCAGAACGACATCAAGCGCGTGATCGCCTATTCGACCTGTTCGCAGCTTGGCTACATGTTCGTGGCCGCGGGTGTGGGCGTCTACTCGGTGGCGATGTTTCACCTGCTCACGCACGCCTTTTTCAAGGCGATGCTGTTTCTCGGCGCCGGGTCGGTCATCCACGGCATGCACCATGAACAGGACATGCGCCATTACGGCGGGCTGCGCCACAAGATGCCCTATACCTTCTGGGCGATGCTGGTGGGCACGCTGGCGATCACCGGGGTGGGCATCCCGCTGACGACGATCGGTTTTGCCGGGTTTCTCAGCAAGGACGCGATCATCGAAAGCGCCTGGGCCGGTACGCAGGGCGGGTATGGCTTCTGGATTCTGGTCATCGCCGCGGCGTTCACCAGCTTCTATAGCTGGCGGCTGATGTTCATGACCTTCTGGGGCAAGCCGCGCGGCGACAAGCACACCCACGAGCACGCGCACGAAAGCCCGATGGTGATGCTGGTGCCGCTGGGCGCGCTGGCGATCGGGGCGGTTTTTGCCGGCATGGTCTGGTACGGCAGCTTCTTCGGCGACCACGCACAGGTGAACCGGTTCTTCGGCATCCCGGCGCAGCATGAAACGGCTACGGATGCAGGGAACGGCGAAGCAGACGCCATGGCGGCGGATGAGGCCACGGCAGAAGCTGCCGCCGCCGTTGCCAGCGACGATCCCGCCGCCGACGTGGCACCCGCGATGGCGCCGCAGGGGGCGATCTACATGGCGCCCGACAACCATGTCATGGACGAGGCCCACCACGCGCCGGTGTGGGTCAAGGTCAGCCCCTTCATCGCCATGCTGGGCGGGCTGCTGGTGGCCTGGTGGTTCTACATCGTCAACCCGGCAATGCCGCGCAAGCTGGCGGAAAATCAACGGCCGCTGTACCTGTTCCTGCTCAACAAGTGGTACTTCGACGAGCTGTACGATGTGGTCTTCGTCCGGCCGGCCAAGGCCATTGGCGCCCTGTTGTGGAAACGCGGCGACGGTCGCGTGATCGACGGGACGATCAACGGGGTCGCCATGGGGATCGTGCCCTTCCTCACCCGGCTCGCGGGGCGGGCGCAGTCGGGCTACATCTTCACCTATGCCTTCGCCATGGTGCTGGGCATCGTGATCCTGGTCACCTGGATGACGTTTATCGGAGGGGCGCAGTAATGGATAACCTTCTTTCCATCGTCACCTTCACGCCGGCGCTCGCGGCGCTGATACTGGTGCTGTTCCTGCGCGGCGATGACGCCGCCGCGCGGCGCAACGCCAAGTGGCTGGCGCTGATCGCCACCAGCGCGACATTCCTGGTGTCGCTGTTCATCCTGGTGCAGTTCGACCCCGCCGATACCGGCTTTCAGTTCGTGGAAGAGCGCGACTGGCTGCTGGGCCTCGAGTACAAGATGGGCGTCGACGGGATCAGCGTGCTGTTCGTGCTGCTGACCACCTTCATCATGCCGCTGACCATCGCCGCGTCGTGGAACGTGACCACGCGGGTCAAGGAATACATGATCGCCTTCCTGCTGCTGGAGACGCTGATGCTGGGCGTCTTCATGGCGCTCGACCTAGTGTTGTTCTACCTGTTCTTCGAGGGCGGGCTCATTCCGATGTTCCTGATCATCGGCATCTGGGGCGGCAAGGAACGGATCTACGCCAGCTTCAAGTTCTTCCTCTATACCTTCCTCGGCTCGGTGCTGATGCTGGTGGCGATGGTGGCGATGTTTGCCGACGCGGGCACCACCGACATCCCGACGCTGCTGGCACACCAGTTCGACGCCGGCACGTTCTCGATCCTCGGGATCCAGATCGTGGGCGGGATGCAGACGCTGATGTTCCTGGCCTTCTTCGCCAGTTTCGCGGTCAAGCTGCCGATGTGGCCGGTGCATACCTGGCTGCCGGATGCGCACGTGCAGGCGCCCACCGGCGGGTCGGTGCTGCTGGCGGCGATCCTGTTGAAGATGGGCGGCTACGGATTCCTGCGCTTCAGCCTGCCGATGTTCCCCATCGGGGCCGAGGTGCTGACGCCGCTGGTGCTGTGGCTGTCGGTGATCGCCATCGTCTACACCTCGCTGGTGGCATTGGCGCAGACGGACATGAAAAAGCTGATCGCCTACAGCTCGGTCGCGCACATGGGCTATGTCACGATGGGCATCTTCGCGGCCAACCAGCAGGGCATCGACGGGGCCATCTTCCAGATGCTCAGCCACGGTTTCATCGCTGGCGCGCTGTTCCTGTGCGTGGGCGTGATCTATGACCGGATGCACACGCGCGAGATCGACGCCTATGGCGGGCTGGTCAACCGCATGCCGGCCTATGCGCTGATCTTCATGTTCTTCACCATGGCCAATGTCGGCCTGCCCGGCACCTCCGGCTTCGTCGGCGAATTCCTGACGCTGGTCGGCGTGTTCCAGGTCAACACCTGGGTGGCGGCGGTGGCGGCGACCGGGGTGATCCTGTCGGCGTCCTACGCGCTGTGGCTCTACCGGCGGGTGGTGCTGGGCGATCTGATCAAGGAAAGCCTCAAGGCGATCACCGACATGAGCCGGCGTGAAAAGGCCATTTTCGCGCCGCTGGTGGCGATGACCCTGATCCTCGGGGTCTACCCGGCGCTGGCGCTCGACATCATCGGTCCCTCGGTCGAGGCGCTGATCCAGAACCACGAAACGGCGCTTGCCGCCGGCACCGAGCCGGCGATGCAGGTGGCCGCGACGCATTGAACGGGGAGCCCTGAGCGATGATCCAGGCTGATCTGAACACTATCCTGCCCGAAGTGGTGCTGGCGGTCTACGCGATGGTCGCGCTGCTGGTGGCGGCCTATTCCGGCAAGGATGCCCTCGCCAGTGCGCTGACATGGCTGACCGCGGCGCTGATGGCGGTTCTGGCCGCATGGATCGGTTTCGGCGGCAGTGGCACCACCGTCGCCTTTCACGGCATGTTCCACGACGACGGCTTCGCCCGTTTCGCCAAGGTGGCGGTGCTGCTGTCGGCGGCGTCGGTGCTGGTGATCGGCCGCGACTACATGGCCCGCCGTGACATACTGCGGTTCGAATACCCGGTCCTGGTGGCGCTCAGCGTCGCGGGGATGATGATGATGGTCAGCGCCGGCGACCTGATCGCGCTCTACATGGGGCTGGAGCTGCAATCGCTGGCGCTCTATGTGGTCGCGGCGCTGCGTCGCGACAGCGTGAAATCCACCGAGGCGGGGCTGAAATACTTCGTTTTGGGCGCGCTCAGCTCGGGGCTGCTGCTTTACGGCGCGTCGCTGATCTATGGCTTTGCCGGGACCACCACATTTGACGGGATCATCGTCGCCGCCGGCGCCGGGCAGACGCCGGTCGGGCTTCTGTTCGGGCTGGTGTTCGTGATCGCCGGGCTTGCGTTCAAGGTCTCGGCGGTGCCGTTCCACATGTGGACGCCGGATGTCTACGAAGGCGCGCCGACCCCGATCACCGCGTTCTTTGCCACCGCGCCGAAGGTCGCCGCGATGGCGCTGCTGGCGCGGGTACTGCACGATGCCTTCGGCGGCGTCAGCGCCGACTGGGGGCAGGTCATCGCGGTGCTGTCGTTGCTGTCGATGTTCCTGGGCGCGATCGCGGCGATCAGCCAGACAAACATCAAGCGCCTGATGGCCTATTCGTCGATCGCACATATGGGCTATGCGCTGATGGGGCTGGCCGCGGGCACCGCGTTCGGCGTGCAGGCGATGCTGATCTACATGGCGATCTACGTCACCATGAACGTCGGCACTTTCGCCTTTATCCTGGGGATGGAGCGCGACGGTCGCCCGGTGACCGAGATCGCCAGCCTCAACCTCTATGCCCGGCAGGAACCGGGGCGCGCGCTGGCGATGCTGATCCTGATGTTCAGCCTTGCGGGCGTGCCGCCGCTGGTGGGCTTCTTCGGCAAGTTCTACGTGTTGCGGGCCGCCTACGAGGCAGGCTTCGCGTGGCTGGCCGTGGCCGGGGTGATCGCCTCGGTAATCGGCGCGTTCTATTACCTGCGGATCGTCTATTACATGTATTTCGGCGAAGAGGGCGAGGGGCTCGACAAGATGCAGTCGCCGGTTCTGTGGGGGTTTCTGACCGCGTCGGCGGTGGCGATGGTGCTGGGGGTGGTCAACCTGTTCGGCATCGAAGGGGCAGCCGCGGCGGCGGCGGCGACGCTTGTCAACTGATCCACGCTGCGTGGCGGCGCGGCTCACCCCGGCCGGGGTGGCGCGGCCCACCCCGGCCGGGGTGGCGAGGGGCCGGCGCGGATGACGGGCTGGCCGGCGGGATATGACCGCGTCGTGCTGGACGAGGTCGACAGCACGCTCGACGAGGCCGCACGCCGGACCCCCGCGATGGCGGCGCCGACATGGGTCATGGCGCATCACCAGAGCGCCGCGCGCGGCCGCCGGGGGCGCGCATGGCAAAGCCCCGCGGGGAACTTCGCCGCCACGCTGGTATTGCCCGACGTGCAGCCGGGTGTTCTGGCGGCGCTGCGGTCTTTCGTGGCGGCGCTGGCGCTGTTCGACGCCTTCGTTGCAGCCACCGGACGCGCCGAGCCCTTCGCCCTGAAATGGCCCAACGACGTCCTGCTCAATGGCGGCAAGGTGGCCGGCATCCTGCTGGAATCGGTGGCGCGGCCCGGCGCGGCGCCGGGGCTGGCGGTGGGGATCGGGGTGAACCTGCTCGCCGCGCCCCCGCCCGGGACGTTGGAAGCGCGTGCGCTGACGCCGGTGGCGCTGACGCCCGAAACCGGCGCGCGGGTGACGCCCGACGAATTCCTGGCGCTGCTGGCGGGCGCCTTCGACCGGCACGAGGCACACCTGCGCCAGAGCGGTTTCGCGCCACTGCGGCTGGCCTGGCTGGACCGGACGGCGCGACTGGGGGAAGAGATCGTCGCACGCCTTCCCGGCGAAGAGGTGCGCGGCCGGTTCGAGACGGTGGACCCGACCGGCCAACTTGTCCTATCTACGCCGCACGGCCGCCGGGTCATCGCGGCGGCGGATGTGTTTTTCTGAACCTGCAGAAGGGGGCGCGGCATGCTTCTGGCAATCGACTGCGGCAATACCAACACCGTGTTCTCGATCTGGGATGGCGCGCGCTTTCGCTGCATCCTGCGCACCTCGACCGAACATCAGCGCACCGCCGACCAGTATTACGTGTGGATCAGCACTCTGCTCAACCATCACCGCATTCCGCTGGATATCAACGCGGTGATCATCAGCTCGACGGTGCCGCGCGTTGTCTTCAACCTGCGGGTGCTGGCCGACCGCTATTTCAATTGCCGCCCGCTTGTGGTAGGCAAGCCCGAATGCCTGCTGCCGGTGCACCCGCGCGTCGACGAGGGCACCACCGTGGGCCCCGACCGCCTTGTCAACGCGGCCGGCGCCTATGACCGCTACGGCGGCGACCTGATCGTGGTGGATTTCGGCACCGCGACCACCTTTGACGTGGTGGCCCATGACGGCGCTTATGTCGGCGGGGCGATCGCGCCGGGCGTCAACCTGAGCCTTCAGGCGCTGCACGAGATGGCGGCGGCACTGCCGCATGTGGATGTGACCAAGCCGCAAAAGGTGATCGGCACCAACACCGTGGCGTGCATGCAATCCGGCGTGTACTGGGGCTATGTCGGGCTGGTGCGGGGCATCTGTGAACAAATCCGGGCCGAGTACGCCCGCCCGATGACGATCGTATCAACCGGAGGGCTGGCGCCCCTGCTCGGGCAGGGCGACCGGCTTTTCGATTATTTCGACGAACATCTGACAATCCATGGCCTGACGGTCATTCATCAATACAACAAGGAACAGGACAACATATGAGCAACGAGAGACTGATCTACCTTCCCCTCGGTGGCGCGGGGGAGGTGGGCATGAACGCCTATATCTATGGCTACGGCCCCGAGGACGACGAACGTCTGATTCTCGTCGACCTGGGCTTGACCTTCCCCAACATGGACACCTCTCCGGGGGTTGACCTGATATTGCCCGATATCGCCTGGCTGGAAGAGCGGCGCGATCGGCTGGAGGCGATATTCATCACCCACGCGCACGAGGACCATGTCGGCGCCGTGGGCCATCTTTACGACCGCCTCGGCGCCCCGATCTACGCGCGCGCCTTCACCAGCAACATCGCGCGCGGCAAGATGGCCGAGTTCGGCTACTCCGAAAAGGCGGTCAAGACGGTGGCGCCATGGCCCGAAACGGTCAAGGCCGGGCCGTTCACGGTCAGCTTTGCGCCGATCTCGCATTCGATCCCGGAATGTTCGGCGCTGGTTATCGACACGCCCGAAGGCCGGGTGGTGCATTCCGGCGACTTCAAGCTCGACGACAACCCCACCGTGGGCGAGGCATTCGATCCCGACCTTTACGCACAGATCGGCGGCGACGGCATCCGGGCGCTGGTGTGCGACTCGACCAACGTGTTCAACCTGCACGAGGGACGCTCGGAAAGCAGCGTGGCACAGCCGATCGAGGACCTGGTCGCCGCCGCCCCCGGCATGGTGGTGGCCACCACCTTCGCCAGCAACGTGGCGCGGCTCAAGACCCTGGCCGAGGCCGGCGAGCGCGCCGGCCGCTCGATTTGCATGATGGGCCGGGCGATGCGGCGGATGATCGAGGCGTCGATCGAGTCGCGTGTTCTCGACGACTTCCCCAAGGTCGTCAGCCCCGAGGAAGCCCGCGATCTACCGCGCGACAGCCTGATGCTGATCGTGACCGGCAGCCAGGGCGAGCGCCGCGCCGCCAGCGCGCAGCTTGCCAGCGGTAAGTACCAGGGGATGCGGCTGAAGGAGGGGGATACCTTCCTGTTTTCGTCCAAGACGATCCCGGGCAACGAGCGCGGGGTGATCAGCGTGGTCAACCAACTCAGCGAAAAGGGCGTCGATGTGGTCGATGACACGATGGGGCACTACCACGTATCGGGCCACGCCAACCGCCCCGACCTGGAGCGGGTGCACACGCTGCTCAAGCCGCAGATGATCATCCCCATGCATGGCGAGCACCGGCACCTGCGCGAACACGCGAAACTGGCGCAGGGCAAGGGGCTGCAATCGCTGATCGCGGTCAACGGCACCATGGTCGTGCTGGGCGCGTCCGGTCCGAAAGTGGCCGGATATGTCGAGACCGGGCGCACCTACCTGGACGGCACCGTCAAGTACGGGGCCCTCGACGGTGTCGTGCGAGACCGGATTCGCATGGCGCTCAACGGGCATGTGCTGGTCACCCAGATACTCGACGAAGACGGCGCGACATTGGGCGACCCGTGGTGCGAGCTGCGCGGGCTGGCGGAGACGGGCCGCTCGAACGCGCCGCTGGTCGAGGTGCTGGAAGATGACCTCGCCCGGATGCTGGGCCAGGCCGACGCGCGGACGCTGGCCGACGACGACAAACTGGAAGAGGCCATGCGCCGTACCGTGCGCAACAGCGCCCAGAACGAGATCGGCAAGAAACCCGAGGTGACGGTTGTGATCAGCCGTCTTCAGTAGGGCGGCGACCGGCGATGCGCCCGCCCCGAGAATGAAAGAAAGGGCCCCCGCTGGTGCGGGGGCCCTTTTCATTTCGTGTCGCGGCATTGGCGCCGTCGCCGCCGGGGGGGCGGCGCGAGCGAACGCTCAGCCGGCGCTGCGTTCTTCGAAACTCAGCGCGATGAAACTGGGCAAATGGTCGCCCATGCCCACGACCTTGCCGCCGCCATTGCCGTTCTTGCCCTTGTCCTGCCCACCCGACTTGCGGCGGTTGCGGCCATGGGGAACGTTGTCTTCGGCGGGTTTTTCACCGGCGGTGTTCGCGGGCGCGGCGTCCGGTGCTGCGGCTTCCTGCTGCGGTGACTCGGCGGGTGCCTCCGGTGCCTCGGTGGGTGCCTGCGGTGCCGGCGCGGCCGTGTTGGCGTCTGCGGCGGTGTCATCCGCCGCGGCGGGCGCATCGACCGGTGGCTTGGGTTTGCGGCTCCGGCTACGCCTCGGTTTGCCCTTGGCCTCGGCTTCGCCCTTGGCGGGCGCGGGGGCATCTTCGCGCGCTTCGTGTGCCTGTGTCTGTGCGTCGGCGGTGGCCGTGGTTTCGGCCGGTGCGCCCGCGGCCGGCGCGAGCGGGTTGTCGAGGCGCGGGATTTCCTTTTGCAGAAGCCGCTCGACATCTTCGAAGTTCTTTTCGTCGCGCGGCGTGCAGATCATGATCGCGGTGCCATCGCGTCCCGCGCGGCCGGTGCGCCCGATACGGTGCACGTAATCCTCGGCGTGGCTGGGCACGTCGAAATTGAAAATGTGGCTGACATCGGGAATGTCCAGTCCGCGCGCCGCCACGTCCGACGCCACTAGGAAGCGCAGCGTGCCGTCACGGAATGCGTCCAGCGTGCGGGTGCGCTGCGACTGTTCCAGGTCGCCATGGATCGGCGCCGCGTCAAGGCCGTATTTCTTCATCGACTTGGCGGTGGCGTCGACGTCGATCTTGCGGTTGCAGAAGATGATCGCGTTGCGACACTTGTCGCCTTCGCGCTCGATCAGCTCGCGCAACAGCTTGCGCTTCTCCGTGGCTTCGCGGTCCTTGCGGCTTGCCTTGAACATCACCACGCCCTGCGTGATCATCTCCGAGGCGGTGGCCTGTCGCGCGACCTCGACGCGCGCGGGCGCCGACAGGAAGGTGTTTGTGATCCGTTCGATTTCGGGCGCCATGGTGGCCGAGAAGAACAGCGTCTGCCGGGTGAATGGCGTGAGGCTGAAGATGCGCTCGATATCGGGGATGAAGCCCATGTCGAGCATCCTGTCGGCCTCGTCCACGACCATGATCTGAACGCCGGTGAGCAGCAGCTTGCCGCGCTCGAAATGGTCCAGCAGGCGGCCGGGCGTGGCGATCAGCACATCGACGCCCTTGTCGATCAGCTTGTCTTGTTCCTTGAAGCTCACGCCGCCGATCAGCAGCGCCTTGTTGAGCTTGAGGTATTTCGAATAGGTGTCGAAGTTTTCCGCCACCTGCGCCGCCAGTTCCCGCGTCGGGCACAGAACCAGGCTGCGCGGCATGCGCGCGCGCGCGCGGCCGCGCGCCAGCAGCGACAGCATCGGCAGGGTAAAACCGGCCGTCTTGCCGGTGCCGGTCTGCGCGATGCCCAAAACGTCGCGTCCTTCCAGGGCAGGGGGAATCGCCCCTTCCTGGATCGGGGTCGGGCTTTCGTAGCCCGCGTCTTCAACGGCTTTCAGAACCTTTGGGTTCAGGTTGAGATCGGAGAATTTTGTCATGTGTATCCGTTGTTTACGGACACGTCCCGGCCCGTAGCGTCTGATTTGGGTCGGGCCCGTGCGGCCCCGTGGACGATCCACGCTTGCGACCCACGGGCGCGTCGATACCCCATAGGCGTGTCAAGGTCAATGAAAGGCGTGTGCGACGGCCGGTCGCGACAGCGATTGCGCGTCGATAGTCTCCAGGATGGAAACGGCGGGGTTTTCGCGGGGTTTTGTTGCGCGCCTGGCGGCAATCACGCCGCGCCGGGAAAGTGGCGTGCGCGTTTCGCGTCCAGCGCCAGCGCATGGCTGCGCAGCAGGCCGTACTCGGCCAGTCGCGCGCGCAGCTCCGGTGTGGCGGTGCACACCTCGCGGAAAAAACGCCGCAGCATGTCCTCGCCGCCTTCGTCGATCAGGGCGTTGAGCATGTCGTGCATGTTCATCCCGCCCTCCTCGCGCGGCGCGTTCGGCTTCAACTCGGCCCGGTAAGACCCCTTTTCGAGCCGGAAATCGAGCGCGCGGCGGAATGCCTCCCACGTCGGGGCATGCAGGTGCAGAAGCTCGGTTTGCGGCAGTGCGCGTTCGCCCGGGTTTGTCTGGTCGCCCAGGAACACGTTGTGAATCTGAACCCTCAGGCCGGGGATGCCGGTGCGGTAGATCATCTTGCCGGCGACATGGCTGAGGAACCCGCCATTCGGCACGGCGCCGAAATCGCCGAAAACCGCGAGCGCCTGGCGGCGGCGCGTGGGCCGGTCGGGGGCGCAAGCCTTGAAATGGGTGATGTCGCCTGGGCCTTGCGGGGCCAGCGCCTCGACCGGCCGAATGCGCGCGCAATAGCAATCATCGGGTAGGCCGGCCAGTTGTGCGGCAAGGTCGGTTTGCGGCCAAAGGAATTCGTCGACGTCGATATGGGTCAGCCACTCCACATCGTCGGCGCGGGCATAGGCGTGGCGCGCGTTCTCGAACTGGCGCGCCTGGTGCTTGACGCGACGCTTGATTCCCAGCCGGCGCCAATAGGCATCGTCGGTCAGGGTGGGGCGGCATTTCGGGTGCGCCTTGAGCGCGTCGTACGCGGCGCGGTTGTCATCGTCGAGATAGATGAACAGCCGATGCGCGCCCAGGTCCAGGTGATGCGCGGCAAAGTTCAGCACCGCCTCGGCCGGCGCGCGGATGGTGGCCACAAGACCCCATTTCGGCAATGCGGGCGCCTCACGCATCGGGCAGGCCCTCGAAACCCTGATCCACCGCGGCGTCGTGGCCCGGTTTGCCGGTCGGCAGCACAGCGTGGGCGCGCAGTCGCCGCAGCCGAGTGAACACCGCGCGGTCGTCGCGGATCAACAGTTCCGGAAGGTGGCGCGCCAGCGGCGCCTCGCCGGGGCCACGACCCAGCGGTGTGCGCCGGCCCTCCACTTGGGTGACGATGGCGGGAAATCCGCCGGAATATGCGGGTCTGCCCCTGTGACTCATGGCGCGACAATGGCCGAGCGGTTCGTCGCGGACAAGCGGCAATCGGCCCGATCAGGGGCAGGGCTGTGCACGCAACTATTGAAAACATGTATCAAAAATTGGCAATTAGATAGTTATTGAAAATTGATCTGCCTCATGTGAATGATCAACTGCGAGGCATAAAATCGAGCTTATCCCCATTACGGGATCGGTTTTGCAGCCAAACCGGGTAAACGCTGCTCAGAAAGGGAGATTTGGCATGACAGTAGCATTTTCACGAGGCATCGGGCCTGCAATTGCGCTGGCCTCGGCGGTCGGCATGGTTGCCTCCACCATGGCCTTCGCGGCCGACGAGGGGTCGAACGCGCGCGGCGGTCGCCTCTATGACAAGTGGTACAAGGAAATCAAGGACAAGGCACCGACCGAGTCGCACAAGCTGTATCCGCAGGATGCCAACTACGCCGAGAAGGCGGGCAGCAACTGGCGCTGCAAGGAATGCCACGGCTGGGACGGCATGGGCGCGGATGGCGCCTATTCCAGCGGCAAGCACTTTACCGGGATCAAGGGGATCAACGGGATGAAAGGCGCCGACCCGGCCGATGTGGTGGCTATCCTCAAGGACGATGCCCACGGCTATGGCGATTATCTCTATGACGAAGAGCTGATGGACCTGGCCAATTTCGTCGTCGCGGGGCAGAGCGACTACTCCGACTACGTCAAGGACGGCAAGATCGTTGGGGACGTGGCCCGCGGCGAACAAGTGTACCGGACGGTTTGCGTCAACTGTCACGGCGCCGAAGGCAAGCAGCCCAAGGAAATGCCGATGCTCGGCTCGCTGACCGGCAATCCGTGGGAATTGATGCACAAGGTGCTCAACGGTCAGCCCGGTGAAACGATGCCGGCGTTGCGCGCCATCGATCACCAGGTCGCGGCCGATGTGATCGCCTATATCGACGCCGAGTTGCCAGCAGAGTGATCTGCACGACTACGGCAATTTTCCGGCCGGGCGCGTCATCGCGCCCGGTCGCCTGTTTCCTTGAAGGACTAAGCAAATGATACGCTTGATAAGGCGCCTGTGGCACTGGTTCACGCGGCCCAGTGTACTGTTCGGGCAGGGCGTTCTGTTGCTGATCGGCGGGATCGGCGGGATCATCTTCTGGGGTGGATTCCACACCGCGATGGAAGCCACGAACACGCTGGAATTCTGTATTTCCTATCACGAGATGCGCGATACCGTGTACCAGGAATACAAGACCACCGTGCACTACAAGAACGCATCGGGCGTGCGCGCCGTCTGCTCGGATTGCCACGTCCCGCACGAGTGGGGGCCCAAGGTGGTGCGCAAGATCAAGGCGTCGAAAGAGATCTGGGGCAAGCTGACCGGCACCATCAACACGCCCGAGAAGTTCGAGGCAAAGCGCGCCGAACTGGCGTCGCATGTATGGGAGGCGATGGAAGCGACCGATTCGCGTGAATGCCGGAACTGCCACAGTTTCGAAGCGATGGATTTCGAAAAACAGGGGCGGCGCTCACGCAGGAAGATGGAGGTTGTCGCCCTCGAAGGCCATGCGCCCGATGGGTCGTCCACCTGCATCGACTGCCACAAGGGCATCGCGCACAAACTCCCTGAAAAGAATGAATGACATGGGCAGTGGGCCGGCGGCACAGGCCGCCGTTCCCGCGCGCCCCGTCACACCATCATTTCCTTGGTCGCCGACAGGGTGACGGCGGGCCAGTCGCGTTCGACCCGGTCGATATCCCATTGCAGGCGCGTGAGGTAGACCAGGTCGCCGTCGTTGTCGTGGGCGATCTGGCCCTTGTTGGCCTCGGCGAAGCGGTCGACCTCCTTGCGCTCGCCGCCGACCCAGCGGGCCGAGGTGTACTGCGTCGGCTCGAAGCGTACCGGCAGGCCGTATTCCTGCTCGATCCGGCTGGCCAGCACTTCGAATTGCAAACCGCCCACGACGCCGACGATGAATCCCGACCCCATGCCGGGCTTGAATACCTTGGCGGCGCCTTCCTCGGCGAATTGCATCAATGCCTTTTCCAGGTGTTTGGCCTTCATCGGGTCGCCGGCGCGCGCGGTCTGCAACAGCTCGGGCGCGAAGGACGGGATGCCGGTGACCCGCAGCGCCTCGCCCTCGGTCAGGGTGTCGCCGATGCGCAATTGCCCGTGGTTGGGGATGCCGATGATGTCGCCGGCCCAGGCCTCTTCGGCCAGTTCGCGGTCGGAGGCCAGGAACATCACCGGCGCCGACACAGTCAGCGGCTTTTTCGTGCGCACCTGCGTGAGCTTCATGCCGCGCCGGAAATGCCCCGAGGCCATGCGCACGAAAGCGACCCGGTCGCGGTGCTTGGCATCCATGTTGGCCTGTACTTTGAAGACAAAGCCGCTGACCTTGTCTTCCTCGGGCAGAATCTGTCGCGGCGTGGCTTTCTGGGGCTGCGGCTCGGGGCCGTATCGGGCGATGCCGTCCATCAGTTCCTTGACCCCGAACGAGTTGATCGCCGAGCCGAACCAGATCGGCGTCATGTGCCCTTCGAGCACCGATTGCGGGTCGAGACGCGGCAGCAGCTCGCGCGCCATCTCGACCTCTTCGCGCAATTGCGCCCGCAGGTGTTCGGGTATGTTCTCGTCCAGCAGCGGATCGTCCAGGCCGTTGATCTGGATCGAGTCGGCCACCCGGTTGCGGTCGGCCCGGTCCATGAGTTCCAGCCGGTCGTTCAGCATGTCGTAGCAGCCCAGGAATTCGCGCCCCACCCCGATGGGCCAGCTTGCCGGCGTCACGTCGATGGCCAGGTTTTCCTGGATCTCGTCGATTATGTCGAAGGTGTCGCGGCTCTCGCGGTCCATCTTGTTGCAAAACGTCAGGATCGGCAGGTCGCGCAGGCGGCACACCTCGAACAGCTTGCGGGTCTGGCTTTCGACGCCCTTGGCGCCGTCGATCACCATGATCGCCGCGTCAACGGCGGTCAGCGTGCGGTAGGTATCCTCGGAAAAATCCGAGTGCCCGGGCGTATCCACCAGGTTGAACCGGTAGTGGCGGAAATCGAACGACATGGCCGAGGCCGAAACCGAAATGCCCCGGTCCTTTTCCATCGTCATGAAATCGCTGCGCGTGCGTCGCGCCTCGCCCTTGGCGCGCACCTGGCCGGCCATCTGGATCGCGCCACCGAAAAGCAGGAATTTCTCGGTCAGCGTGGTCTTGCCGGCGTCGGGGTGGCTGATGATGGCAAAGGTGCGGCGCCGGGCGATTTCGGCGGGCAGGTCGGGGCGGTTTGAATGGGTGTCCAGCATGGCCGCGCGTATAGGTGCCGTCCGCCGCTTTGGCAAGGAAATGCGCGCGGCCTGCCATGCGTACGCACCCTTGGCGCGCCGCGGTTCATCGGCAATGTTCACCACCTGACAGAAAGTTCCCAGTCTGCCTCTGGTGTGCCCTCGGTTTCTCGGAGCGAGCTTCGAGAAGCCGCAATGCGGGACGAAGCGGGCGCTTGGGTCGGTTTGGGAAGTGGTCAAGATTGGCCTGTTGCGGACATTGGGCAACCGGCTGATGTGCCGCGCGGTGCCCGACCGCCGGGTGGGCGCAGCAACGAATGTGGATTGCGCTTTATGCCCGCCAAATACCTCTTCGTTGTCATCAGCTTGATACGCTGCAAAAGCGCCCGCCCGAGGGGGCGGTCGGGCGCTGCGCGGCGGCGCGTTCCGCGCCTTGATTCCGCGCATTGGCGCCACGCCTCAATGTCCGCAACCGGCCACGCGCTGCCAATACCGCGCCGGCCTGATCCGGCGCAAAGGGCTCGAACCCGTCATCTGACCGTATCGCTCAAGGATGCTGGATAAGTGTCCGATACCTGCTTTATGGGGTATCTTATGTCAGGTGGCGAACACTAGCAGAAGACGCGGCACCTGGACCGCGTGACAAAGGGAATCGGCGCGATGATCGACAACGGCTTGGCCGGCACCCGCGGCGCGGCGCTGATGATCCAGGGCACCGGGTCGAATGTG
>NZ_JAGXFK010000011.1 GCF_024637375.1 Sediminimonas sp. | reverse complement strand
CCGCTTGCGCCAGAGCCTCACGATAGAGCCAGACCGTCTTGGCGTCCGGCACCCGGCCTTCCAGACCCAGCCCGAGGAAACGCATGAAGGACAGACGGTCGCGGACCTGATACTCGATCTGGTCGTCCGACAGGTTGTAGAGCGCGCTCAGCACCAGCGTTTTGAACATCAGCACCGCGTCCATCGGCTTGCGCCCCGCGCGCGACTTGCGCGCTTCATCCGGCTTGCGCCAGAACCGCTCAAGCGTCGGCCGGAAGTCCTCCCAGGGCACGACGGCGTCGATCTCGACCAAAGGGTCCTTCTTGGCGTCCAGGCTCGCGTAACGGTCGGAAAGATCGAAGAAACTCATCTGCGCCATCGCTGCATCCCTGTCACGGTTCACCGTATCATTGATATCGCAACGCCCAGACCGGGGCAATTTTTAGAGGTGCCCTGTAGAAAGTTTCGATGTAGTCTTTGGAGTAGGGTGCGTATTGCCAATTCCAAATACAATCGCTTGATTTTGAATAGAAGAAAATGATGTCCCTCACACTGCCGTAATTCTGTCGGCCCTGTCTTGCATCATTGTGACCAGCGGTTCGTCGCCAAGAAATTTCGTTGCGGAAACCATTGGCCCCGAACACCGCATCCAGCAATATCTTCAAGTAATGGCTCGCCGTCGGGTCGCAGTGCAAATACAGCGACCCGGTGGGCTTGAGCACCCGGTGCAGCTCCAGCAGCCGCACGGCCATCATGGTGAGATAGGCCATCATGTCGTTCTCACCCAGGAACGAGCGCATCGCGCGCAGCATTTCCGCCGCCGCGCCATTGCCCGAGCGCAGCACCTCGCCGAACGCCTCTTCCGCCGCATCGGTCCAGTGCCATGTGTCGTCGAACGCCTCGATCTGCGCGGCGGAGTCGTTGCCGGCGGGGCCGCGGAACAGCACGTTGTAGGACGCGTTGGAGTTGAACGGCGGGTCGAGGTAGATCAGATCGACGCTGTCATCGGCAATGCTTTCGCGCAGCACGGCCAGGTTGTCGCCGTAATAAAGGTGATTGCCCATGGTGCCTGTTCCCGTTGCCCGTGCGTTCGGTAGAGCCTTGTTCCGGCGCAGGGCAAGCTTAGGCGCGCCGGGGGGCGGGTGTCCATGGCGAAGGGGCGCGGGTGGTGAGAGAACCTCGGGTCAAGCCCGAGGATGACGGCTTTCCCCGTCATCGCCCGGCCTGACCGGGCGATCTGTCGTGACGGAGTTCCGCGGGCCGGGGCCGGGGATGGCTCGGTCAGATGATCTTCTGCCCCGTTTTTTCCCAGTCCTTCAAAAACGTCTCCAGCCCCTTGTCGGTCAGCGGGTGCTGGGCCAGCTTGTGAATGACCTCGGGCGGCGCGGTCATCACGTCGGCGCCCAGGCGGGCGCATTCGGTGACGTGGTTCACGCTGCGGATCGACGCGGCCAGGATTTCGGTGTCGAACCCGTAATTGTCATAGATCAGCCGGATATCGGCGATCAGGTCGGTGCCGTCGAGGTCGATATCGTCCAGCCGCCCGATGAACGGGCTGATGAAGGCCGCGCCGGCCTTGGCCGCCAGCAGCGCCTGGTTGGCCGAGAAACACAGCGTCACGTTGATCATGTGGCCTTCGCCCGACAGTGCCTTGCACGCCTTCAGCCCGTCCCATGTCAGCGGCAGCTTGATGGCGATATTGTCGGCGATGGCGGCCAGCTTGCGCCCTTCCTCGATCATCGCGGGGGCCTGCATCGCCACCACTTCGGCGCTGACCGGGCCATCGACCAGCGCGGCGATCTCGCGGGTGACCTCGACGATGTCGCGGCCCGATTTTAGGATCAGCGAGGGGTTGGTCGTCACCCCGTCGAGGATGCCCAACTCGTTGAGCTCGGCGATGGCGTCGATCTCGGCGGTATCGGCAAAGAATTTCATGGCGCGGGCTCCGGGGCGGGTTGGCGTTTGTCGGGCTTGGCTTTACCCCATAGGATACCAGTCTGAAACCCTTTTCACGGATGTGACGTGCCGCAGACCGATTTCTTTGCCCCCGGCGCGGTCGTGTCGGTGCTGACCGCGCAGCCGCTGGACCGGCCGCTCGACTACCGCGCGCCCGAGGGCGGCTGCATGACCGGCGCTTTCGTCGAGGTGCCGCTGGGCCCGCGCAAGGTGATCGGCGTGGTCTGGGGGCCGGGGCAGGGCGGCTTTGCGCCCGCCCGCCTGCGCGAGGTGATCCGCGTGCTGGACGTGGCGCCGATGCGCACAGAGATGCAGGAATTCCTGCAACGCGCCGCCGACTACACCCTGACGCCGCTGCCGGCGATGCTGCGGCTGGCGACGCGCGCGCCGGGGCTGGCCGACCCGCCCGCCATGCGCCGCGTGCTGCGCCCCGGTCCCACCCCGCCCGACCGCTGGACCGACGCGCGCCGCCGGGTAATGGCGGTGCTGGGTGACTATGGCGGGCTGGCTTTCACGCCCACGGAACTGGCCGAAGCGGCGGGCGTCTCGGCCGGCGTCATCAAGGGGCTGGTGAAGCAGGGCGCCATCGTGGAAGAGGCCGCGCCGCGCGACGCGCCGTTTGCGCGCCTTGAGCCCGATCTGCCGGGCAAGACGCTCAGCGCCGATCAGGCCGCCGCCGCCACCCATCTGTGCGCGGGGCTGCGCCAGGGCGGCTATGCCACGACGCTGCTGCGCGGGGTCACCGGGTCGGGCAAGACCGAGGTCTACCTTGAAGCGGTGGCCGAGTGCCTGCGGCAGGGGCGGCAGGCGCTGGTTCTGCTGCCGGAAATCGCGTTGACGGCCGAGTTCATCACCCGTGTCGAGCAGCGTTTCGGCGCCCGCCCGGCCGAGTGGCACTCGGGCGTCACCATGACCGAACGCCGCCGCATCTGGAAGATGGCAGGCCAGGGCGGGGTGCAACTGGTGGTGGGCGCGCGCTCGGCGCTGTTCCTGCCGTTTCGTGATCTCGGGCTGGTCATCGTCGACGAGGAACACGACAACTCCTACAAGCAGGAGGACGGCGTTCTTTACAACGCGCGCGACATGGCGGTGCTGCGCGCCTCGATCTGCGGCGCGCGGGTGGTGCTGGCCTCGGCCACGCCGAGCCTGGAAAGCTGGGCCAACGCCGAGGCGGGCAAGTACGAAAAGCTGGTGCTGTCCGACCGCTACGGCGCCGCGGTGATGCCGCGCATCGGGGTCATCGACATGCGCGGCGAGAAGCTGCCGGCGAACCGCTGGGTCTCGGCCGATCTGCGCGCCGCGGTGACCGAACGGTTGGCCCGCGGCGAACAGGCGATGCTGTTCATCAACCGGCGCGGCTATGCGCCGGTAACGCTGTGCCGGGCCTGCGGGCACCAGATCGGCTGCGACCACTGCGATGCGCGCATGGTCGAGCATCGGTTCCTCAAGCGCCTCGTGTGCCACCAGTGCGGCGAAAGCAAGCCCATCCCGACCGCCTGCCCGTCTTGCGAGGCCGAGGGGCGGCTGGCCCCGGTCGGCCCCGGCGTCGAGCGGCTGTCGGAAGAGGCGGCGGCGCTGTTCCCCGAGGCCCGCATCGCCACCCTGTCGTCGGACATGCACGGCACCGCGCGCGCGCTGAAGGCCGAGATCGAGTCGATCGCCGCCGGCGGCGCCGACATCGTGATCGGTACGCAACTGGTGGCCAAGGGGCACAACTTTCCGCTGCTGACGCTGGTCGGCGTGATCGACGCCGATCTGGGGCTGCAGGGCTCGGATCTGCGCGCGGCCGAACACACCTTTCAACTGATGCGCCAGGTAGCGGGCCGCGCCGGGCGGGTAGAGGCGCAGGGCGTCGCGCTGTTGCAGAGCTACCAGCCCGAGCACCCGGTGATCCGCGCCATCGTGGCCGGTGACGAGGAGGGCTTCTGGCGCGCCGAGGCGGCCGAACGCCGCGCCGCCGGGGTGCCGCCATACGGGCGGATGGCCGGGATCATCCTGTCGGGGCCGGACATGGAGCAGGTGTTCGATCTGGGTAACCGCCTGGCCCGCGACGACGTGGCGCTGCGCCGTGTCGGGGCGCGGGTCTATGGCCCGGCGCCGGCACCGATCGCGCGTATCCGCGGGCGTCACCGGGTCAGGTTGCTGGTCAAGGCCGACAGGGCCGCGCCCCTGCAGGCGGCGCTGGCCGAGTGGACCGGCGCGCTACGCCTGCCCGCGCAGGTGCGGCTGGCGGTGGATATCGACCCGCAGAGCTTTTACTGAGGCGCCATGCCGCGCGCCTCAGGCCGGGGCGGTGGCGGCGCGCTGGTCGACCAGGAAATCGGTGACCATGGCGCCGATCCACATGCAGAACAGCGCCAGCCACGCGGTGCCGGCAAAGACCGAGGTGCCGGTCACCCCGTTGCCGATCGCGCAGCCGCCCGCCAGCATGCCGCCAAAGCCCATCAGCGCGGCCCCGGTCAACGACCGGCGCATGTTGGATTCGTTGTCGAAGCCCTGGAACCGGAACTCGCGGGTCAGGATCGCGGCCAGGAAAGAGCCCAGGAACACCCCCGGGATCAGCCCGATATCGAATTCCAGCACCGCGTTGTAGTCGAGGAAGAACATCAGCGTGTTGGCCGACGGGCCGGTGAAGGTGGCGCTTTCGATCTGGATCGGGTCGAACACGACCTGGCTCAGCGCGAAGGTGCTGACCCAGCCGACGGCGATCGAAAACCCCACGCCCGAGGCGAACACCAGCCGCGCGAACCCGATGCGGTTGCGGCGCGACACCTCCAGCGCGACCATCGCGATGGCTATTCCCATCGCCAGTCCGCCCCATTCGGGCAGGCCGGACCAGGCCAGCAGGTCGAGGTTGCGACCGCCGCTGGTGACCCACTGCGCCGCAAGCCAGTCGCGCAGCGGCGTCAGCCAGCCAGACAGGCTCATCTGCGCGAAAACGGCAAACACCAGCCCCGACACCAGCGAGCGCAGGTTGCCCGTCGCCGCCAGCACCAGCAGCCGCCCCGAGCAGCCGCGCGCCAGTACCATGCCGACGCCGAACACCAGCCCGCCGATGATGGCGCCCGACCAGCTGCCGGTGACGGCGACGATGCGCGCATCCTCGGGGCGCATCCAGCCCAGAAGGCTCGCCCCCTGTACCCAGACCATGGCGGTCGAGAAGGTTAGCAGCCATACCGCGACGCTGCCGTGCATGCGTCCGCGCGCGAATTCGACGGTCGCGGCGCGCAGGCAGAACCGCGAGCGCTGCGCGGCGATGCCGAAGATCATGCCGGTCAGCAGCCCCAAAAGCGCGGCGGTCGGTGCCTCGCCGATACGTTCGACCAGGATCAGGATATCCATTGTGGGGTCCTTCATTGCGTTTCAGGCTCTTTACCACAAACACATTCATGTTTCATTGATTCAGATCAGACGATCACCGGGCCAGGGATATCGCCGCTGGATACCGGGGGGCGTCGCGCCTATATCGTCGGGCTGGGCAACGGGGCAGGCGCATGGGCAGGGCAGGCAAGTTCACCACCGGATCGACCATGCGCCACGTCGTGGTGATGACGCTGACCGGTTCGCTGGGGCTGAGCGTGCTGTTTCTGGTCGATTTCCTGGCGCTGTGGTGGATCAGCCAGCTGGGCGACGAGGCGCTGGTCGCCGCGGTGGGATTCGGTGCCACGTTGCAGTTCTTCCTGATCTCGATCTCGGTTGGCATGATGATTGCCGCGGTGGCGCTGGTCAGCCGCGCCCTGGGCCGCGGCGACAGCCGCGAAGCAGGCCGGATCGCGACCGCCACACTGCTATACGGCGTGGCGGTGCAGATGGTCATCGCGGTGCTCATCGTCCTGTTCGCGCGCCCGTTGCTGGTGGTGTCGGGCGCCGGCGGCGAGGTGCTGGACGAAGCGGTGCGATTCCTGCGCATCGGAGCGCCCTCGTTGCCGCTGCTGGCGCTGGGTATCGGAACATCGGCCGTCCTGCGGGCGGCGGGCGAGGCATGGCGTGCCATGTTCGTCACGATGTCCGCAGGGCTCGTGGCGGTCTTTCTCGACCCGCTTCTGATCGTCTGGATGGGGTGGGGCGTGCCCGGCGCCGCGCTGGCGATCGTCGTTAGCCGTGGCACCATGGCGCTGGTCGGGCTGTACTGGGTGGCAGTGTCGTTGAAGCTGTTGGCGCGGCCCGGCTGGATCGACCTGCGCTATTTCGCGCTGCCCTTCCTGGCCATCGCGGTGCCGGCGGTGATCACACAGCTTTCCACCCCGTTCGGCAACTGGCTGCTGATGCGCGCCATGGCGCCCTTCGGCGAAAGCGCCGTGGCGGGGCTTGGCGTGGTGCTGCGGCTGATGATCCTGTGTTTCGGCGGCATTTTCGCGTTGTCGGGGGCGATCGGCGGCATCATCGGTCAGAACTACGGCGCCGGCCTGCCCGACCGGGTACAGAGCGCCTATCTCGACGCGCTCAAATTCTGTGCCCTCTATACCGGCATCACCTGGGCGCTGCTGATCCTCGGGGCGGATTTCATTGCCGCCAGTTTCGGCCTGGGCCCCGAGGGCACGCAGGTGGTGCGCTGGTTTTGCTATTACGGCGGCGGGGCGTTCGTGTTCACCGGCGCACTGTTCGTATCCAACGCGGCGTTCAACAACCTCGGGCGCCCGGTCTGGGCCAGCATCGCCAACTGGTCGCGCGACGGGCTGCTGATGGGGCCGCTGGCCTTCGGCCTCGGCGCGGCTGTCGGCGCCGCGGGGGTGATCGCCGCGCAGGTGCTGGCCAACGTCGTTGCCGGCGCGGTGGCGGCCTGGGTCGGCTGGCGCCTGGTGCGCCGCATGGCCGGGGCGCGGGCGGCGTCGGCGCTTGACCCCGGGCGCGCCGCGCCATAGGCGCAAGCGCAACAGCAACCGGAGACGCCCCATGCCCACCTTCACCGCCCTGACCACGCTGAACGGAAAACACGCGGCCGAGGCGCTTGGCGACGCGGTCGAGGCGCTTGCCCCTGAACCCAGCGGTGTCGGCGTGTTCGAGATCGAGGACGACTCAGGGCTTTGGGAGGTCGCCTGTTACTTCGACGAGGCGCCCGACGAGGCAGGCCTTGCGCTGCTGGCCACGATCCACGATGCGCGGCCCTTTGCCGTCTCGGAACTGCCCGAGACCGATTGGGTCGCCAAGGTGCGGCGCGAACTGAGCCCGGTCGAGGCGGGGCGGTTTTTCGTCTACGGAAGCCACGATGCCGACCGCGTGCCGGCGGAGTGCGAGCCGCTGCTGATCGAGGCGGCGATGGCCTTCGGTACCGGGCACCATGGCACCACGCTGGGCTGCCTGCGCGCGCTCGACCGGCTGGACCGGGAAGGCATGACCGGGCGCAACGTGGCCGATATCGGCTGTGGCACTGCCGTGCTGGCGATGGCGGCGGCGCGGATCTGGCCCAACCCGGTACTGGCCGCCGATATCGACCCGGTCGCCGTTGAGGTGGCGCAGGCCAATGTCGCCGCCAACGGGCTTGAGGGCCGGGTGATATGTATCGAGGCGGCCGGGTTCGACGCACCGCAACTGCGCGCCGCAGCGCCGTTCGATCTGGTGTTTGCCAACATTCTCAAGGGGCCGCTGATCGAGTTGGCGCCGGACATGGCCGCGAATCTGGTCGAAGGCGGATACGCGATCCTGTCGGGGATCCTGACCGGGCAGGCCGACGAGGTGGCAGCGGTTTATGCACGCTGCGGGATCAATCTTGCGCATCGAGCGGACATTGGTGAATGGTCGACGCTGACCATGGTCAGATCGGGTTGAGATCGGTCTCAATTGCAGCAAAATCAAGGCAATTGCCCTAATGTTGCCACATTTCGCCTGCAATACGGCCACGGTTATTGGTGGGGGCCATTGAACGGAGACAGGTATGGACACCTCATCGCCGGCGCGGACCTTGCGCGAAGAGCGCAGTGCCGGACGCCAGAAGCCGGCGCTGGACCGTGAGACCATCATTCGCGAAGACGGCAGTATCCTGGTCCGCCGCCGTCACCGGCGGCGCACGCGCATGCCGCTGCAGGCCATCGGCATCGCGATCATGGCGCTGTTCCTGACCAAGGGGGCGGTTCTGGCCCATCTTGGCCCCGAAGGTCACCGGACGCGGATGATCACGATGGCCTCGGACAACTTTTTTCATCAGGCGCAGGCGTGGGTGATGCAGGAAGACCCGGTCTCGCGCCTCGTGGCGGCGCAATTGCGCCCCTTCCTGCGCCCCTGAGCGGGGCCGCGCCCACGTCGCATGAACCCAGGCACGAACACGGGCCGCACCCCGAGGGAGGCGCGGCCCGTTTCCGGCCGGTGATCCGGCGATGCGGCTTCAGCGGGTGCCGGCGACGATGTCGATGTCGCCACGGCACAGGCCGATATCCGCAAGTTCGCGGTCCGACAGCTTCGACAGCGCGTTGCGCGTCTGAACTGCTTCGTGCCAATGAACCACTGCGCCCTTGAGGCCGGCGACGCCCTGACCGATACGGGCGGTCAAGGCAAAGTGGTGTGCGCGGGGGTCGTCAAATGCAGCCATGTCCAGTCTCCGATATGCCAAGGGCCGTCTCGACCATGAGGCGTCCTCTGAACCGGCAACTAGTCAGCGCGCGGCGTGCGCGCAAGGCGCTATTTTCGCATAGGTCCCATGCCGTTTCTGCATGCCTGTGGTTGCGAAAAAATCTTGGCACGGCAGCAGCTTAGATTATCCGAATGGTGTCGCTGGCAGGACAGGTTTTGCCGCAATCGAACCGGGTTTGTCGCGCCCGAAACAGCGATGTCGCTTTCGCGCATGCCCGGATTGGGATTGGTTTTTGTTCGCCTTTCGTGCTACTGGGATGAAAAAGCAACAGGGGCAGGGAAACATCATGCGGATTTTGGGGATCGATCCGGGATTGCGCAACCTCGGCTGGGGCGTGATCGAGGCCGAGCGCGGGCGACTCACCCATGTCGCCAACGGTATCTGCCATTCCGAGGGCGGCGACCTGGCGATGCGCCTGATGTCGCTGCACGCGCAACTGACCGAAATCGTCGCACGCCATGCGCCCGCGGCGGCGGCGGTCGAGCAGACATTCGTCAACAAGGACGGTGCCGGCACGCTCAAGCTGGGGCAGGCGCGGGCCATCGCGCTGCTGGTTCCGGCGCAGGCGGGGCTGCCGATCGGCGAATATTACCCCAACACGGTCAAGAAAACCGTCGTCGGCGTCGGCCACGCGGCCAAGGCACAGGTGGATCACATGGTGCGGATGCAATTGCCGGGGGTCGAGATCGCCGGCCCCGACGCCGCCGATGCGCTGGCCATCGCGATCTGCCACGCCCATCATGGCGGCGCGGCCGGCGGGCTGGCCGCGGCGGTACAAAGGGCGCGCGCATGATCGGCAAACTGGCAGGCCGGGTCGATTACAAGGGCGAGGATCACGTCCTCATCGACGTGCGCGACGTCGGCTACCTGGTCTATTGCTCCGAGCGCACGCTGTCGGCGCTGCCCGCCCCCGGTGGTGCCGTGGCGCTATATACCGAGCTTCTGGTGCGTGAGGATCTGTTGCAACTGTTCGGCTTTCCCACCTTGCTGGAAAAGGAATGGCACCGCCTGCTGATGAGCGTGCAGGGCGTCGGCGCCAAGGCGTCGATGGCGATCCTGGGGGCGCTGGGGCCCGAGGGCGTGGGCCGCGCCATCACGCTGGGCGACTGGGCGTCGATCAAGGCGGCGAAGGGCGTCGGGCCCAAGACGGCGCAGCGCATCGTCAACGAACTCAAGGACAAGGCGCCGGGCGTCATGGCGCTGGGCGGCAGCACGCAGATGGCCATGGGCAACGCCCCGGCCGGGGGCACGGTGATCGACGACAGCCCGGAGGGCGCCCTCGCACCGGCGCCGCCCGCACCGGCCAACGCGCCTGCCAATACCTCGGCCGCCGCCCAGTCCGAGGCGCTGTCGGCGCTGGCCAACCTGGGCTACGGCCCCGGCGAGGCCGCGGGTGCCGTGGCGCAGGCCGCCGGCGACGACGCGCACGCCGACACGCCCGCGCTGATCCGCGCGGCGCTGAAACTGCTGGCGCCGAAGGGATAAACCATGACAGACCGCGACCCGGCCCTGACCCCCGAGCGCCAGCCCGACGACAACGACCGCGCCCTGCGGCCCGAGCTGCTGGGCGATTTCATCGGCCAGGCCGAGGCGCGCGCCAACCTCAAGGTGTTCATCCAGTCCGCCCGCAGCCGCGGCGAGGCGATGGATCACACCCTGTTCCACGGCCCCCCCGGCCTGGGCAAGACGACGCTGGCGCAGATCATCGCGCGCGAACTGGGGGTGGGGTTTCGCATGACCTCCGGCCCGGTGCTGGCCAAGGCCGGTGACCTGGCCGCGATCCTGACCAACCTGGAACGCAACGACGTGCTGTTCATCGACGAGATCCACCGCCTCAACCCGGCGGTGGAGGAGGTGCTCTACCCCGCGCTTGAGGATTTCGAGCTGGACCTGGTGATCGGCGAAGGCCCCGCCGCGCGCACCGTGCGGATCGAATTGCAGCCCTTCACGCTGGTCGGCGCGACCACCCGCATGGGGCTGCTGACGACGCCGCTGCGCGACCGGTTCGGCATTCCCACGCGGCTGAATTTCTACACCACCGACGAGCTGCACGAGATCGTGACGCGCAACGCCCGGATGCTGGGCGCCCCGGCTGACGAGGGCGGCGCGCGCGAAATCGCCCGGCGCTCGCGCGGCACCCCGCGCATCGCCGGGCGGCTGCTGCGCCGGGTGGTGGATTTCGCCGTGGTCGAGGGCGACGGCACCGTCACCCGCGCCATCGCCGACCACGCGCTGACGCGGCTGGGGGTCGATGGGCTGGGCCTCGACGGGGCCGACCGGCGCTACCTGTCAGTGATCGCCGAGAACTACCAGGGCGGTCCTGTGGGGATCGAGACGATGAGCGCCGCACTGTCGGAATCGCGCGACAGCCTTGAGGAAGTGATCGAGCCGTTCCTGCTGCAACAGGGCCTGATCCAGCGCACGCCGCGGGGGCGGATGCTGGCGGCCAAGGCCTGGGCGCACCTCGGCCTGCCCGCACCGGCACCGGCACCGAAGGGGAGTGGCGACCTGTTCGAGGGCGGCAAATGAAGCTGGCGGAGTTCGGCAAGCTGACCGAGGCCGAACAGGCCGTGGTCGATGGGCTGGGCACCGGGCATGTGACGGTGCTGGGCGACGGTGAATTGCCGGCGCCGGAGGCGGGCGACGACCGCCAGGTGCACGCCAGCCTGATCCGCTGGCTCGCCCTCGGCGCGCCGGGCGACGGCGCCGTGCGCCTGCACGAGAAGGGCCTGCGCATCGCGGGCGCGCTGGTGGTCAGCGACGGGCAGGCCGATCCATTGCTGGAGAAGGAGTCCACGCCGGGCCTCGACCTCGAAGGGGGCCGGCTCGACCGTGGCCTTGTGCTGGCGCACTGTCGGTTTAAAGACACGCCCGTGCTGCGCGGCGTCAGGGTCGACACGCTGAACCTTCACGGGTCGCACCTCCCCGGCCTGCGCGCCGACCGGCTGGAGGCGCGCGGCGACGTGTTCCTGCGCGGGGTGCAGGCCGCGGGCGAAATTCGGCTGCTCGGCGCGCGGATCGACGGCGATCTTTCCTGCACGGACGGGCGGTTCGAGAACGCGGACGGAAAGGCACTCAGTGCCGACCGGCTGGAGGCGCGCGGCGACGTGTTCCTGCGCGGGGTGCAGGCCACGGGCGAGGTGCGGCTGCCCGGCGCGCGGATCGGTGGTGATCTGGACTGCCAAGGCGGGCGGTTCGAGACCAAGGGCGGCAGGGCGCTCAACGCCGATGGCGCGCGGGTCACGGGGGTGCTTTTCTGGCGGAATGGCTGCCAGGCCGAGGGCTCGCTCGACCTGACAGCGGCGGAGATCGGGCATATCAACGACGATCCCGCCTGCTGGCCGGGGCCGGGCGATCTGGTGCTCGACCGCTGCCGCTACGGCGCCTTCACCGGCCACGGCATCAACGCCGGTGACCGTATCCGCTGGCTGGACCTTCAGGCCCCGGCACGATTCGGCAAGGACTTCTGGCCGCAGCCGTGGGAGCACTGCGCGCATGTCCTGCGCGAGATGGGCCATGCCGAGGACGCCCGTGCAGTGCTTATCGCCAAGGAAGAACGGCAGCGCCGGGGGCCGCGCGCGCAAGCTGCCGGTAATCTGTCGAAAATCCGGAGGCGCATCGCCAAAGTCGAACGCGACGCTGACCCGAACGATATCGAAGCGCGCCTCGCGGCGCGGTC
Source organism: Sediminimonas sp. (assembly GCF_024637375.1). Lineage (GTDB taxonomy): Bacteria > Pseudomonadota > Alphaproteobacteria > Rhodobacterales > Rhodobacteraceae > Sediminimonas. Next base: position 28,589 of record NZ_JAGXFK010000011.1, on the reverse strand, counting down.
CGGCCTTGTCGGGGCATGGTTGGAGCTTGCCTTTCTGCGCCTGCGTGACTGGCTGCTTGCCGCGCTCATCGCCTATGGCCACCGGCCCCTTCAGGCGCTGGGGTGGCTGGCGGGGATGTGGCTGCTTGGCGCGGTGCTGTTCGGCGTGGCGTATGGCGACGGCGGCTTCAAGCCCAACAACGCCTTCATCCTGCGCAGCGCGGAATGGGCGCAATGCGCGGACGGGGGCGACAGGTGGGCGGGGCATTCCTCGACCCTCGATTGTTACCTCGACCAGCCCGAGGCAGCGGGCTACCCGGCGTTCAACGCGCCGCTCTATTCGCTGGATACGCTGGTGCCGGTGGTCGACCTGGAGGTGCAGGATTACTGGGTGCCCGACGGGGCCGTGGCGGCGTGGGCGCGCGCCTACCTGTGGGTGCATATCGCCATGGGCTGGTTCCTGGCCCTGCTGGCGGTCGCCGGGTTCTCGGGGCTGATCGACACTCGCGCGACGAAGGACTGAGCGCGCCCGCCTCGCCGCCGGGGGCGTCTGCTCGCGGGGGAAAATCGCCCGTGCCGGGCGATGCGCTGCGCGCGCGGATATTTTTGGCCAGAAGAAGCCGGGGGCTTGCACCGTTCGGGCGGTGTGCGTATCGCAGGCGCCATGTCCGAGACGATGACGCCTGACGAGATCGACGCGATGTTCACCGGCCCCGACGGGGCGTTCGGCTTTGCCCGCTGGGGGCGGCCGATCGTGCCGGTGGTGTTCGGGGTCGAGGACGACACCCTGCGCGTGGTCAAGGGCGCGATCGAGGCGATGGTGGCCATGGCCGGCCACAAGATGGCCGAGACCGACCCGGAACTGGGCGCCAACCTGATGATCTTTTTCCTGCGCGACTGGGACGAGCTGGGGCAGGTGCCGGGCCTCGACCGCTTGCTGCCCGATCTGGACGGGCTGCTTGAGCGGTTGCGCGGCGCCGATGCCAACCAGTACCGCGCCTTTCGGTTCGACGACGCCGGCGCGATACAGGCGGCGTTCGTGTTTCTGCGGATGGATGCGCACCTGGGCGCAGTGCCGGCGCAGGACCTGGCGCTGGGGCAGGCGGCGCAGGTGATGCTGTCATGGGCCGACGGGGCATTTGCGGCGCGCGCGCCGCTGGCGCGGGCGGGCGGGCACACGGTGCTCAACCCCGACCTGGCGGCGCTGATCCGCGCGGCCTATGACCCGGCGCTGCCGGTGGCGACGCGCGAGCGGGCGCATGCCCTGCGGCTTTATGCACGCATGCAGGCGGGCGCGGGCTGAGGCGCCTTGGGTCCGCTCAGGGCTGTTGCTGGGCCAGAACCTCGGCGGCCAGCCGGCGGGTGACGGGGCGGCCCTGCGCCAGCGCCGCGTCGTCGAGCGCCGCCACCAGCCGGCGCGCGGCGTCGAAAGAGCGCGCCATGCGCGGCACCAGGTAGGGGATCGTCTCGGGCGTCGGGTTGAGCTGCCGGTCGGCGAACAGCTTGCCCAGCACCGCCGCCAGCAGCCGGTCATCGGGCGGCGCCAGCGTGGCCGCCTGCGCCTGCTGCATGCGGCTGTCCAGGTCGGGCAGGACCAGCCCCCAGCGGTGCGCCGGGCGATCGGCACTCAGCAGCAGCGAATGCCCTTCGGCCAGAACCAGGTTGTGCAGGTGAAAAAGCGCATCCTCGGCCGCGGCATCGCCGGCGATGGCCGGCACGTCCTCGACCGCGACGGGGGCGGCGGCGAGCGCCGGGATATCGGCGCCGGCCAGGTCGGTGGCGGACACGATTTGCGCGCCGCTGGCCGCCGCCCAGACATGCGCTAGGTGCGTCTTGCCCGCCCCGGCCGGCCCGATCAGCGCCAGCTTGCGCCCCGGCCAGTTATGCCAGCCCTCGATCAGCGCCACCGCCATGGCGTTGGCGGGCGAGACGAAGAAATCCTCGCGCCCCAGTGCCGGGCGCACCGGCAGCTCAAAGCTCAGCTGTCTGGCCATCGCTCAGGCTTCGTCCCGGTCATCGTCGGAATCCGACAGGCCGCGGTAGAGGCGGCTGCTCTTGTATTCGGCGATGACGAAGCGCACCACCACTCCGAGCGCCGCTGCCACTGGCACCGCGACCAGCATGCCCACGAAGCCGAACAGCGTGCCGAACACCGACAATGCGAAGATCAGCCAGACCGGATGCAATCCCACCGAAGAGCCGACCAGCTTGGGCGTGAGGAAATTGCCTTCGGCCACTTGCCCGGCCACGAAGATGCCCGCGATCAGGCCGATTGTCACCCAGTCGCCCCAGAACTGGAACAGGCCCAGCCCGATGGCCAGCGCCCCGCCGACCAGCGCGCCGACGTAAGGGATGAAGGTGACCAGCCCCGCCACCGCGCCGATCACCAGCCCGAATTGCAGCCCCACCAGCATCAGCGACACGGCATAGAACGTCCCCAGGATCAGGCTGACGGTGCCCATGCCGCGGATGAAGCTGGCCAGCGTCGCGTCGATCTCGCCGGCAAGCCGGCGGATCACCGGCGCATGATCGCGCGGCAGCATCTCGTCTATGCGGGCGACCATGTGATCCCAGTCGTAAAGCAGGTAGAATGCGACCACCGGCACGATCACCAGCAGCAGCAGGATGTTGATCACCGACGCGGCCGAGCTGACGACGGAATTCAGCACCTTGCCGCCCTGGTCGCGGATCGTCTCGCCCAGCGAGACGAGCGACTGATGCAGCGTCGAATCGGTATCGAACAGCGACGGGAAATGCGAGGTCATGAACCCCTGCAGATCCTTGAACAGTTGCGGCGCGATATTGATCAGCGAGGCGGTTTGCGCCACCAGCGTCGGCACGATCAGCAGCGCCGCGATGATGAATAGGAGTAGCGCCAGAGTGGTGATGATCGCCGTGGCGGCCCCGCGCGAGGCGCCTAAGCCTTCAAGCCGGTCGGCGACAGGGTCCAGGAAATATGCGATTGCCGCGCCCAGGACGAAGGGCAGGATCACGTCGCCGAGGTACCACAGGACGACCATGAACACCGCCGCGGCGACGCCCCAGTATTTCGCCTGATCCCGGACCGGAAGTGCCATGTGCGCCCCTCGATTGCCGTGTCTACATCGCGCGTTGCGCGCCCTGTTTCAAGTGCGCGGCGCAGGTGCGGGTCAGATGAAGTGGAAATGATGGCGCCGCGTGGTCACCCCGGCCGCGTCAAGCGCCGCTTCCAGCGCCCGGTGCGGCGGCAGGCAGGGATGCGGCAGGCGGATGCGCCGGCCGTCGCGCAGCACCAGCGTGACCCGCACCGACAAATCCAGCCGGGTGTCGAAGCGCACATGGTCGAGCGCGTCCAGCGACACACGGTCGCCGCGCGGCCCGTTCTGCCAGTGCAGCATGCCGTCCTCGAGCCGCAGCGCGGCGCGGCGGTCTGTGAGCACCTCCCACAGCGCCGGCAGGGTGAACAGCGCCAGCGCGGCCACGATCCACCACGCCGCGTTCAGCCCCCACCACAGCGCCGCCAGCGCCGCCCAGACCGCCAGCAACACCAGCACGGTGCGCGGCCGGCGGGCGCGGGCGGCGTGGTCAAGCCGCATCGCCGGCGCCCGCAAGGATGCGGGTGACCATTTCGGTGGTGTCGCGGCTCAGCCCCGGCGCGGCGGCGATGCGGGTCAGCGCCGTCTTGATTTGCGCCTGCCGCCGTGCGTCGTAGCGCGGCCAGGTCTGGAAGGCGGCAACCATGCGCGCCGCGGTTTGCGGGTTGATCGGGTCGAGCCGGATCAGCCAGTCGGCCAGCAGATCATAGCCCGCGCCGCTGGCGGCGTGGAAGCCACCCGCGTTGCCCGCCAGCGCCCCGAACACGGCGCGAAAACGGTTGGGGTTGCGGATGTTGAAATCGTCGCGCGCGGTCAATTCCGCTGCCCGCGCCGGCGCCGCGTCGAGCCTGGCATGGGCGACTTGCAGCGCGAACCAGCGGTCCATGACCAGCCGTTCGTTGCGCCATTGCGCCTCGAAGGCGGCGTTTTCCCCGGCTCCCAAGCCCTGCGCCATCAGCGCCGACAGCGCGCCCAACTGCTGGGTCATGTTGTCGGCGCCGTCGAACTGCGCCCGCGCCGCCGCGCCGCCGTCGAGGCGCGTCAGCAGCGCCAGCGCCGCATTGCCCAGGTCGCGCCGCCCGGCATCGGCGGCGTCGGGGCGATAGGGGCCCGGCACCTGCATCGCCGCGTGCAGATCGCCCAGCCTGTCGCCCAGGTGATCGGCCAGAGCGGCGCCGAAACGGTCGGCGGCGTGAAAGATCGCTTGCGGGTCGGGCGTGTGGCCGGCCTCGTAAAGGGCGCGGGCGATGTCGTCCTGCCCCGGCCGCGCCAGCAGCAGCGCGCGGAAGGCGGGGTCGAGCGTGTCGTCGTCCAGTACCGCGGCCAGCGCGTCAAGGTATCCCGTGTCCGGCCCGCCGCCTTCACGCGCCATGCGCATGAGGCCCGCGCGCGCCAGGTCGCGACCCGCTTCCCAGCGGTTGAACGGGTCGGTGTCATGGGTCAGCAGGAAGGCGCGCTCGTCCGCGTCGGTGTCGCGTTGCACGATCACCGGCGCCGAGAAGCCGCGCAGGATCGAGGGCACCGGCCGCGCCCCCAGCCCCTCGAAGGTAAAGCTCTGGCGCGCTTGCGTCATTTCCAGCACGCGGGTCGGTTGCACCTCGTCGCCGTTGGGGCCCAGAAGCCCAACGGCGATCGGGATCACTTGTGGCGCCTTCTCGGGCTGGCCCGGCGTGGGCGGGGTGTGTTGTTCGAAGGTCAGGGTGTAGATGCCGTCGGCGAAATGCTCCTCTACCGACAAGTGCGGCGTGCCCGCCTGCGAATACCAGCGCCGGAATTGCGACAGGTCGCGCCCGGTGGCATCCTCGAACACCTTCAGCCAGTCCTCTATGGTGCAGGCCTGCCCGTCATGGCGGTCGAAATAGAGGTCGAGCGCCCCGGAATATGCCGCGTCGCCGACCAGCGTCTTGAGCATGCCGATCACCTCGGCGCCTTTTTCATAGACGGTGGCGGTGTAGAAATTGTTGATCTCGACATAGCTTTCGGGCCGCACCGGGTGCGCCAGCGGGCCGGCATCCTCGGCGAACTGGCGCGCGCGCAGGTCGATCACGTCGCCGATCCGCTTGACCGGGGCCGAGCGATGATCGGCGGTGAACTGCGCGTCGCGGAACACCGTCAACCCCTCCTTGAGGCAGAGCTGAAACCAGTCGCGGCAGGTGATGCGGTTGCCGGTCCAGTTGTGGAAATACTCGTGCGCGATGATCGCCTCGATACGTTCGAACCGGGCATCGGTGGCGGTTTCCTGGCTGGCCAGCACGGCGGAGGCGTTGAAGATATTGAGCCCCTTGTTCTCCATCGCGCCCATGTTGAAATCGTCCACGGCGACGATGTTGAACAGGTCGAGGTCGTATTCGCGGCCGTATTTTTCCTCGTCCCACGCCATCGCCTTTTTCAGGCTTTCCATGGCGAAGGCGCACTTGTCGGCATCATCGGGGCGCACCCAGACATTGAGCGCCACCTCGCGCCCCGAACGGGTGGTGAAGCTGTCGGAATGCGCGACCAGGTCGCCGGCCACCAACGCGAACAGGTAGGCCGGTTTCGGCCACGGGTCGTGCCATTCCGCCCAGCCGGGGCCGCTGTCCAGCGGGTTGCCGTTCGACAGCAGCACCGGGGCCGCGTCCGCGTCGCCCTCGATGCGCACGGTGAACGGCGCCATCACGTCGGGGCGGTCGGGGTAGTAGGTGATGCGGCGAAAGCCTTGGGCCTCGCACTGGGTGCAATACATGCCGCCCGACAGGTAAAGCCCATCCAGCGCGGTGTTGGCGGCGGGGTTGATCTCGACCTCCGCCTCCCATGTGAAGGGCGCGTCGGGCACCGGGCAGCTCAGGCCCGTTTCGGTGACCTCGGGCGTCACCTCGTGCCCGTCGATGCGCGCCCATTGCAGCGTTGGTCCCTCGCCGTGCAGGAAAAATTCCCGCGAGTCAGAGGCCGGGTTGGGCCGGAAATCGATCTTGCTGATCACGCGGGTCTTTTCCGGATCGAGCCGAAAGGTCAGCCGGACGCTGTCGACCAGCCAGGCCGGCACGCTGTAATCGGACAAATGGGTGGGGCGGGGCGAATCGTCTTTCATCGCTCGTATCTCCTTGGTCGAGGCGCGCGTGCTGCGCGCCGGGCGGAGCCTAGGGCGATGTGGCCCGGCCTGCAACGCGGGCCGGGCGGAAAACGACGACGGCGGCGCTTGCGGGGCAATACGCGGGCATGGGGGCCGTCGGGCGGCGCCCGCGCCGGGGTTGAGCCGTGCGATTGCCATCGCGGGTGCAATGCATATATCGTGACTCTCGAAAGCGAAGTTATCCCGAGGTAGAACATGGCCCGACCCGTCGTCGGCATCATCGGCAATCATTTCCTGATCAACGACAGCTACCCCACCCATGGCGGCGGCACGATGAATTCCGAGGCGGTTGCTTGCGTGGCGAACTGCGTGCCGCTGGTGATTCCGGCCGACCCGCGCTTCGTCTCGGTCGAGGAACTCATGGAGGTCTGCGACGGTTTCGTGCTGACCGGGGGGCGGCCCAACGTCCACCCCGAGGAATACGGCGAGGCCCCGACCGAGGCGCACGGCGCGTTCGACCGGGCGCGCGATGCCATTACCCTGCCGCTGGTGCGCGCCTGCGTGGACCGCGGCCAGCCCTTTTTCGGCATCTGCCGCGGCTTTCAGGAGGTCAACGTCGCCATGGGCGGCACCCTGCATCCCGAGATCCGCGATCTGCCGGGGCGGATGAACCATCGCATGCCACCCGATGGCACGCTGGAACAAAAGTTTGCCCTGCGCCACTGTGTGCGCTTCGTCGAAGGGGGCGTGTTCCACCGCTTGCTGGGCGCGCCCGAGGTAATGACCAACACGCTGCATGGGCAGGGGATTTGCAAGCCGGGCTCGCGGATCGTGGTGGAGGGATACGCCGATGATGGCACCCCCGAGGCGATCCATGTCCAGGGCGCGCGGGGGTTCACGCTGGCGGTGCAGTGGCATCCGGAATGGGATGCGGCGAACGATCCTGTCTCGCGCCCGCTGTTCACCGCGTTCGGCGAAGCGGTGCGCAACTGGGCGCTGCACCGCCGCGCCACCGACCTGCGGGAAATCGCCTGAGGGGCGCGCATCGCAGCGCGTGATTGTTTTTCTCCGGGTAGCCCCCGCCTCAAGCCGCCAGCAGGCGGCTTTCATGGGCGCGCAGGCACATGCGCGCGGTATCTCCGTAATGGCCCGGGTCGCAGCGCAGGTCGGGGAACAGCGCGAACAGTTCCTCGCGCGCGGGCTCCGACACCGCGCCCAGCCCGACATGGCCGGGGTGGAAGCTTTCCGATGGGCATCCCTCGGCCAGCACGATCTCGTGGCGGTCGAACATCAGGTGGATATACTCCACCTGTGCCAGGTCGTGCTGCACGATGGTGGCGCCGTTGACCAGATGCTTGGCCGGGATCAGCACCTCGGGGCTGTCGAAATAGAGGTTGGCCGCGGTCGAGCGGTGCAGCATCCGGTGCTGTGGCGAAACCAGCAGGTCGCGGTCGTTCTCAAGCGCGCCGGCGCGGATGCGTACTGGCGCGAACCGCCCCCGCCCGGCGACGCGGCGCCGGCCCGTCCAGCGCAGCGTCTGCACGCCGTTGTCCGCGGTCACCACCGCGTCGCCGGGGCGCAGATCCTCGATCGGGCGCTGGCCGTGCGGGGTCAGGATGCGGGTTCCGGCGGCAAAGCAGATGATGACATGCTCGATATGGGTGAAATCCACCTCGGTGCCGTCATCGAGCGTGGCGGTGCCGGTCATCCCGCCCTGTCCGGGGTCAGTGTCGGTATAGACGATGTTGCCGGGCGTGATGAACCCGCTCAGGTCCAGCGTATCGCCGGCGGTTTCGTCCTCTTCGCCGCCGTCGATGGTGATGGTGCCGCCGCCGGTCAGCGCATCGCCGTCGATCACGAAGGTGTCGTCGCCGCCGCCGCCGTCCGCCGTATCACCGCTGCCGACCGACAGCAGGTCATCGCCGCCGCCGCCGAAAAGCACGTCGTCGCCGGCGCCGCCGATCAGCGTGTCGTCGCCGCCCGGCTCTGCCGGCGGGCCGCTGACCAGCGGGCTGTCAAGCAGGTCGCTGGTAGTGCCATCGGGGGTGGTGACGGTTGACGACAGAACCTGCCCGCCCTCGTTTTCCCAGTAGCGGATTTCGATCGTGTAGGTCTCATCTGGGTCCAGGTCGACCTCGCCCCAGCGCGTGGTCGGCGCCTGGTGCTGGTCATTGTCCATGAACGGGCTGGTCGATCCGTCCTGGTTGGTGAACGTGACCGGGTTGCCGTCAGAGTCGAAGATCTGGATCGTCGAGCCATCGTCCGAGGTGGTGTCGAACCGGTAGGTGCCGCCGTCGGTGGTGGTCAGCGTCGAGCTGTAGACGACGCCGAAATCCGACGGGTTCGAGGTGTCGCCGCGCACGTCCTGGGCCAGCGCCTCGACATCGAAATCGTCGGTATAGCCCTGGCCGGCGAGCGTGCCGCTCTCGATGTCGAATGCCTGGCCGTCGGCGCTGGAAAAATCGCGATCGTAGAGCGCGTAATGCCAGTCGCCGTCGGGCGGCGGCCCGTCGCCATAGAGCACATCGTCGCCCGCTCCGCCCTCGATGCTGTCATTGCCGCCCTGGCCCAGGACGGCATCGTCGCCCAGGCCCGCCATCACGGTGTCGTCGCCGTCGCCGGCCTCGATCAGATCGTCGTCGGCGCCCGGCAGTATGGCGTCGAAATGCACGTCGGTGATGTTGAGCCCCTGGCCCGCGGTGTCGCCGTTGTCGTACTCGATCTCGATGCGGGAAACCGGGCCGTCGATGGTGATCAGGGCCGATCCCTCGGAGTCGCCAGATGAATCGTTGCCGCCGCCGCCGGTGATGGTATTGCCGGTGACGGTGTCGCTGGTGTCGCCGGTCAGGTCGATATCGACCGGCACCTCGTTGCCCTCGGCGTCGTAGGCGCGAACGGTGACGATGTCCTGCCAGCCGCCTTCGTCGATGTCGTTGACGCGGAACTGGACGTTCTCGACCTCGTCGAGGTAGTCCGACCCGGCCGCGGCCGCGAAATCCAGCGTCGTCGTGGTGCTGTCGGCGCCGTCATGCGTGCCGTAGAGGTAGAGCGACGAGTCGGTGTCGAAAGACTCGCCGGTGTCGCTGTACTGCGTCTGGGCAGTGTCCAGCTCGATCCGGTCGGTGGTGGGGCTGTCGTCGAAGGTCACGGTGACGTCGATGCCGCCGGTGTCCTGCGTGAACCCGCCTGAAACATCGGTGCCGTCGCCGCCCTCGGCCGACCAGTTGAGGCTTTGCGCCGTGTCGCCCGTGCTCGGCGCGTCGCCGGCATCGACCATGTCGCCTTCGGGGTCGCCGGTATAGCCGGTGTCGATCAGGTCGTCGCCGTCGGTGCCCTCGACGACGCCATCTGGCATTTCGTCGGCCGAGATGAAATCGGCATAGGTGAATTCGGCGCCGTCGCCTGCTTCGGGCAACCTGTCGTAGCGCACGGTCTCGTAGACGCGGCCGGCGACGAGGGGCTGTTCCGACAGGGTGTAGCTGCCGCGTGCGTCGCCGTCCTCGATATCCAGTTCGACGACGTTGAAGGTCTCGCCGGTGACGGTATCGCGCAGTGTCCATCCGCGTTCGGCATCAGCGTCCGATCCAATCGACGTGTTGCCGCCCACGCTGGCATCGGCGGTCGTGCCGTCTTCGCCGCGGTTGTCGTCGGTCAGCACCTCGCCATCGGCGCCGCTGCCCGCGTCGTAGATGGTCAGCGTGCCGGTCGCCTCCGCGGGGCCGGTGTAGGTGGCGGTGCCGCCCGTCGAGGTGCTGAACACCCACCGCGGGTCGATATCGTAGAATTGCAATCCACTGTAAGTGGGCATGTGAAGGTGCCTGTATTCTGCCGCCCTGAAGGGCGATGTTGTTGACTGCTCGTGCTGCGCGAGGCGTCTGATGGCCCCTTATGCGCAGGATTTCGTTCGAGAATGATTGGTGAATGTGACCATTTCAAGGCAACTTTTCGCCGTTCGGCGCCCGTCCGTGCCGGGGGCGGGCGCCGGAGGGTCACAGGTCGGTGCGCAGGTGCCACAGTTCGGGGAACAGTTCGACCTCCAGCATGCGGCGCAGGTAGCTGACGCCGCCGGTGCCCCCGGTGCCGCGCTTGAAGCCGATGATACGCTCAACGGTGGTGACGTGGTTGAAGCGCCAGCGGCGAAAGTAGTCCTCGAGATCGACCAGCTTCTCGGCCAGTTCATAGAGTTCCCAATGCGCCTGCGGGTCGCGGTAGACCTGCGCCCAGGCCTCCTGCACCGCCGAAGAGGCGCGGTAGGGGGCCGAGACATCACGCGCCAGCACCGGTTCGGGCAGCCGCACGGACGCATCGAGCAGGCGCAGCGCCGCGTCGTAGAGCGAGGGCTGCGCCAGCTCGGCCTCCAGCCGCGCGGTCAGGTCGTCGCGATGCGCGTGTGGGCGCAGCATGGCGGTATTGCGGTTGCCCAGCATGAATTCGATCAGCCGGTATTGCCAGGACTGGAACCCCGACGACTGCCCCAGCGCCGGGCGGAAGCGGGTGTAATCGCTGGGGGTCATGGTGCGCAGCACGTCCCAGGCGCTGTTGAGTTGTTCGAATATCCGCGCCACCCGCGCCAGCAGCTTGAAGGCCGGGCGGGTACGACCCGCGGCAAGCTCTGCGCGGGCGGCGCCGAGCTCGTGAATGGCCAGCCGCATCCACAGCTCGGAGGTCTGGTGCTGGATGATGAACAGCATCTCGTCATGCGCATCCGAGCGCGGGTGCTGGGCATCGAGGATCGCATCGAGTGCGAGGTAATCGGTATAGGACATGCGTTCGCCAAAGGACATCTGCGCGCCCTCGCGGGCGGGGTCATAGGGGGTGTTTTCGGTCATTTTATGCTCCGGTGAACGGCGTGCCGGATCCGGGCGCGGCGCCCGGTCGGGGCCTTGGGACTCATGAGTATTTCTGGAAAGATGAAGCCGGCTTGACGAAGACGTGGGGTGCCGGCTCAGCCCGCCGTGCGCGCAATGGGCGAAAGCCGGCGCCAAGCCGCGACCCAGCCGGCCGGCCGGCACAGCGGCAGGTGCAGCGCCGGGGCGTTGCGCGGTGCCGCCATCAGGTGACCCGTGCGCGCGTCTGGTATTCCGGTGCGTCCCACAGCCGGTTCTGCATGACCTCGGCGATGATGCCGGCGGCGGCCTGTACATCGCTTTCGTCCATGTAAAGCGGGGTGAATCCGAAACGCATGATGTCGGGGGCGCGGAAGTCGCCGATCACGCCGCGGGCGACCAGCGCCTGGATCGCGGCATAACCATCGGCGAAGCGAAACGACACCTGGCTGCCGCGTGCGGCCGGATCGCGGGGGCTGGCAAGCTCCAGCATCGGGCAGGCGGCCTCGATTTTTTCGATGAACAACTCGGTCAGGTCGATCGAGCGCGCGCGCACCGCTGCCATCGTGGTCATGTCCCAGATATCGAGCGCGCATTCCAGCGCCGCCATGGCCAGCACCGGCGGCGTGCCGACGCGCATCCGCTCGATTCCCGGCCCGGCGCGGTAGCTTTGCTCGAATGCGAACGGCGCGTCATGGCCCAGCCAGCCCGACAGCGCCGGGCGCGCGGTATCGGCATGGCGCGGCGCGACATAGATGAAGGCCGGCGCCCCGGGGCCGCCGTTGAGGTACTTGTAGGTGCAGCCGACGGCGAAATCCGCGCCTGCGCCGGCCACGTCCACCACTGTCGCGCCGGCGGTATGGGCCAGGTCCCACACGGTGATGGCGCCGACCTCGTGCGCCTTGCGGGTCAGGCGGGCCATGTCGTGCAACCGCCCGGTGCGGTAGTCGACCTCGGTGATCATCAATACCGCCACGTCTTCGGTGATGTTCGCCTCGACCTCTTCGGGCGCCACCACGCGCAGCTCAAGGCCCTTGTCCAGCGTGCCGATCAGCCCCTCGGCCATGTAGAGATCGGACGGGAAATTGCCCGAATCCGACAGGATCACCCGCCGGTCGGGGACCATTTCCAGCGCCGAGGCGAGCGCCTGGTGAACCTTGATCGACAATGTGTCGCCAAGCACGACGTGCCCCGCCTCGGCGCCGATCAGCCGCGCGATCCGGTCGCCCAGTTCGACCGGCTGCGCCATCCAGCCGGCCTTGTTCCAGCCGGTGATCAGCATCTCGCCCCATTCGGCGCGCATCACCGCGTCCATGCGGGCGGGGGCGGCCCTGGGCAACGGGCCCAGCGAATTGCCGTCGAGGTAGATCACGCCCTCGGGCAGGTGAAACATCGCCTTGGTCGCCGCGAAATCGGTCATGCAATGCCTCCGCACTTTCTGTCGCACCGCTCTAGCGCACGGTGGCCTGCCCTGTCCAGTGACACGATTGGGCCGATCAGCTCAGGGGGTCGTCGATCAGCGGGTTGGGCTTGGCGAAACCGGCAAGATCGGCGGGATCGCTCAATTCGATCCGGTTGCCGTCGACCCGGACGCCATAGGGGCGCAGCCCCTTGAACGCGCGGCTGAGGTTTTCCGGTGTCATACCCAGCCGCGAGGCGAGGCGGCGCTTCTCGATCGGCAGTTCGAACCGGTCAGACCCGGCGCGCGCCCGCTGGCGCAGCAGGTAGTTGGCGAGCCGTTCCAGCGATGTGCGCAGCTTGAGATCCTTGGCGTTCTTCACCACGCTTCGGTAGCAAAGCGCCAGCTCGGCCACGATGGCGCGTGCGAATTCGCCGTCCTGGTCGAACACGGCGCGCACATCCTGCGATGGCACCAGCGCGACCCGGCACTTATCAAGCGTGCGCGCCGACATCAGGTAGGGCGCATCGCGAATGGTGGCGGCCAGGATGAAGGTCGCCACGGGCGTGAGCGTTGCCATGCTGGTTTCGCGCCCGTTCCAGGACGAGAACAGCTCGACCGATCCTTCGAGGACGATATGCATGAAATCACTCGGGTCGCCTTCGGTGATCAGCTCGATCCGTGGCGGGAAATTCTGCACGTAGGAGCCGCGCATCAATTCGCGGAACCGCGCGTCTTCCATCGACGCGAACAGGTCGAGCCTGCGGATTTCGGGATAATAGGAATCGGGCATGGGTGACCAGTCGCGCGATGAATCTTTTGATATTTATCAAGGCATACCTGCGTGCGTGTCAATCATAGGTTCGCAAACACCTGGCCGATTGTTTGATCAGGATCGACCCGGAACCTGAAATATTTCTCTAACACATTTATTTTGAACGATTTTTCCGAGTTTCTGATTTATGTCAAATCGCGCCGCGCCCTGCACCCGCCATACCGACGCTCGAGCATGTTTGTCGGCATGCTCGAAAGTTTTGCGGGAGGGAAACCCATGCACACACTCGACGGCGTCTCGCGCTCGGACCAATACCGGGCCCTGGGGCTGAGCACATTCGCGTTCACGGTCTGCTTTGCCGTGTGGACGATTTTCTCGATCATCGGGGTCCAGATCAAGGAAGACCTTGGCCTGAATGACACGCAGTTCGGCTTGCTGGTGGCGACCCCGGTGCTGACCGGATCGATCAGCCGGATTTTCCTTGGCGTCTGGACCGAACAGTTCGGCGGCCGGATCATGTTTCCGCTGCAAATGCTGGTCACCGCGGTGGCGGTGTGGCTGCTGACCAGCGTCACCAGCTACCCGGTGTTCCTGGTTGCTGCGCTGGGCCTTGGCCTTGCCGGCGGGTCGTTCATCGTCGGCATCGCCTATACCTCGCGCTGGTTCGACAAAGAGCATCAGGGCACCGCCCTGGGCATTTTCGGCGCCGGCAATGTCGGCGCGGCAGTGACCAACTTCGCGGCCCCGTTCCTGGTGGTGGCGATGGGCTGGGAAGGCACCGCGCGCGTCTATGCCGTGGTGCTGGCGATCACGGCGGTGCTGTTCTACGTCTTCGCCAAGACCGACCCGGTCCACGAAGACCGCAAGCGCACCGGCAAGGGCCCGGTTTCGACCGCCGAGCAGCTGGCGCCGCTGAAAAACATCCAGGTCTGGCGCTTCGCCACCTACTACTTCTTCGTCTTCGGCGGCTTCGTCGCGCTGGCCAGCTTCCTGCCGCGTTATTACGTCGGCGCCTACGGGCTGGAGTTGACCACCGCGGGCGTGTTCGCCGGGCTCTACAGCCTGCCCGGGTCGGTCTTCCGAGCATTGGGCGGCTGGATGTCCGACAAGTGGGGCGCGCGGGCGGTGATGTACCTGACGTTCATCGTCTCGCTGATCATCCTGTTCATCATGAGCTACCCCGAGACGCACTACACCGTCACCGGCATCGACGGGCCGATCACTTTCAACTTCGGCATCTCCGTGAGCGTCTTCGTCGCGCTGACGGTGGTACTCGGCTTCGTGATGAGCCTGGGCAAGGCCGCGGTCTACAAGCACATCCCCGTCTATTACCCGCACCACGTCGGGTCGGTCGGTGGCCTGGTGGGCATGATCGGGGGCCTGGGCGGTTTCTTCATGCCGATCGTCTTCGGCGTGCTGCTGGACCTCACCGGCGTGTGGACGACGCCGTTCATGTTCACCTTCCTGATGGTCGCCGTGATGACGGTATGGATGCATGTCGCCATCCGCCGGATGGAACGCCGCCGCCACCCCGGCCTGGAGGACGAGCGGTTCCTGTCGGACCTGCCGGAGAGCCCCGTTGCAGCGCCCGCACAAGGACAGGCGTCGAAATGAAATGACCGTGGCGCGCCACGCTCCCGCGCGGGCGCGCCACGATCCTCCACGAAGCAATCCACGGAGATCAAAAGTGGGACAAGATATCAAGAACTGGAACGTCGAGGACGAGGCCTTCTGGAACTCGACCGGCAAGCGGATCGCCACCCGCAACCTGTGGATCTCGATCCCCAGCCTGTTGTGCGGGTTTGCTGTCTGGCTCTACTGGGGCATCATCACGGTGCAGATGCTCAACCTGGGCTTTCCCTTTGAGAAGGCCGAGCTGTTCACGCTGTCCGCGGTGGCCGGTCTGACCGGCGCGACGCTGCGTATCCCGTCCACCTTTTTCATCCGCATCGCGGGCGGGCGCAACACGATCTTCTTTACCACCGCGCTGTTGATTATTCCGGCCGCCGGGACGGGCTATTTCCTGCAAAATCCCGACACGCCGCTCTGGGTGTTCCAGATTCTGGCGTTCCTGTCGGGGATCGGCGGCGGCAATTTCGCCAGCTCGATGTCCAATATCAGCTTCTTCTTTCCCAAGAAGGTGCAGGGCTATGCGCTTGGCATGAACGCGGGGCTGGGCAATTTCGGCGTCACCACGATGCAGGTCGTGATCCCGCTGGTGATGACCTTCGGCCTGTTCGGCGGTGAGTCGGCGACGCTTCAGCAGACCTCGGGCACGCTGATCGGCAAGATCCCGGCAGGCACCGAGACCTACATCCAGAACGCCGGCTATGTCTGGCTGCTGGCACTGATCCCGCTGGCCTTCGCCGGATGGCTGGGCATGAACAACATCCGTGACGAGCACGTCTCGCCGGACATTCCCGGCCCGTTTGGCTCTTTCGGGGTCATTTCCTTCATGCTGCTGATCGGGTTCCTGACCGCCGGCATCGGGCTGTGGCTGATGCTGCCCACCGATGTCGGCGGTTCGGGCTGGGACATCTCCAAATGGCTGGTGCTGCCGTTCGTGATCGCGCTGACGGTGGGGCTGCTCAAGCTGATTCCCGGCGAGGTGGGCAACAACCTGACCCGACAGTATCGCATCTTCGGCAACAAGCACACCTGGGCGATGACGGTCATCTACACGATGACCTTCGGCAGCTTCATCGGCTATTCCGCCGCGCTGGCGCTGACGATCAAGGTGGTGTTCGGCTACCAGCACCTGATGGTGGACGGGGTGATGACCCACTCCACCGCCAACCCGGCCGGGCCCTCGGCGCTGATGTTCGCGTGGATGGGGCCCTTTATCGGGGCGCTGATCCGGCCGATTGGCGGCATGATGGCCGACAAGCTGGGCGGCGCGCGCGTGACGCAGTGGATCTCCATCGTCATGGTGATCTCGGCGCTGGGCGTCGCCTACTTCATCCAGCAGGCCTATGCCTCGGCGGCGCCCGAGCAGTATTTCTGGCCCTTCCTGGGCTTGTTCCTGATCCTGTTCGCGGCCACCGGCATCGGCAACGGCTCGACCTTCCGGACCATCGCCGTGGCCTTCGACAAGGAACAGGCCGGCCCGGTTCTGGGCTGGACCAGCGCGGTCGCCGCCTATGGCGCCTTCATCATTCCCAAGGTGTTCGGCGAACAGATGGATGCGGGCACGCCTGAGTACGCGCTCTACGGGTTCGCGATATTCTACGCGGTCTGCATCGCCATCAACTGGTGGTTCTACCTGCGGCCCAACGCCTACATCCGCAACCCCTGATCCGAGCAACGCCGCCCCGGCCCCCGCATGTGCGGGCCGGGGCGGGCAGCCAACGCATAGGAGACGACAATGAGCCACCTGCTCGACAGACTGAACTTCCTGCAATCCAAGGAACTGGAGAAGTTCGCGGACGGCCACGGGCAAGTGACCCGCGAGAACCGCGACTGGGAAGACACCTATCGCAACCGCTGGCGGCACGACAAGATCGTGCGCTCCACCCACGGCGTGAACTGCACCGGCTCGTGTTCGTGGAAGATCTACGTCAAGTCCGGCATCGTCACCTGGGAAACGCAGCAGACGGATTACCCGCGCACGCGCCCCGACCTGCCCAACCACGAACCGCGCGGCTGCGCCCGCGGGGCAAGCTACAGCTGGTATCTCTATTCCGCCAACCGGGTGAAGAACCCGCTGGTGCGCGGCGCGCTGATGAAGGTCTGGCGCCGGATGCGCAAGACCATGACCCCGATCGAGGCCTGGACGGCCCTGCAGGACGACCCGGTGCTGCGCGCCTCCTATGTCGAAACCCGCGGCAAGGGTGGGTTCGTGCGGGCAAGCTGGGACGAGGCGACCGAAATCACCGCCGCCGCCAACGCCTACACCGCAAGAACCTACGGCCCCGATCGGGTGTTCGGCTTCTCGCCCATCCCGGCGATGTCGATGGTCAGTTATGCCGCCGGCTCGCGTTACCTGAGCCTTCTGGGTGGCACCTGCATGTCGTTCTACGACTGGTATTGCGACCTGCCCCCGGCCAGCCCCCAGACATGGGGCGAACAGACCGACGTGCCGGAATCGGCTGACTGGTACAACGCCGGCTTCCTGCTGCTGTGGGGGTCGAACGTGCCGCAGACACGCACCCCCGACGCGCATTTCTACACCGAGGCGCGCTACCGCGGCACCAGGTCCGCGGTCATCTGTCCCGACTACTCCGAGGCGGCCAAGTTCGGCGACATCTGGCTGGCCCCGCAGCAGGGCACCGATGCCGCGCTGGCCATGGCCATGGGGCATGTGATCCTGCGCGAGTTCCACCTCGACCGCCAGGCCGAGTATTTCGAGAACTATTGCCGCAAGTACACCGACATGCCGATGCTGGTGAAGCTGGAGGAAAAGGACGGCAAGCTGGTGCCGGGCCGGTTCCTGCGTGCGGCCGATTTCGACGGCAAGCTGAACGAGGAAAACAACCCCGAGTGGAAAACCATCGCCTATGACGCGGCCTCGGGTGCCTACGTGGCGCCCAACGGCTCGGTCGGTTATCGCTGGGGCGAGGATGGCGATTGGAACCTTGAGGAACGCAGCCGCGACAAGGCGACCGAACTGAAGATGTCGCTGATCCTGGAAGAGGATCACGACGCCGTCGCCGCCGTTGATTTCCCCTATTTCGGCGGCGTGGCGACCGAGAATTTCGTGCGTTGCGACCACCCCGACGTCCTGACCCGCAACATCCCCGTCAAGACCGTGAAACTGGCGGACGGCGAGGCGCGCGTGGCCACGGTGTTCGATCTGTTCTGCGGCAACTACGGGCTCGATCGCGGGCTTGGCGGCGAATGGGCGGCGAAATCCTTTGACGAGGATCTGCCCTACACCCCGAAATGGGCCGAGAAGATCACCGGCGTACCGGCCGACAATATCGTCGCGGTGGCGCGCGCCTTCGCCCGCAACGCCGAGCAGACCGACGGCAAGTCGATGGTCATCCTCGGGGCGGGGCTGAACCACTGGTACCACATGGACATGAACTATCGCGGCATCATCAACATGCTGGTGATGTGCGGGTGCGTGGGGCAGTCCGGCGGTGGCTGGAGCCACTACGTCGGCCAGGAAAAGCTGCGCCCGCAAACCGGCTGGCAACCGCTGGCCTTCGCGCTGGACTGGGCGCGCCCCCCGCGGCACATGAACTCGACCAGTGCATGGTATGCCCATACCGACCAGTGGCGCTACGAGACGTTGACGACCGACGAGATCCTGTCGCCCACGGCGCCCGAGGGCGACTGGGACGCCAGCATGATCGACTACAACATCCGCGCCGAGCGAATGGGGTGGCTGCCGTCTGCGCCGCAGTTGCGCACCAACCCGCTGGAAGTCGGGCGGCTTGCGAAGAAGTCGAAGAAGGAGGTCGCGCAATATGTTGCCGATCAACTCAACTCCGGCAAGCTCGAGATGTCGTGCGAAGACCCGGATGCGCCCGAGAACTGGCCGCGCAACCTGTTCGTGTGGCGCTCCAACCTGCTGGGATCGAGCGGCAAGGGCCACGAGTATTTCCTCAAGCACCTGCTGGGCACCGATCACGGGGTGATGGGCCGCGACCTGGGCGAGGAGGGGCGTCAGAAGCCGAAAGAGGCGAAATGGCATGACGAGGCGCCGCGTGGCAAGCTTGACCTGCTGGTGACGATTGATTTCCGCATGTCCACCACCGCCGTCTATTCCGACATCGTTCTGCCCACGGCAAGCTGGTACGAGAAGAACGACCTCAACACATCTGACATGCACCCGTTCATCCACCCGCTTCAGGCGGCTGTGGACCCGGCCTACGAGTCGAAATCGGACTGGGAGATATTCAAGGCGATCGCCAGGAAGTTCTCCGAGGTGGCGCCGGAAATCCTCGGCAAGGAAACCGATGTGGTCGCGCTTCCGATCCTGCACGACACGCCCGCCGAGATCGCGCAGGACAACGTGCGCGATTGGAAGAAGGGCGAGTGCGACCTGATCCCCGGCAAGACGGCGCCCAATTACATTGCCGTCGAGCGCGATTATCCCGCGCTTTACGAGCGTTTCACCGCGCTTGGGCCGCTGATGGACAATGTCGGCAACGGTGGCAAGGGCATCGCCTGGGACACCAAACACGAGGTGCAGGCGCTGCGCGACCTGAACGGCGTCAAGCTCGATGGGCCGGCCGAGGGCTGCGCGAAGATCGAGTCGGATATCGACGCCACCGAGGTCATCCTGATGCTGGCGCCGGAAACCAACGGCGAAGTCGCCGTCAGGGCATGGGACCAGTTGAGCCGTGCGACGGGGCGCGAACACGCGCACTTGGCCAGGGGTCAGGAGCATGTGAAAATCCGTTTCCGCGATATCGCCGCGCAGCCGCGCAAGATCATCAGCTCGCCCACCTGGTCGGGGATCGAAAGCGAGGAGGTGTGCTATAACGCCGGCTATACCAACGTGCACGAACTGATCCCGTGGCGCACCCTGACGGGGCGCCAGCAGCTCTACCAGGATCACCTGTGGATGCGCGCGTTCGGCGAGGGGTTCGTGTCCTACCGCCCGCCGGTGGACCTCAAGACCATCACCAAGGGCGTGCAGGACGATGGCGACAGCCTGGTGCTGAACTTCATCACCCCGCACCAGAAATGGGGCATCCACTCGACCTATTCCGACAACCTGCTGATGCTCACGCTCAACCGCGGCGGGCCGGTGGTGTGGCTGTCGGAGGTGGACGCGCGCAAGGCCGGGATCGAGGACAACGACTGGATCGAGGCCTACAACGTCAACGGCGCCCTGACGGCGCGCGCGGTGGTGTCGCAGCGCATACGCGAAGGCACGGTGTTCATGTATCACGCGCAGGAAAAGATCGTGAACACCCCCGGTTCGGAAAAGACCGGCCTGCGCGGCGGCATCCACAATTCGGTGACGCGCACGGTGCTCAAGCCCACCCACATGATCGGCGGATATGCCCAGCAATCCTACGGCTTCAACTACTACGGCACCGTGGGCAGCAACCGTGACGAGTTCGTCGTGGTCCGGAAAATGAAAAAGGTCGACTGGCTCGACCGCGAAGCGACCGAAAAGGAGGCCGCGGAATGAAAGTACGTGCGCAAATCGGCATGGTGCTGAACCTCGACAAGTGCATCGGGTGTCACACCTGCTCCGTCACCTGCAAGAACGTCTGGACCTCGCGCGACGGCGTCGAATACGCGTGGTTCAACAACGTCGAGACCAAGCCCGGCACCGGCTACCCGACCGACTGGGAAAACCAGGCGCGCTGGAACGGCGGCTGGGTGCGGACCGGCTCGGGCAAGTTGCAGCCCAAGCAGGGCGGCAAGTGGCGGATCCTAGCGAACCTCTTTGCCAACCCCGACCTGCCCGAGATCGACGATTACTACGAGCCGTTCGATTTCGACTACGACCACCTGAAAAGCGCCCCCGCGATGGAGGCGTTCCCCACCGCGCGGCCCCGCTCGCGCATCACCGGCGAGCGGATGGAGAAGATCGAGAAGGGCCCCAACTGGGAGGAAATCCTTGGCGGCGAGTTCTCGAAGCGCAGCCAGGATTACAACTTCGAGGGCATCCAGAAGGAGATGTACGGCGAGTACGAGAACACCTTCATGATGTACCTGCCGCGCCTGTGCGAGCATTGCCTCAACCCCGCCTGCGCGGCCTCGTGCCCGTCGGGCGCGATCTACAAGCGCGAGGAGGACGGCATCGTCCTGATCGACCAGGAAAAATGCCGCGGCTGGCGGATGTGCGTGTCGGGCTGCCCCTACAAGAAGGTCTACTACAACTGGTCCACCGGCAAATCCGAGAAATGCACGATGTGCTATCCCCGCATCGAAAGCGGCAACCCCACGGTGTGTTCGGAAACCTGCGTGGGGCGCATCCGCTACCTGGGCGTGATGCTTTATGACGCCGACAAGATCGAAGAGGCCGCCAATACCGAGGCCGAGGGCGATCTGTACGATGCGCAGCTCGGGGTGTTTCTCGACCCCAACGACCCGCAGGTGATCGCGGCGGCCCGCCGCGACGGCGTCCCCGAGGACTGGATCAAGGGGGCGCAGGAAAGCCCGATCTGGAAGATGGCTATGGAATGGAAGGTGGCGTTCCCGCTGCATCCCGAATACCGGACCCTGCCGATGGTGTGGTATGTGCCGCCGCTGTCGCCCATTCAGAACGCGGCCGAGGCGGGCGCAATCGGCACCGACGGCGCCATCCCCGACGTGCGCTCGTTGCGCATTCCGCTGCGCTACCTGGCCAACATGCTGACCGCCGGCGACGAGGCCCCGGTCGCGCTGGCGCTGGAGCGGATGCTGGCGATGCGGGCCTACATGCGCGCCAAGTCCATCGAGGGCGTGCAGGACGACGCCATCGCCGAGCGCGTGGGCCTGACCGGCCGCATGATCGAGGACATGTACAAGATCATGGCGCTGGCCGATTACGAGGATCGCTTCGTCATCCCCACCACCCACCGCGAACAGGTCGAGGATGCCTACGACCTCAAGGGCGGCTGCGGCTTCACCGATGGCAATGGCTGTTCCAGCGGCATCTCCAAAGGGTCGCTCTTCGGCGGCTCCAAGAAACCGCTCAAGATGCCCCAGGAGGTGCAATGATGGCCCCCGATCTTCAGGACCGCACGCTCAAGTGCCTGTCGCTGCTGCTGAGCTACCCGACGGAAGAGTTGCAGCAGGCCATGCCCGAGATCGGCGGCGTTCTTGCCGCCGAATCGCGACTGACGGCGGCGGCGCGGCGCGATCTGCGTACGCTGGTGGCGTCGCTCCAGTGTGACGACATCTACGACCTGCAGGAACGGTTCGTGATGCTGTTCGATCGCTCGCGCAGCCTGTCGCTGAACCTGTTCGAACACGTCCACGGCGAAAGCCGCGATCGCGGCGGCGCGATGGTCAACCTGGTGGAAACCTACCGCGACGCCGGCTTCGACCCGGCGACCACTGAACTGCCCGATCACCTGCCGGTTCTTCTGGAGTTCCTCGCCCTGCGTCCCTTGGGTGAGGGGCGGGAGGTGCTCGCGGACGCGGCGCATATCTTCGAAGCGCTGAAAACCCGGCTTGTCCGGCGTGACAGCGCCTATGCGTCCGTGTTCGCGGCCCTTCTGCAACTGGCCGACGCGCATGCCGACAGCAACGCGGTGGCCGAACTGCTGGACCAGCCCGAGGACGACCCGGACGACCTCGAGGCGCTCGACGCGGTCTGGGAGGAAAGCGAGGTGCTCTTCGGCCCCGACCCGAACGCGGGCTGCCCGCAGGTGCGCGACATGCTCTCGCGCATGGATACCACCGATAACCCGCCCAAGCAGGCGGCCGGATAGGAGATTGACCCAATGTTCGGAAATTTCGACATCAACTTCATCATCTTCGGGATCATGCCCTATGTCGCGCTGACCGTGCTTCTGGTGGGCTCGATCGCGCGCTATGAACGCGACCCCTTCACCTGGAAATCCTCGTCGAGCCAACTGCTGCGGCGCAAGCAACTGGTCTGGGGCTCGATCCTGTTTCATGTTGGGATCATCATAGTCTTCTTCGGGCACCTGATCGGGCTTTTCACGCCGGTCTGGGTGCTCGACGCGCTGGGCGTTCCCTATTGGCTCAAGCAATGGATGGCGGTGATTGTCGGTGGGCCGGCGGGCGTCATCGCCCTGATCGGCTCGACCATGCTGCTGCACCGCCGCCTGACCGATCCGCGGATCCGCGTCACTTCAAGCTATGCCGACATCGGCATCATGGGCCTGATCTGGCTGCAATTGGTCATCGGCCTGCTGACCATCACGCAGACACTGCAACACATGGACGGCGCCGAAATGGTCCGCTTCATGAGCTGGTCGCAGAGCGTGGTTTCATGGAACATCAACGCCTGGGTGACAGTGGTCGACGTGCACTGGCTCTACAAGCTGCACATCTTCCTGGGGCTGTTGATCACCATCCTGTTCCCGTTCACCCGGTTGGTGCACATGATCTCGGGCTTCGCGGCACCGGTGCGATATCTGCTGCGGTCGGGCTATCAGATCGTGCGCACCCGGCGCCAAAAGCCTCTGGCGTCGGCCAAGCCGGGGCAATCCGCGCCCGCGCAAACCACAACAGCCAAGCCAGCGGAGTGAGCCCGATGAATGCAGCCCTCTTTCCCGATCTGGTCGTCAACGGCGAGGTGGTGCCCCACGCCGCCATCGCCGCCGAGGCGCAGAACCACGACGCGCCCGCCGGCAAGCCCGGCATCGCCTGGCGCAAGGCGGCGCATGCCATGGCCGTGCGCACGCTGCTGTTGCAGCAAGCGCGCCATCGCGGCATCCCGGCCAGCCCGCAGGCGCTGTCGCCCGGGCGCCATGAAACCGAGGAGGAGGCCCTGATCCGGGGCCTTCTCGACGAAGCCATCGACATCGCGCCGCCTGCCGACGCCGAGTTGCGCGCCGAGTACGACCGCGACCCGACGCGATTCCGCTCGCCGCCGTTGTGGGAGGTGTCGCATATCCTGGTGGCCTGCGATCCGCGCGACGCCGAGGCCAGCAGCGCCGCGCAGGTGCGCGCCGAGGGTATCGCCGCACAGGCGCACGCGACCCCCGGAACATTCGCGCAGCTTGCCAAGGACCACAGCGATTGCGCCAGTGCCGCGCAAGGCGGGCGGCTGGGCCAGATGCGCCCCGGCGACGCGGTGCCCGAGTTCGAGCACATCCTGCGCAGCATGCGCGAAGGCGAGGTCACGCCGCGCCCGGTTTCCACCCGCCACGGCTGGCATGTCATCCGGCTCGATGCGCTGGCCGAGGGGGCGGTGCTGCCGTTCTCGGCGGCGCGTGCGGGAATTGCCGAAGCCATGGAAAAGCTCCGCTGGTCGGTGGCGGCACGCGCCTATGTGGCCGAGCTGATGGAGCGCGCCGACATTGCCGGGCTGCCGCCGGTGGCCACCTGAGGCGAAGGGTGACATGATGCCGCCTATCCCTGACATCGGCGCGCGGGCCGCCCTCGCCGCCGCGCTGCCGGACAACCCGCTGGAGGGGTTGACGAACGAGCACATGCACCTGCGCGAGGTGTGTGCCCATCTCGACGCATTGGCCGCCTCGTCCCGGGCGCAACCGGTCCTGGCCCTGGCGGCGCGCGCGTTCATTCGCGGTGTCCTGCCCGCCCATGCGCGCGACGAGGACGAGGATCTGTTTCCTCTGCTCAGGCGCTGCGCGCCCGACGACAGGGATTTGCACGGCACGCTTGACCGGCTGTCGCGGGATCATCGCGAAATCGCCACGACGCGCCCCGGCGTGATTGCCATCCTTGAGCGGATTATAACCGACAACGCCGCGCCAACTCCGGCCGAGGCCGCGCGGCTGACCGCCTTTGCCGATCTCGAACGGCGTCACCTGCTGGTCGAGAACGCGGTGATTCTGCCGCTGGCCAGGGGCTATCTGAAGGCCCGCGATCTCAAGCGCCTGCGGCAGCGGATGCAGGCGCGCCGCAGCGCGGATCCTGGCGAATGACCGGGCCAACGGGGGCGACCAAGCGCCGCCACCGCGCCGCTGGCATCGCGGCGGGAATCGGGCCACCATCCGCAAACGGGCCATCATCGCCGCGCCATGGCCCGTCGGAACGAGAAAGGGAACAAATGCACTTCGCTTATGTCATGACATCCGATCGGGGAGAGACGGATCGCCTTCTTGCCGGGCAGGCCGATCGCGCGCTCGGGCAGGGGTTGCACCTGGCCGGCGTGGTTCAGACCAACACGCCGCGGCCGAAATCCCACCACTGTGACATGGATGTGCAGGTGCTGCCCGATGGTCCGGTGATCCGTATCTCGCAAGACCTGGGGCCGAACGCGCGCGGTTGCGCGCTCGACCCCGCCGCGCTCGAACGCGCGGTGCAGGCGGTGGCGCCGACGGTGACGGAACGAACCGACCTGCTGATCGTCAACAAGTTCGGCAAGCACGAGTCCGAGGGGCGTGGCTTTCGCGAAATCATCGCGCAGGCGCTGGAGCTTGGCGTGCCGGTCATCGTCGGGCTCAACGCCGCCAATGCCGCCGCCTTCGAGGACTTCACCGGCGGTATGGCCACGGCGGTGCCGTGCCGGCGCGAGGCCGTCCAGGAATGGCTGGACACCAGCCTCGCCGCGCGCCGCTCGGCGGCCTGAGCCGCGCTTGCCGCTTCATCTTTCCCCAAGTACTCCGGGGGTGTGGGGGCAGCGCCCCCACGCGGACACGCGGCAACCGCGCCCCCGCCGCGGGCGCGGGTTCCGTTTCCCTGCCCAACGGGAACATGGCCGAAACGCGCACTACCGGGTTGTACCCGGCCGCGCCGCGGCCTCAGCCGGCAACCTGGCCGCCGGCGATCTTGATCTCCTGCCCATTCACGCTTTGCGATCCCGGCGCGCACAGCCACAGCGCGGCGGCGGCCACTTCCCCGGGCGCGATCAGGCGCTTGTGGCGGTTGGCGTTCACCATCACGTCGCGCGCCTCGCCTGCGCTCATGCCGGCGCGCGTGGCAATGGAATCCACGTTGCGGGCGATGATCTCGGTGTCCACGTAGCCCGGACAGATCGAGTTGAAGGTATAGGGCCCGCCGATGAAATCCTCCGACAACGACCGGATCATTCCGATCACGCCGTGTTTCGAGGCCGCGTAGGCGCCCGCGCCCGGCAGCCCGCGCACCCCGGCGACGGACGAGATCGCCAGCACCCGGCCCCAATCGGTCTGCAGCATCGACCCCATGCTTTCGCGGATGGTAAAGAAGGCGCCATCCAGGTTGGTGGCCATGATCCTGCGCCACAGTTCGGTGTCGGTCTTGTGCAGCTTGCGGCCCTCGGCAATGCCGGCATTGGCGACGCATATCTGCACTGGCCCGCGTGCCGCGACGGCCGCGGCGATGGTGTCGCGCACGTTGTCCTCGTCGGTGACGTCCATGCGCGCGGCGTGCAGCCCGTCGCCGGCGGCCTCTTGCAGCACCTCCAGCCGCCGCCCGGTGATCGTCACCTGCGCGCCCTGCGCGGCCAGCCCGCGCGCGATCGCCAGCCCGATGCCGGTGCCGCCGCCGGTCACCAGCGCGTGTTTTCCGTCCAGTGTCTCGCTCATGGGTGTCTCCCTTGCTGTCGCGCGTGAACCTTTGTCGCGCACTCTAACGGGCCCGCCGGCGCCGGCAAGGCGGGCCCGTCCGTGCGGCGGGCTTTACAAATACATTCACATCGGTGAATTTAATTCCAACGAAGAACCGAGGAGGACAAGGATGAAACGCATTTTCGCGGCTTTCGCACTGGTAGCCTGGGCCGGGGCGGCACTGGCCACCCAGGGGATCGACGACAAGTACCCCCAGTCGGAGTTGTACGACAAGCCGGTCGAGGTGATTCCGCATGTCTTCTCGGCCATCGGCGCCACGGCGCCACCGACATATGAAAACAGCGGTCACAACAACAACCTCAGCTTCGTCGTCACCGGCGACGGCGTGGTGGTGATCAACGGTGGCGCCAGCGCCCGGCTGGCGGCGGCGTTGCACGACGAGATTCGCGCCGTTACCGACCAGCCCGTCAAGCTGGTGATCAACGAGAACGGTCAGGGCCATGCCATCCTGGGCAATTCCTACTGGGCCGATCAGGACGTCGATATCCTCATGCACGAGGACGCCGCGCACGAGGTGGCCGAGAACGGCGATTTCATCCTCCAGCGCATGCAGGTCTACAACAAGGACAAGGCCGAGGGCACGCGCGTCGTCGCACCCACGATGACGTTCGAGGATCGTCGCGTCATCGAGATGGGCGAGGTGACGCTCGAGGTGCTGCACCTTGGCCCCGCGCACGGGCCGGGCGACACCCAGGTCTGGATCCCGCAATGGGACATCGTCATCGCCGGCGACATCGCCTTTCACGAACGCATGCCGCCGATCTTTCCCGAAACCGACACCGACGCCTGGATCGAAACCTTCGAGGGCCCGTTTACCGACCTCGGCGCGACCTACGTGATCCCCGGCCACGGGCATCCCACCAACATGGCCCAGGTCAGGCGCTACACCGCCGACTACCTGCGCGACATCCGCGCAAAGATCGCCGACCACCTCGACGCCGGCGGCGATCTGGCCGATGCCTACTACGTGGATCAATCGCGCTGGTCGCATCTTGACACCTTCGACGAACTGGCGACCAAGAATGCCGGTCGCGTCTACGAGGAAATGGAATGGGAGTGAGGTGTGCGCCGACATCGCGCCGCCGGCTCGTTTCCGGGCGAGCGAAGGTGCCTCAACCCTTGTCAGGGAAACCGGCATGAAGTCTGATGAGCCGCAGGCGCGCGGAGCGAACGCAGAGGTGTCATGCTGAAATGGATCGATCTGCCACCGGTGTGGCTGCTGGGGTTCATCGGTGTTGCCTGGGCGCAGCCGCGTCTGCTCGACGCGGGGCTGTCATTCGGCGGCGCGTGGGCGGATTTCGCCGGTGGTGTTCTGCTCGGCGGCGGGGTGCTGCTGATGCTGCTGGCGCTCTACGAGATGCGCCGCCACCGTACCACGATCGTGCCGCACCGCGATGCCGATCACATGGTGACGACGGGGATATTCTCGCGCACGCGCAATCCCATCTACCTGGGCGACGCGCTGGTGCTGGCCGGGGTGATCCTGGCGCTTGACGCGCCGCTGGCGCTGCCGCTGGTGCCGGTTTTCGTGTGGATCATCGAACGCCGCTTCGTCATCCCCGAAGAAAACCGCCTGCGGCGCAAGTTCCGCGCCGATTTCGCCCGCTACTGCCAGAAGGCCCGGCGATGGTTGTAGAATGGCCGCGCCAGGGCGCCGGGCATGGCTGCGACAAAGGATGCATGGCCAAGGCGGCGGGTCTGTGGCATATCTTCCCGTCAGCCTCGGGCACATGTTATGCCGCGACGGAACCACGAACGGAGCAACCAGGGGGACGCGAAACGTGAAGATCGGAACGCCAAAGGAAGTGATGGAGGGCGAGGCCCGCGTGGCCATGACGCCCGAGTCCGCCAGGGCCCTGCAGAAGCTCGGCCACGACTGCGCGATCGAGACCGGCGCCGGCGAAAAGGCCGGCTTTTCGGATGCCGATTACGAGGCCGCCGGGGTCGAGATCATCAAGACCGGTGCGCAACTCTACAAGGCCGCCGACGTGGTCGCCAAGGTGCGCCCGCCCACCGAGACCGAGGCCAAGCGCCTGCGCAAGGGCCAGACGCTGATCAGTTTCTTCTGGCCGGCGGCCAACGAGGAGTTGATGAACCTCGTCGCCTCCAAGGGCGCCACCGCCATCGCCATGGACATGGTGCCGCGGATTTCGCGTGCCCAGAAGATGGACGCGCTGAGTTCGATGGCCAATATCGCCGGCTACCGCGCGGTGATCGAGGCGGGGGGCAATTTCGGCCGCTTCTTTACCGGGCAGATCACCGCCGCCGGCAAGGTGCCGCCGGCGAAAGTGCTGGTGGTGGGCGCCGGCGTGGCGGGCCTTGCCGCGATTGGCACATCGACCAGCCTGGGCGCGATCACCTATGCCTTCGACGTGCGCCCCGAGGTG
>NZ_JAGXFK010000010.1 GCF_024637375.1 Sediminimonas sp. | reverse complement strand
TGATGGCGGACGGGGGCAACCTGCGGGCCTATGCGGCCGATGGCACCACCATGATCCCGCACGATCTCACCTACATCAATCCCGCACGCAAGCTTGGGCGGCTGTTCATCCGCACCAACCTGTCCGCCAGCAGCGACACCGCCGTCGTCATCGCGCTGCAGGACGGGGCCAGCTCGGCGCTTGCCGTGACCGACACCAATGGCCGCAACGCCGTGTGGGCCGATTACGAGGTGGTCTGGGTGTTCCCAGACGCCGTCAACCGCACCGGCAAGGGCCATGCGCAGGGCGGCAGCCTTGTCGCCCACAGCGAATGGGTACGCGACCTTTATCATTCGTTTGTCGGAGACCCGCACCAAGGCATCGCTGTCGATACCGCGGGACGTGTGATCACCATCGACACGACCTGGTTGCGCAGGCACACCTCTGCGGACCTTGTGACCGTGCAGGCGTCGAATTCCGACCCGATCCTGGCCAGCGGGATCGCCGGGGTCAACCATCTCGGGGATGGCTGCATCATCGGGAACGAGGTGTTTCTTCCGCTGGAAGAATACCCCAATAGCCCCTATGACAACCAGCACATCGCGGTTTATGACGCCGACACGCTGGCGTTCCTGCGCAGCTACGACATCTCGGCCAACGCGCACGAGGTCTCGGGCATCGCCCATGACGGCATCGATTTGTGGATCACGGACTTCACTGACGGCTCGGTGCTCTATCGCTACAGCACCACCGGCGCGCTGCTGGAGACCGTGGTGCTGTCGGAGACCATCGCCAACATGCAGGGCATCACCCACGTGGACGGGGTGCTCCACATCTCCAGCGACACCGCGGACAACCCCGTCAAGGCGGTTGCCCCGGACGGGACCGTGACCGGCACGGTGCTGGAACGCGCGGGCCTGAGTATCAACGAGGGCCTGTCCTTTGACGGAACAAGCCTCTGGCTTCTGCGCGGCGATGGCAATGTCAGCCGCTACGCGCGTCTGCCGCGCAAGGTCGACTGGCGCAAGGTCCACTTCGCGCCCTTCTTCGCCACGATCGATCCGCGCTCGGATGTGTGGACGATGGCCGCCTCGGTCTACTGGTCGGAAGTTACCGGCGATCTGCAGCAGGGGTTTCTGTCTCATGCCAACGGCACCAGTTCCGCCAATCGCGCGACCATCGCCTATGACGACGGCCCCGACGTGCTTGCCATGTGGAACGCCTCGGACGGCTGGATGAGCAGCGCCCGAAACCCCGGCACAACCGATACAATCCGCCTCGCGGGCAGCCACAATGGCACCGGCGGGCGCAGGCTCTGGGTGGACGGCGTGCTGGAGAGCAGCGAGGCCGCCTCGGCCAGTCGCCCCGCGGGCGCGGGAACCGCGGCCGAGTTCATTCTCAATGCCTCCCAAAGCGACGGGGCCGAGGATGGCGAGGCCTACTACCAGTTCGCCTGGCTCCGGCATGCGTCGATGTCCGACGCCTGGATGGCCGCCGAGGCCGCCAACATGGCCGATCCGGCCGCCTTCTATACCATCACCGGCCCCTGACCGGCTGCCGGCCCATCCGGATGCCGGCCCATCCGGATGCCGGCCCATCCGGATGCCGGCCCACCCCGGATGCCGGTCCATCTGCCGCAATCGACCCACGGAGCGCGCCATGAGTGACAGGGCAAGCCTGATCGACCAGATCGCCGCGGCCTTGCGCGAGCACGGCATCGCGGCCGCCATCGGTGTGTGGATCACCTTCGTCGCCGGGCTTGCCACCGCCGTGACGCGCAAGGCATTCACCAACGAGGCGCTGCTGCACAAGCTCGAGCAGGAGCTCGCCGAGGAGCGCACCCGCATCGAGAGCCGCCGCGCCGAGGATCGCCACAACGACGATGCCCGCCTTGCGCGCATCGAAGGCGACATCCACGAGATGCGCAACCTCATGTTCGCCGCCTTCCAGCGCGGCCGCGAGGACTGAGGGCGGCGCCCGGCGCTGTCCCGGGGCACCGCTCTGCACCGTGGCCGACCTCGATCACGGGCCTGCCCGCATCTTTGCGACACCCGAACTTGCCCGCCGTGAGAACGCGCGGCCGCATGCGCCGGCCTCGCGCAATCACCAGTCCCAGGTCCCCGTCATTCCCAACCACCGATGCGCTCCCGGGCGTCGGGCCTGGGGCCGTCAATCTGCCCCCCCCCAAGAAACAAGGAGCTCCTCATGCCCGATCCCGTCCGCACCTTTGCCCATTACCGCGACGTGCCCGATGCGCTCTGGCGCTGGCCCGACTTCAGCCCCGCCGAGATCGCCTGCCGCGGCACCGGCCGGCTCAAGCTGCACCCCGAAGCGCTGGACACGCTGCAGGCCCTGCGCGACCGGCTGGGCAAGCCGATGATTGTCACCTCGGCCTATCGCACCCCCGCGCACAACAAGGCGGTCAAGGGTGCACCGCGCTCAAAGCACATGGACGGCACCGCGTTCGATATTTCCATGGCCAACCATGATCCCGTGGCGTTCGAGGCCGCGGCCCGCGCGGTGGGGTTTCTGGGTTTCGGCACCTACCCGCGCTCGAACTTCATGCATATCGATCTGGGGCCAGCCCGGTCGTGGGGCCCGCCGTTTCCGCCGCGGGCGGTACCGTTTGCCCGGGAGGCCCCACCCGCGCGAGAGGTGTTGACGCAGAGCCGCACGCTCAAGGGGACCGGGGCGGCCGGGGTGGCGACCGTCGGTGCGGCCGGGGTCGAGGTAGCGCAGGACGCGCTCGCCGAGGCGCAGGGCGCGGTACAGCCGCTGGTGCCGTATCTCGACAGCCTGCGGTGGCTGTTCATCGCCCTGGCGCTTGGCGGCATTGCCGTTGCCGTCTGGGCGCGGCTCGATGACTGGCGCAAGGGGCAGCGCTGATGTGGGGCGGTTTGCTGGCCGGGATCTTGGCCCGGCCGTGGGTGCGGCGGGTGGCGACCATCGTCCTCGTCGCGCTCGCCGTTCTTCTGTTTCTGTTCAACCTCCGCCGCACCGGCGAGCGCGCGGGCCGCGCCGCCGAGCGGCTGGACATGCTGGAGCGTCGCAATGCCATTCAACGACAGATGCTGGAGGCGGCGGCTCGTCGTCCCCGTGATCGTGACGCTCTTGTTCAGCGGTTGCGCGGGGGTGGGTTTTGATCGGGTCGGGCAGGGAGCGTGTCCGCCGGTGGTAGCGTACAGCCCGGCCGAGCAGGCGCGGGTGGCCGACGAGGTGGCGGCGTTGCCGGAGGGGGCGGTGATCGTGGGGTGGTTGGCGGATTATGCGGTGTTGCGGGGGCAGGTGCGCGCCTGTCAGAGAACTTGGCCGACCCGCTGACATTCAACTGGACTGTTCGCCGCAAATACGCCTGCTGTCCCAGTGACCTGCTATTGGAGACCCAACCATGACACCGAAACACCCCGAGATCACCGTCACGCTGACCGGCAATGACGGCAACGCTTTTACCGTTCTCGGTCGCTGCCGCCAGACCGCCAAAGCGGCGGGATTGTCCGATGACGAAATCGCCGCCTTCATGGCAGAGGCCACCGCTGGCGACTACGATCACCTGCTGCAAACCGCCATGCGCTGGTTCGATATCCGTTGAGAGCGTGCGTCCGCGCGCACTGCCTCCCATGCTGACAGGCGCTGCGCGGATTGGTGCGTCGAGGCACGGCCTGGTCCGGTTCCGCGCCTCTCCGCGCCTTGGAGCCTCTTGGCATCGTGACGTATTGTGCGGGGCATGTTCCTGTCAAGGCACCCGGAACGTGCACCGCAAAAAAAATGCCTCCGGCACCAACCTGCATCAGTCCCGTCCGTGCCGCATCCCTTTACGGTCCTTGGTAACGGCAACAGATTCCGCCGTCAGTCGTTTGTTTCGAGTAACGGCGGGGCTTCCCTGACCGGCAACCGGTTCCTGTCCCGGCCCGGCGGGGAGGCTCCGTCATTTCGATCAAACCCGGAAATACCATGGAAGCGAAATCTCCGATGACCAGCACCGCCGGCAAGATGAAGACGCTCAAGGGCGCCTGTGACAAGGCGCCGACCGAGACGCCACGAAGGACGTGGCGCTGAAAACATTACCAGGCCGCCGAGAAGGCACAAACGGCCAGGAATGACGGCGTGTGCAACCGTGAACTCGATGCGGCGCAACACATGACAAACCCTCTTTGGCAGGTTCCACCGGGGAGAGCATTCAGCGCAAGAATGGCTCCTCCTGATCCAGATAGGCCATATTGAATCCCGCGAGCTCCCTGACGCGGTCGAAATCATCAAAGACCACGCGCCCCTTCTGGAAGGTCAGGAGGCCGTCTTCGCGCAGGCGACGCAGAATGCGGTTCACGTGCACGGCGCTCAGGCCCAGAGCGTCGGCAAGGTGATACTGCGTCAGCGGACAATCAAAGCCCGTCATGTCGCCCATACCGATGAGTTTCAGCCGTGCCCCGAGTTCGAGCAGCATGTGCGTCATGCGTTCTTCGGCCGAGCGGCGACCGAGATTGACCAGATGCTCGACCACCATCGCCTCATCCCGCGAGGCCGCCCAGAGAATTGCCGTCGCAAGACGCGGCGCGTTGCGGAAGCCATCGAGAATGTCCGATGTGAGCACTTCGGAGGCCTCGATGCGCGTGGCCGCCTCGATGTTGTGATCGGCGGTGCGGAACAAAATGCTGCGCAGCCCGAGAAAATCCCCCGGAATCTGGAAATCCACGATCTGCCGGTCGCCATCCGGCAATATCTTGTAGGACAAGGCCCAGCCTTCGGCGAGGATGAAGGCCGATGCGTTCACTTCACCCTCATAGGTCATTTCGTGCCCCGGCAAAAAGCTGCGTCGGCGTCGGTGAAACCGCGCCAGCGTTTCAAGATCGACGTCCGACAGGGCGACGAAGGCCGAAAGCTTGCGTGTCAGGGGGCTTTTCAAAACCAATATTTTCGCTTTCACACAGGATCTGCAGCGCGGTGTTCACCTATGCAGATAGCCGAAAAAAACGCCTGAGGCTACTTTGCATCAGTTCATCGTAGCATAATTTGGTCCATTGTCGCGATGCTCCAAGTCAATGATGACCGGCACATAGCCCCCAAG
The DNA here is from genome assembly GCF_024637375.1 of Sediminimonas sp. GTDB lineage: Bacteria > Pseudomonadota > Alphaproteobacteria > Rhodobacterales > Rhodobacteraceae > Sediminimonas. Next base: position 268 of record NZ_JAGXFK010000010.1, on the reverse strand, counting down.
CTGAAAGTGAAACTGACATGCCCCGCCCCGACGACATTTCCGGAACTGCCGCACTGGCAATTTGCGAATCGCTGCTGCTTGCATTGAACGATCACAGGATTTTGCCGGAGAAAGAGATTGTCGGCGTGATAGTGCCCCGTGGCGTGGTGTAAGAACGCCGACCTTCGGAAAGGTCCAGATCTGATCAGGTCGCCACGGCGGGCAACCTGATGTTGGGATTGTCGTTCACGCGCGCGAGGGTTTCAAGACTCATGTATCGGCGCGCGAC
>NZ_JAGXFK010000098.1 GCF_024637375.1 Sediminimonas sp. | reverse complement strand
CATCCGGTGTCATGCTACCCATGCTGTCGGCGAAATAGAGTACTTCCACGGGGCAGTTCCGTGCCAAGGCGGTGAGCGCAGCCACCTCCTCCTGCGTGCGGTCCGAGATCTGCATAAGGTTGAGGCCGACTCTGTAGCCGCGATCGGAAAGCCACGTCACGGCCGACTGCGCTCGCTGCAATTCGCGGAAGTGGCACGCGATGCGAACGAGATCGACAGGCGTCTCGTCGGCGCGCTCGGGAAACAAACGCTCAAGCGCCGGTATACAGCCGAGGTCAGAGCAAAGATCGGCACCGTTGATCATGACCCCGACCACGAGCCCGTGAGGAATCGTCAGGCTCCGCAGGAAGTCATCGGTCGTAAAGGCGCAAGGCCCCTTGAACCCCTCGTTCTCCAGAAAGCGAAAGCCTAGCTCCGCAATGTCCACCTGAGCCGCCTTCATCGCCGCTAGGTAGGAGTCGATGAGCGTAGGATGAAAGTTCCAGACGTTGTAATAACCACCGTCGCGGAGCGTGCAGTCAAGCAGAATGGTTTTGGTCATTTTGTCCAATGGGAATGATGTGTCTGGCGCAGCGAAGTGGTCAATTTTCTCGTAGGCGCCGGGAAACACACAGCCTAGCCTCTGGCCCGCCTCGCCCCCCCGATAACGCAAACTCACGTCGACGAAGAAACCTATCGACCTCTGGCATTCACTTTTCCCGGATGCACATCATCTTCCAAATCGCGCTTCAGATCTTCGATTTCAGCCCTCAAGGCGTCGTACTCCTCGAGTTTTCGCGCCAAGAACCGTTTTGTTATCTTCGCCTTCTCGGCGGCACCTCGAGGTGTCAGGATATACGAATACCGTCGCTTGTCTTTGGCGGACGCAAAGTTATCCAGCTTGACGAGGCCCTTCTCTACCAGGGCGCCGAGCACGTAATGCATGGCGCCCACGCTCACCCCTACGGCCTTGGCCAGGTCGCGCTGCGACATCTCAGGATTGTCCTGGAGAAGGCGAAGAACACGGAAGTATGCATCTTCCTGGAGCTTGCTACGCCTGCTGGCCATCAGTGGAGAGCCTGATCGCAACGCGTCGAAACAAAAGCATCTACTCGCTGCTCTATGAAACCAAGAGGGATAGGAAGCTCCGCTAGCATCATCTGCCATGGCTCACGCACGGCCGTCCAACACATATTGGAGACTCAAGTACCTGAAAACTAGCGATTTTTCCACGACCTCGTTCATGGTCACCGTATTGGTAGCGTAAGATCGCCTGCTTGAAAACCCGTCTTCAAGAACTTCTTGCCGCACGGCCTTACTTGGGGTTGTATGTTGGGTAATCTTCGTTCATTTCTGAACAAACAGGTGAGTGAACAATGATTTCTCTGCGATCCTCTCAGCTCGAGCTGATTAACTGGCACTTGCTCCTCTGCAAGCCCAATCAGAATCACATCGCGCTCCGACACCTCTCCCGCATAGGCGTTGATGTGTTCATGCCGCAGCACATGGTCGAGCGGCGCTGGCGCGGGCGTTTTAAACCAGAACGTCAACCGGTGTTTGCAGGCTACATCTTCTTCGGCGTCTCTCCAAATGGCGCACACTGGCAGAAGATTCGCACACTCCCAGGAGTGTCACAACTCATCGGATTCGGAAGCAGCGGGTTGGCCCAGGTACCAGGTGATCTGGTCTCGGAGCTCATGCAGCGCTGCGACACGTCAGGCCTGCTTCAGCCACACGAAGACTTCGAGGTCGGCGACGATATCCGGATCACCAAAGGCCCCTTCCGGGATTTTGCATCAAAGATCGAACGCATTGATGCTGAAAAGCGTATACATGTACTTCTTGATCTCCTCGGACAGAAAACCCGGGTCACCCTCGATCCGGCACAGGTTCGACGTAGAGCCTGATAGGGATCCTGCCTCTGGTTTCGAGAAATGCTGCCTGAAGATTGCTGTTCTCAAGCGCATATGCGGCAGAAAATCACGGTGATCCAACACTTCGCTGTTGCAACCTGTTGGTGATTCGGATCTGGAATTTCGCTCCAGACACCTCTGAAAACGCAGAATTTTATTCAGACTTTTAATCAGTGGGTCGCAGGTTCGAATCCTGCACGGCTCACCACTGTTTTCCTGTTCAGATTCAGCATGAATCCGGTCCCCGGTTGGCATGTCGGGACACTGGCCTTGCGATGCGTGGCTTGGGTTTCACGCCGCGCGCTGGGCCGCCAGGGTGATCGCCTCGTAGGGTCTGAGCACCCGGTAGCCTGTTTGCATGTGTTCGGGCAGGCTGACGCGGGGATAATCGCACAACAGGCTGGCCGCCAGCAGTGCGGGCTTGCGCCGCAGCCGGCCCAGAAACAGGCTTTCCATCGGCGTGCCCGCGACGATCAGCGCCCCGTAATCGGGCAGGAGCGGCTGCACGTAGGTGATCGTCGTGCCGCAGGGCTCGCGCAGCGCTGCCGTGCCGTTCACCAGGTGCCGCGCGGGTACCAGCACCCGCTCGTGGCCGAAGGTATATTCAACGTCCGACCCCTCGATCACCAGGCGCTGGTCGGGCGCCACCACCACGTCGCTGTGCAAGCCGAAATAAGGCGCGCGCAGCCGCACCGGCGCGAAACCGCCGCTCGCCGGCACCGTGCGGCGTACCAGCCCCAGCACCGGGTGGAGTTGCCCGTCGATGCCGCGCACCAGGTCGCCGCGCCGCAGGCTGCCCGCCGGGCGGTAGCCTTCGGGCGTGGCAATCGGCGCATCGCAAGCCAGGGTGGGCATCGGGCCGATCGGCTCGGGCGCCGAAGACACGGCGAAAAGCTCTGTGTCGCTGCTGCCGCGGCCGGCGTGCATGCCGCGCGTGATCAACCCCAGGTCGGACAATGGCAGCGGCTTGGGCTTCGCGACCCCGGTCAGCCGGGCAAAACCGCTTTGCGGGTGTTCGATGCTCAACCGTCCCTGGCGCGCCGGGGCATCCCAAGCGTAGGTGATGCGCAACACCTCGCCCTGTGCGGGCAATTGCCCGGGCACGGTGGCATGGATCACGTCCTCACCCTGGGTCATGACCAGCGCCACGCCGCCCCCGGGCAGGGTGTTCAGCGACAGGCCGCTGCGCCAGGGCGGCGGGCGGCGGTGGCTCAACAGGCAATGCGGCCGGCTTTCAGGTGTGAGCGTGGCTTCCAGCACGAACGCACCGCGCGCTGCCAGGCTGTCGGCGCGCGGCGCCGGCACCTTGCCGGCGTCATCCAATCCACGAGGACAAAACAGCGCCTCGTCGCCGCAGGTCAGGCCGATCCACGCCATCTCAGCCCGCCTCCACGGGACGCGGCACCCGCCGCGCGATCTTGCGAAACGCTGTCATTACTGCTCCCGGCTCCGTTTCCGGCAGTGCATCCGGTTCGCGCGCGCTGTCGCCTGCCGTGACGCGCGCATGGTGCCCTGTGATTGCGCCGATGGCCCTGCCTCTGGCCCTTGTTGTTGTGTTCGCAACCTAGCACGCGGCAACGACTGCTGTTAAGCGTTTGCCGGCCCGCCGCCCGATCCGGCGGCGGGCCTGAGTCTTTTGCGTCACAACCTGGCGCGGCACCGGCCTGGCCGAGGCCGCCGCCGTTCCCGCCAAGGAGCCGAAGATGCCCGATATTCCACCCAAGCCGACCGACCCGGTGGACCTGACCGCGCGGCTGGTGCGCTGTGCCTCGGTCACGCCCGAGGAAGGCGGCGCGCTGGTGCTGCTGCAGGAGGTGCTGGAAAGTGCCGGCTTTGCCTGCGCCCGCGTCGACCGATGCGGCGTCGCCAACCTGTTCGCCCGCTGGGGCGCAAAGGGGCATCCGCGCACGTTCGGGTTCAACGGGCACACCGATGTGGTGCCGGTGGGCGACCGCGCGGCATGGTCGGTCGACCCGTTCGGCGCCGAACGCCGCGACGGCATGCTGTGGGGGCGCGGGGCGTGCGACATGAAATCGGGCGTGGCGGCCTTCGTCGCGGCGGCGGTGGATTTCGTGCAGCAGACACCCCCCGATGGCGCCGTGATCCTGGCCATCACCGGCGACGAGGAAGGCGAGGCCACCCACGGCACCGCGGCGCTGCTGGACTGGATGCAAGCCGAGGGCGAAGCGATGGCCGCCTGCCTGGTGGGCGAGCCCACCTGCCCCGAGCGCATGGGCGACATGATCAAGATCGGGCGGCGCGGGTCGCTGTCGGCGTGGGTCACGGTGACGGGTGTGCAGGGCCACTCGGCCTATCCGCATCGCGCCAACAACCCGCTGCCCGCGATGGCGCGGCTGATGGATCGGCTCTCGTCGCACGCGCTGGACCGCGGAACCGAGCATTTCGACCCCTCGACGCTGGCGGTGGTGACAATCGACACGGGCAACCCGGCAACCAACGTCATTCCGGCACAAACACGCGCGACGGTGAACATCCGTTTCAACGACACCCATACCGGCGCCTCGCTGTCCGAGTGGCTGCGCGCCGAAGCCGACCGCGCCGCCGCAGAATTCGGCGTCACCGTGGATCTGGAAATCAAGGTATCGGGCGAAAGCTTCCTCACCCCGCCGGGGGCCTTGTCGGACCTGGTGGCGCGCGCGGTCGAGGCGGAAACCGGCGTCGCGCCGGTGCTGTCGACCACCGGCGGCACCTCGGACGCGCGCTTCGTCAAGGATCACTGCCCGGTGGTCGAATTCGGCCTTGTCGGGCAAACCATGCACCAGGTCGACGAGCGCGTCGAGATCGGCCAGATCGAACAGCTCAAGGCGGTATATGGCCGGGTCTTGCGTGACTTCTTCGGCTGACACGCGCCGCCGCGCGCGACTGGTGGTGATGCTCAAGGAGCCGCGCCCCGGCCGCGTGAAAACCCGGCTCGGCCGCGACATCGGCCATGTGCGCGCGGCGTGGTGGTTCCGCCACCAGGTCGCGTCGCTGCTGCGGCGGCTGGACGACCCGCGCTGGCAGCTTGTGCTGGCCGTGTCGCCCGACCATGCCGGAATGGCCAGCCGCGTGTGGCCCGCCCATCTGCCGCGCATGCCCCAGGGGCGCGGCGATTTGGGCGCGCGCATGGGGCGGATCATGCGCACCCTGCCGCCCGGCCCGGCCTGCATCATCGGCGGCGACATCCCCGGCGTTCGGCCAGACCATGTGGCGCGCGCCTTTGTCGCCCTTGGCCGCCACGACGCGGTGTTCGGCCCTGCGCCCGACGGCGGTTTCTGGCTGATGGGGCTGCGGCGCACGGCGCCGCCGCCGACGGCCATGTTTCGCGGCGTGCGCTGGTCGGGGCCGCACGCGCTGACCGACAGCATGGCCAGCCTGCCCGACGCGCGAATCGCGCTGGTGGATACCTTGCAAGACGTTGACACCGCCGCCGACCGGCCTGGCTCGGCAAGCGCTCGTCCGACCTGCCATTTTCGCCCATGACGCCCCTCGCCGCCTGTGCTATCGCAGCGCCATGAGCCATATCCCCTCCAAGGCGGAGATCCTGCAATGGATTTCCGACAACCCGACCCTCAATTCCAAGCGCGAGATCGCCAAGGCCTTCGGCATCAAGGGCGCGGCGCGCATCGACCTCAAGCGCGTGCTCAAGGAGCTTGAGGCCGAAGGCCACCTTGAAAAGCGCCGCAAGAGCTATCGCGACCCCGAACGCCTGCCGCCTGTCAGCGTGGTGCAGGTGTCGGGACAGACGTCCGATGGCGACCTGCTGGCGCGGCCGCTGGAATGGCACGGCGAGGGCGTCGAGCCGGTGATCCTGATGATCCCGCGCGATTCGGACCCGGCCCTGGGCCAAGGCGACCGCATCCTAGCCCGCCTGCAAGAGGTCAAGGCCGAGGATCATCATTACCAGGGCCGCCTGATCCGGCGTATCGGCGCCAACCCGCGCCGCGTTCTGGGCGTGTTCCGCACCGGCGAAGAAGGCGGGCGCATCGTGCCCATCGACAAGGGCGACGGCAAGGAATGGCAGGTGCCCGCCGGCGCCACCGGCGGTGCAAAGGACGGCGAACTGGTCGAGGCGGAACAAAGCGGCCCACGCGCCCGCATGGGCCTGCCGCGGGCGCGGGTGATCGACCGGCTGGGCGACCCGTCGGCGCCCAAGGCCGTCAGCCTGATCGCGATCCATCAGCACGGCATACCTGACGCTTTTCCCGACAAGGTGATCGCCGAGGCGGATGCGATGAAACCGGCCGGCCTTTCGGGGCGCGAGGACATGCGCGACATGCCGCTGGTCACCATCGACCCGTCCGACGCGCGCGACCACGACGATGCCGTCTGGGCCCATGCCGACGACGACCCGCAAAACGACGGCGGGCATGTCGTCTGGGTCGCCATCGCCGATGTTGCCCATTACGTGCGCCCCGGTTCGGCGCTGGACGGCGAAGCGCGCAAGCGCGGCAATTCCAGCTATTTCCCCGACCGCGTGGTGCCGATGCTGCCCGACCGGCTGTCGGGCGATCTGTGCAGCCTGCACGAGGGCGTGCCGCGCCCGTGCATCGCGGTACGCATGCAGATCGACGCGCAGGGCGAAAAGATCGGCCACCGTTTCATGCGCGGGCTGATGCGGTCGGCCCCGTCGCTGACCTACCAACAGGCGCAGGCGGCCGAGAACGGCCAACCCGACGACCACACCGCGCCGCTGGTGGGCGAGGTGATCCACCCGCTTTTCGCCGCCTACCGCGCGCTGGCCGCGGCACGCCACCGGCGCCAGCCGCTGGCGCTGGATTTGCCCGAACGCAAGATCGTGCTCAGCGATGCCGGCAAGGTCGTATCGGTGAATTTCGCCGAGCGTCTGGATGCCCACCGCATGATCGAGGAATTCATGGTGCTGGCCAATGTCGCCGCCGCCGAAACGCTGACCGCGAAGAAATCGCCGCTGCTGTTTCGCGTGCACGAAGAGCCATCGCCGGAAAAGCTCGACGCGCTGCGCGAGGTGGCGCAGGCGGCGGGGCTGGTGCTGGCCAAGGGGCAGGTGCTCAAGACCGCGCATCTCAACGCGCTGCTGGAGCAGGCCGAGGGCACCGACCACGACGAGTTGATCAACCTCTCGACCCTGCGCGCCATGACGCAGGCCTATTACAGCCCTGAAAACTTCGGTCATTTCGGGCTGGCGCTGCGCAAGTACGCGCATTTCACCTCGCCCATCCGGCGCTATTCCGACCTGGTCGTTCACCGGGCACTGATTTCTGCGCATGGCTGGGGCAAGGACGGGCTCAGCCCTGCCGAGATCGAGGATCTGGAAGCCACCGCCACCCATATCAGCGACACCGAACGCCGCAGCATGACCGCCGAGCGTGACACCACAGACCGCTACCTTGCCGCCTTCCTGTCGGAACGCGTGGGCAACGAATTCACCGGCCGGATCAGCGGCATCGCCAAGTTCGGCCTGTTCGTGAAGCTCGACGAGACCGGCGCCGACGGGCTGGTGCCGGTTCGCACGCTGGGGCAGGAGTATTTCCATTTCGACCGCGAGGCCGGCACCCTGATGGGGGCCGACACGGGGCTGACGCTGTCGCTGGGTCAGCGCGTCACCGTGCGCCTGACCGAGGCCGCGCCGGTCAGCGGTGGCCTGGGACTGGAGCTGTTACAGATTGAAGGCGAGGATTTGCCGAAGCCCGGACCCGGGCGCGGGGCCGCGCGGCGCAACGGGCCCGGGAAGGGCCGCGCCCAGGTCAAGGCGAAGCGCAAGGCAGATCAGGTCAAACGCAAGGCCAAACGCCGGCGCGGCTAGGACGCGAACGATCGGCATGTCTTCGCGCGCGCACCACGAGTCCGCTTTCGAAAATTCAAGATTCACTGTAGTCTCGTACAAAAGACCAGCACCAAGCGGGGCCGAGCAATGAAACCGACACCTATGATTCCCACGGTCCTGGCCGTGTTCATCGCCACTGCCGCCGGCGCCGGGCCGGTCGAGCAATCGCTGCGCCCCGAGGCGCGGCCCACGGTGGCCGACGTTACCGACGTCATCGCCGCGAACAGCGCGGTGGCGCTTTCGCTGCGGCCGGCATCGCGCCCGCCCACCCTGGCAACGTCCTCGCGCGCCAGCCCCGTGCAGGCCGATTTCGCCCGCTGGCTGGCCGGATTCCGCGCCCGCGCCCGCGCGCAGGGCATTCGCGACGACGTGCTGGCACGCGCCTTTTCCGATGTGCGCTACAACGACGAGGTGATCGCGAAGGACCGCAACCAATCGGAATTCACCAAGCAGATATGGGATTACCTCGACAGCGCCGCGTCGCCGGTGCGGGTGCGCAATGGCAAGGCGGCACTCAGGCGCCACGCGCGCACCCTGCGCGCAATCGAGCAGCACTACGGCGTCGACCGCGAAGTCGTCGTCGCGATCTGGGGCCTCGAAAGCACCTATGGCGAACGCCGCGGGCAGCGCGACGTGGTCGAATCGCTGGCCACGCTGGCGCATGACGGCCGCCGCGGCGCATTCTTCGAGAAACAGCTCATCGCGGCGCTGAAGATCCTGCAATCGGGCGACGTGGCGCCGCGCGACATGACCGGGTCATGGGCCGGTGCGATGGGGCATACCCAGTTCATCCCCACCTCCTACGAGGCCTACGCTGTGGATTTCGACGGCGACGGGCGGCGCGACATCTGGTCGGACGACCCGACCGATGCTCTGGCCTCGACGGCGGCCTACCTGGCGCGCTTTGGCTGGACCAAGGGCCAGCCCTGGGGCGTCGAGGTGCAGCTACCACGCGGTTTCAAACACAGCCTGGCGCGACGCGACGTCAAGCGCATGCCGTCGGAGTGGGCGGCGACGGGCGTGCGCGGCATCGACGGCCGGCCGGTGCCCGACCACGGGCGTGCCTCGATCCTGCTGCCCGCCGGGGCCGAAGGCGCGGCGTTCATGATCTTCGACAATTTCAAGGTGATCGAGCGATACAACAAGGCCGACGCCTACGTGATCGGCGTGGGCCACCTGGCTGACCGGATCGCCGGTGGCCCGCCGATCCAGGCCAGTTGGCCGCGCGGCTACAAGCCGCTGTCGTTCGCGCAACGCAAGGACATGCAGCGCCGACTGCGGCGCAATGGCTTCGACGTGGAAAAGATCGACGGGATCATCGGACCCAACACCGTCAGCGCCATCCGCGCCTTCCAGGTGTCGCGCGGCATAACCCCCGACGGCTATGCCAGCGAGACGCTGATGCGCACGCTCAGGGGGCGCTGAGCCCGGCGCGCGCGGGCCTACTTACAACCGGTCCTGAAAAGCTGCCAGAACCTCGCGGTAAACCGGGCGCTTGAACGGCACGATGCGGTCGATCAGGGCGCCGGGCGCAACCCATTCCCAGGCCGAGAACTCGGGATGCGCGGTGTCGATGCGGATCTGATCGTCGCGGCCGTGGAACCGCGCCAGAAACCATTTCTGTTCCTGCCCGCGGAACCGTCCGCCCCATGTCTGCGGCACGATCTCGGGCGGCAGGTTGTAGCGCAGCCAACCATCGGTTTCGGCCTCTACGGTGACCAGGTCGCGGCTCACGCCGGTTTCCTCATGCAACTCGCGCAGTGCCGCCTCGCGCGGCGTCTCGCCCGCATCGACACCGCCCTGCGGCATCTGCCATGCCGGCTCTTCCCGGTCGATGCGCTGACCGACGAAGACATCGCCTTGTGCATTGGCCAGCATGACACCGACGCAGGGGCGGTACGGCAAGGTCGCGATCTCGTCCGGGGTCATCGCGCATGCACCTCCGAGGTTGCGCGGCGTGGGCCGGCATCACGGGCGCAGCAATGCCCACCGATGCCGGCCCGGCGCGCGGTCACTGCTGCGGCACCAGCGCCGTCAGCCCCTTGAGGATGTCCACGGCATAGGCCAGCTGGTAATCCTCTTCGCGCAGGCGCGCAGCCTGTTCGGCCCTGGCGCGGTCTTCCTTGATCTGGCGGATTTCGTCCTCGCTGAAGCTGTCATTGTCCAGCCGACCGCGCAGATCCGCCTCCGACCGCACCGGGCGCCCGTTGTCCTCGGTGGCTTCCTCTGCGTCGGCATCGCGGCGCGACGGCTGCTGCACGATAATGTCGGGAGAGATGCCCAGCGCCTGGATCGACCGCCCCGACGGCGTGTAGTAGCGCGCGGTCGTCAGCCGCATTGCACCGTTGCCGCGCAGCGGCATCACCGTCTGGACCGACCCCTTGCCAAAGCTCTTGGTGCCCACGACGATGGCGCGGCGGTGATCCTGCAGCGCACCGGCGACGATTTCCGACGCGCTGGCGGAACCGCCATTGATCAGCACCACGATCGGCTTGCCCTCGGCCAAATCACCGGGCGTGGCGTTGTAGCGCTCGCCCTCGGCCGGGTTGCGCCCGCGGGTCGAAACGACCTCGCCCTTGTCGAGGAAGGCGTCAGCGACGCGGATCGCCTGCGTCAGCAGCCCGCCGGGGTTGTTGCGCAGGTCAAGGATGATGCCGCGGACCTTGTCCATGCCGCCGATCTCTTCGACCGAATTCTGCAATTCGGCTTCGAGGTTGGGATAGGTCTGATCGTTGAAGGTGGTGACACGCAGAACAACGGCGTCCTTCTCGATGCGCGACCGCACCGCCGTCAGCGTGATGGTGTCGCGGACGATCGAGATGTCGAAGGCCTTTTCGACCCCTTCGCGCGCCACCGTGATGACGATCTCGCTGCCCACCGGGCCGCGCATCAGGTCAACCGCCTCGTCCAGGGCCAGGCCCAGCAGGCTTTCGCCATCGACATGAGTGATGAAATCACCCGCCTCGACACCCGCGGCGTCGGCCGGCGTGCCGTCGATGGGCGAGACCACCTTGACGAACCCGTCCTCCTGCGTGACCTCGATCCCCAGGCCGCCGAACTCGCCGCGTGTCTGCACCCGCATGTCGGCGGCGTCCTCGGGCGACAGGTAACTGGAGTGCGGATCGAGCGAGGTCAGCATGCCGTCGATCGCCGCCTCGATCAGTTCGCCTTCGTCCACGTCCTCGACGTATTGTACGCGAATACGTTCGAAGATGTCGCCGAACAGGTCGAGCTGCTGGTAAACATCGGTCTTCTTTTCCCCGTTCTGCGCCAGCAACGGGCCAGTCAATTGCGTCGTCACAACCAGGCCAGCCAGTATGCCGCCGATTGCCACCATGACGAATTTTTTCATCTCAAATCATCCTTCCTGCGTTTGGAACCAGACCTCGGGATCAACCGGGGCATTGTCCTGCCTGACCTCTATATAGAGCGTTTCCGTACTGTCATTTCCACCGCCATCGCCCGGTTGCGGCAAAATCGCGCCAAGTTCCGCGTCCTGGCCGGGCATCAGGCCCAACGGGCTGCCTTCGGGCAGGACCTGCCCGCTTTCAACGTAAACCACATCCAGCCCCGCGATCACCAGCAGAGTGCCCGCGCGCGGCTCCAGGATGATCACGTTTCCGTAGTCCAGAAGCGGCCCGCCGTAGCGTACCGTCGCCGCCGCCGGTGCCGTGACCAGCGCCCGCGGCCGCGTCGCCAGCACCAGCCCCGGCCGCGTCACCCCGGTGGCGTCGGTCTCGCCCGCGTGGTGCAGGATGCGCCCCTGCGCCGGCAGCGGCAAGCGCCCCTTGCGCGCCGCGAAATTCTCATCGGCGGCAGGGCCGTCCGAGCCGCCGATTTCCGACAGCCCGCTGGCGAACCCTTCGAGCGTCTCGGTCGAAGCGACCAGGATCGCCGTCTTGACCGGGTCGGCGGCAAAGCGGCGCGGCAGATCGGTGCGGTCGCTCACCGCCTGGCTGAGGGCGGTTCGTGCCTTCTGCGCGGCACGCAGGCCCTCTTCCAACGTGTCGGCCGCGTTTTCCTGCAACAATCTCAGGGTCGTGACCTCGCGCAGCGTCTCGCGCAATTCGGCCGCCCGCGCGTTCAGCGCCGGCGTCACATCCGCCAGGATCATGCCCGACCGTGCGGTGCCCAGCGGCCCCGCGGGATGCAGGATCGACACCGGCGTCGGGTCGTGCCCCATGGTCAGCAGCACGCCCAGGAGTCGCGCCACGTCTTCCTCGCGGCGGGCCAGCTCGCGGCTGATCCGGCGTTCGCGAATCGACACCTTGCGCAGCCCGGTGCGCATCGCCTCCAACCCGTCCTCGAAGCCGCGCAGCGTTTCGGTCAGTGCCGCGATGCGATCCTGCGCGCCCTGTGCGGCGTCGAGGGCCTGCGTGGCGCGCTCCAGCCGCTTGGCCGCCGCACGCGCGGCATCCGCGGCCGGGGATTCGGCCGCCGCCGCGCCCGTTGACACCAGAAGGGCTATCAGCGCCGCGCGGATCATTCGAGCAGGTTGCGCCCGGTCATCTCGGGCGGCTTGTCCAGTCCCATCAGGGCCAGAAGCGTCGGCGCCAGGTCGGCCAGCCGGCCGTCGCGCAGCGTCGCGCCCCCGGGTCCGCCGACCAGCACCACCGGCACGGGGTTGGTGGTGTGCGCGGTGTGCGGCCCGCCGGTCTCGGGGTCGACCATTACCTCGCAATTTCCGTGATCGGCGGTCACGATCATCGCGCCGCCCTGTTCTCGCAACGCCGCCAGCACCCGGCCGAGGCCGCGGTCCACCGCCTCGCAGGCGGCGATGGCCGCGTCCACGTCGCCGGTATGACCCACCATGTCGGGGTTGGCGTAGTTCACCACGATCAGGTCGTAGCCGTCGCCGATGGCCTGCACGAGGTGATCGGTGACCTCGTCGGCCGACATCTCGGGCTGCATGTCGTAGGTGGGCACCTTGGGGCTCGGGGCCATGTAGCGCGCCTCGCCTGGCTCGGGTACTTCGCGGCCGCCGGCCAGGAAAAAGGTCACATGCGGGTATTTTTCGGTTTCGGCAATGTGGAACTGCGTCAACCCCTGCTTGGCCACCCACTGCGACAGGGTGTTGACGATCTCGCGTGACGGAAAAACCGTGTCGAACCAGGCGTTGTGCGCCTCTGAATACTCGACCATGCCCAACAGCGCCGCCCAGCCGGGCCGCGCGCCGGTGTCGAAAGCATCGAACTCCGGTTCGGCCACGGCGCGCAGGATCTCGCGCGCGCGATCGGCGCGGAAGTTGAGGCAGAAAACCCCGTCGCCGTCGTGCGCCCCGGCGTAATCGCCCACCACCGTGGGCACGATGAACTCGTCGGTCTCGCCGCGCGCATAGGCGGCGGCGATGGCGGCATCGGAGGTATCGGCGGCGTGATCGGCTTGCGCCGCGACCATCGCGCCATAGGCGCGCGCCACGCGATCCCAGCGGTTGTCGCGGTCCATCGCGTAGTATCGGCCCGATACCGTGACCACTTGCGCGCCCTCGGGCAGCCCCCGCTCCAGCCTGGCGACGAAATCGCGGGCCGAAGACGGCGCCACGTCGCGCCCGTCTGTCAGCACATGCAGCGCCACCGGCACACCCGCCGCGGCGATGATCCGTACCGCCGCGAGGATGTGGTCGATATGCCCGTGCACGCCGCCGTCCGAAACCAGCCCCAGCAGGTGCGCGGTGCCGCCCGAGGCCCTGAGCCTGTCGATGAAGCCTGTCAGCGCGGCGTTGCGGGCAAAGCTGCCATCCTCGATCGCCAGGTCGATCTGGCCCAGGTCCATCGCCACCACCCGGCCGGCGCCGATATTCGTATGCCCGACCTCGGAATTGCCCATCTGCCCGCGCGGCAGGCCCACGTCCGGGCCGTGGGTGACCAGCGTGGCATGCGGCCCGGCGGCCATGATCGCGTCGAAATTCGGCGTCTCGGCCAATGCCGGGGCGTTGGCTTCGCGCTCCTCGCGCAACCCCCAGCCATCAAGGATGCACAACACAACGGGTTTGGGGGTGGTCATGGTCGGATTGCCCTTTGCTTGCCTGCGCCCTTTCTATGCGGCTGCCCCGGAAAGAACAACCGCCGCAGGCCCCGTCAGGCGCGGTGATAAGGGCTGCCCGCCAGGATCGCAGCGGCGCGGTAAAGCTGCTCGGCCAGCATCACCCGCACCAGCATGTGGGGCCAGACCATGGCGCCAAGCGAAAGGCTGAAATCGGCGCGGCGCCGCAGATCGGGCGCGATGCCATCGGCGCCACCAATAATCAGCGCCACGTCCTGTCGCCCGGCATCGCGCCACTCTGCCAGCCGGGCCGCGAATTGTGGCGAACTCAGCGTCTTGCCGCGTTCGTCCAGCACCGCCACCAGCGCGCCCTTGGGCACCGCCCGCGTCAGCAGCCCGGCCTCGGCCGCCATGCCGCCGCTGCGCTTGTCCTCGACCTGGTGTTCGCGCGCCGGGCCAAGGCCCAGCGGCCGCCCCGCCTTGTCGAACCGGGCGAGGTAGTCGTCGACCATCTCGCGCTCGGGGCCGGCCCTAAGCCGCCCGACCGCGCACAGGTGCACGCGCATTCAGCCGGTCTTGCCCGCCACCGCCGGCAGCCACATCTTTTCGAGCTGGTAGAACTCGCGCACCTCGGGGCGGAAGATGTGCACGACCACGTCGCCGGTGTCGATCAGCACCCAGTCGCCGGCATCCTTGCCCTCGGTGCGCGCGACCCGGCCCAGATCCTGCTTGAGCCGCTTGGCGAGCTTGTCGGCAATGCCCGCGACCTGCCGCGATGACCGGCCCGAGCAGATGACCATGTAATCGCCGAACGCCGTCTTGCCGCGCAGGTCGATCTGCACGATGTCTTCGGCCTTGTCGTCGGTGAGGGAAGCCACGATGCCCGCAAGCAGATCTTCGCTTGTCACATCCTTGGCGGGGGTTTGCGCCGGCGCGACGTTCATCGGCGCCTCCGGCTTCGCGGTCCGTGCCGCGTCGAGATCGAGAGACAGGACATTGTCCTCCTCCTTGCGCGCCGCCAGGGTCCCGGCGCTGGACACATGCCCAAGATAGCAAGCGCCGGGTGACATTTCAATGAACAGCCATCAAACCGCGCCGGCCTGGTCGGACGGCGTGTCGAGCAGGCGCACCTCGCGCTGCGGGAACGGGATCGAGATGCCGTTGGCCTGGAACGCATCCCATAGCGCCTGGTACACATCGCCGCGGATATTGGTCAGCCCCCCGGTGGGGTCGCGGATCCAGAAACGCAGCACGTAATCCACCGAGCTGTCGCCGAAGCCCACGATATGGCATACCGCCGGCTTGAAGCTCAGCACCCTGTTCACGCCTTGCGCGGCCTTGACGGCGATTTCGCGCACCTTGTGCGGATCGTCGCCGTAGGAGGTGCCGAAATGGATGTCCAGGCGCACGAACTCGTTGGAATGCGACCAATTGACCACCTGCCCAGTAATCAGATCCTCGTTCGGGATCAGGTATTCGCGGCCGTCGCGGGTAACCACGCTGACATAGCGCGCGCCAAGGCTGTTGATCCAGCCGAAGGTCTCGCCCAGGCTGATCACGTCGCCGGGCTTGATCGACTTGTCCATCAGGATGATGATCCCCGAGACGAGGTTCGACACCACCTTCTGCAGGCCGAAACCGAGCCCGACGCCGATCGCCCCCGACAGAAACGCCAACCCGGTCAGGTCCACCCCGACCGCGCGCAACCCGATGAAGAACGCGGTTGTGTAAAGCAGCACCTGCAACAGCTTGATCAGCAGCACCTGCATCGACGGCGAGATATCGTCGTTGCGCCGGATCGAGGTCGACGACGACAGCGCCAGGAACCGCGCGCCCATCAGCAGCGCCGTCACCACCACCACCGCCTGCAGCAACAGCCACAGGCTGAACCGGGTTTCGCCCAGTTCAACCGCAGCGCTGTCGAGCAGATCGCGCACATCGCCGGTCAGGCCCAGGATCGACAATGCCGTCCACCCCCAGACGCCAAGGCGCAGCACCTGGCGCAGGAAACGGTTCCGGACCAGGCGCGAAAGCACCGCGATCACCAGCCAAGCCAGCGCCAGTTGCCCGATGATGTCCAGCAGGTAAGACCGGCTCGGCCATGTGACTTCGCGCATGATCCAGACCGTCGGCCAGATCAGCGCCACGAAGCTGAGCGCCCCGAGCCGCCGGTGTACGATCACCATCGCCCGCATGCGCCACTTGGACCAGCCCTCGCGGCTCCGCAACCAGTCGCGCAGCCGCGGCGCCAGCAGCCGCGCAGCCAGATGCGCCAGCAGCAGCAACACCAACGCGATCGCCAGTTGGTAGGCGCTCCACGGCCGCAACAACCCCTCGGCAACCCCCTGCATCCGCGCGGCAAGGTCCAGCACGACCTCCTGCGGGGCCGGCGCAGGGGCCGGTTGCGGGGTGGACGGGGTATCGGTGGGCGACGCCATGGCGGATGCGGGCCTGTCGGTTGCACTCCCCCAGACGCTCGCACGCGGCGCTGCCATTTCCAAGACAAATGCCGCCTGTCCCGCCGCAAGATGCGCTTGCCCTTGCGGGACGCGCGCCGGCGCTGTATCTGACGGGGATGAGCCGAGTTTTCGACATGGACGACCGCGCGCGGCTGCGCGAGCGCTTTTTCGGCGCCACGGTGATGGCGGTGCTGGCCCGTCCGTGACCGGCCCGCGCGCCCTGCTGCCCCATCTGCACGGCAACGCTCTGAAATGACCCAATCACAACGGAATTCGAACGGGAGTTCCCGCATGTCCGCCAAGACCCTTTATGACAAGATCTGGGATGCCCACCTCGTCGACGAGGCCGAGGATGGCTCCAGCCTGCTCTATATCGACCGCCACCTGGTGCACGAGGTGACCAGCCCGCAGGCCTTCGAGGGCCTGCGCATGGCCGGCCGCGCGTTGCGCAAGCCGGAAAACACCATCGCGGTGCCCGACCACAACGTGCCCACCACGCCCGACCGCGTGGACGGGATCAAGAACGAGGAAAGCCGCATCCAGGTCGAGGCGCTCGACCACAACGCGCGCGACTTCGGTATCACCTATTACCCGGTCAGCGACATCCGCCAGGGCATCGTCCACATCGTCGGGCCCGAACAGGGCTGGACACTGCCGGGCATGACCGTGGTCTGTGGCGACAGCCACACCGCCACCCACGGCGCCTTCGGCGCGCTGGCGCATGGCATCGGCACCTCGGAAGTCGAGCATGTGCTGGCCACGCAGACGCTGATCCAGCAGAAATCGAAGAACATGAAGGTCGAGATCACCGGCACGCTGCCCCCCGGTGTCACCGCCAAGGACATCACGCTTACCGTGATCGGCCGCACCGGCACCGCCGGCGGCACCGGCCATGTCATCGAATATTGCGGCGAGGCGATCCGCGCGCTTTCCATGGAAGGTCGCATGACGGTGTGCAACATGGCGATCGAGGGCGGCGCGCGCGCCGGGCTGATCGCCCCGGACGAAAAGACGTATCAGTACGTCAAGGGCCGTCCCCACGCGCCCAAGGGCGGGCAGTGGGAAATGGCGATGGAATGGTGGAAGACGCTTTATTCCGACGACGACGCGCACTGGGACAAGGAAATCACCATCCGCGCCGAAGACATCGCGCCTGTGGTCACCTGGGGCACCTCGCCCGAAGACGTGCTGCCGATCACCGGCTCGGTACCCGCGCCCGATGATTTCGAGGGCGGCAAGGTCGAGGCCGCGAAACGCGCGCTCGATTACATGGGGCTCGAAGCGGGCACGCCGCTGCGCGAGGTCGAGATCGACACGGTGTTCATCGGCTCGTGCACCAACGGCCGGATCGAGGATCTGCGCGCCGCCGCCGAGGTGCTGAAGGGCAAGAAGATCAAGGATGGCCTGCGCGCCATGATCGTGCCCGGCTCGGGCCTGGTGCGCGCCCAGGCCGAGGAGGAAGGGCTGGCCGACATATTCATCGAGGCGGGTTTCGAATGGCGGCTCGCGGGCTGTTCCATGTGCCTGGCGATGAACCCGGACCAACTGGCGCCCGGCGAACGCTGCGCCGCCACCTCGAACCGCAACTTCGAAGGCCGCCAGGGCCGCGGCGGCCGCACCCACCTGATGAGCCCCGCCATGGCCGCAGCGGCAGCGGTGACGGGCAGGCTTACTGACGTGCGGGAGATGATGTGATAGCCATATGTAGCAATGTATAGCGAATTCCCGTATACATTGCTACATATTCCTAAACTTGGCGGGAGCTCACATTGGACCCTGTTCAAAATCCTTTTGCGCCCAGTGCGGGAACACGCCCACCCGAACTGGCTGGGCGCGCCGAAATTCTGGATTCTGCCAGGATTGCCTGCCAGCGTGCGTTGAACGGGAAACACGCGCGACCAATGATGCTGCTGGGGCTGCGCGGTACGGGAAAGACCGTTCTACTTAACGAATTCAAGCGAATCGGGGAAGCCGAAGGCCTACTCGTTTCTCGTATTGAAGCACCAGAGGAAGCGAGCCTTGCACGACTGATCGTTCCTGAGATGCGCAGGGTAATGCGTTCGCTATCTGGTATTGAAGCCGCAAGACATCACGCAGTTCGCGGGCTTCGCGGGCTGCGGAACTTTGCATCGGTTTTCAAGATCAACGCTGCCGGCATCGGAGTCGGGGTCGAAGGCGCCTCCGACCCGGAGCCAGGTCTGGCCGACAGCGGCGACATTCTTTTCGATCTACCGGAACTATTTGAGAACCTTGGTCATGCGACGCTTTCGGCGAACAAGCCTTGGCTCTTGCTGATTGATGAAGTGCAGTACCTGAACGACGAGGATCTTTCGGCGCTAATCGTTTCTTTGCACCGCGTATCCCAGTCCGCCCTGCCAATCGTTTTCGCCGGCGCCGGCCTTCCACAAGTCGCGCGACTGGCGGGCGATGCCAAGTCCTATGCTGAAAGGCTTTTTGTCTACCCGACCATTGGCCCGCTAAACAAGGAAGCTGCGCGTGAAGCTTTGGAGAAACCCATCGTTTCTGAAGATGCATCCATTACTGAAGACGCTATCGCACGCATTTTCGACGCGACACAGGGCTATCCCTTCTTCGTTCAGGAGTGGGGCTATCATGCGTGGGACATTGCAGTCGGCCCCAAGATCACTGTCGAGGATGTCGAGGCAACGCATGAACCAGTGGTGCAATCGCTCGATGAAGGCTTCTTCAAAGTGCGTATGGATAGGCTGACACGGGCCGAGACCGAGTTTGTGTCCGCGATGGCCGATTTGGGCGACGGGCCATACCCAATATCCGATGTGGCCAATGCGATGAACCGGAAGACGCAATCTCTGGGGCCTACGCGGGCCAGTATCATCCACAAAGGCATGATTTACAGCCCGGAGCACGGACGCTTGGAATTCACGGTGCCACTATTTGCAGAATTCATGCGCAGACACATGGCCAAACGATAATCACGCAAAAAGGACAAACGAGATGGAAAAGTTCGACAAGCTCACCGGGATCGCGGCGCCGTTGCCGCTGGTCAACATCGACACCGACATGATCATCCCCAAGCAGTTCCTCAAGACGATCAAACGCACGGGGCTGGGCGTGCATCTGTTCGACGAGATGCGCTACGACGACGACGGCAACGAAATCCCCGATTTCGTGCTCAACAAGCCGCAATACCGCGACGCCGAAATCCTGGTCACGGGTGAAAATTTCGGTTGCGGGTCGTCGCGCGAACACGCGCCCTGGGCGCTCAACGATTTCGGCATCCGCTGCGTCATCGCGCCCTCTTATGCCGACATCTTCTACAACAACTGCTTCAAGAACGGCATCCTGCCCATTGCCCTGCCGCAAGAGCAGGTCGAGACCCTGATGCGCGATGCAGAGAAGGGTGCCAACGCGCGCATGGATATCGACCTTGAGGCGCAGACGATCACCACCTCGGATGGCGAGGTCATCACCTTCGAGATCGACCCGTTCCGCAAGCATTGCCTGCTCAACGGGCTGGACGATATCGCGCTGACGCTGGAAAAGGCGCCGGCCATCGACGCCTTCGAAGGCCGCGCGGCGGCCGCGCGCCCCTGGGTCTGAACAACCGGCCATCGCGGCCAGCAATGCCCCGGCGCCCGCGTCGGGGGCTTTGTATTGGCGCCCACAGTTGCCACAAGATGTTGTATCTTTTTGATCTTGTGCCGTTTTTCGGGCGCCGATTGGTGCATTGACGCACCACATCCGGCGGCAAATATACCCATATCCGTCTGCGGGCTTGAGCCGCACCGGAAAAATGGCAAAAGTGGGGCAATATTGAGGCAAACCGCGTGAACAAGCGGGTACAGGTGGAAATCGGGCGCGGCACAGGCAAGTACCGCCCCGGGGTGAAGGGATCGAGCAGTGATCGCATCTCTGTCAGGCGCGCTGTTGCGCGCGGTCGCCGTGGCGGTGCTCGTCGCGCTGCCGACGGTGCTGTTGCCGGCCGGGCCGGGCCGGGCCGACCAGGTCGTGGTTCTGGTGGCACTGCTGGCCTCGATCATGGTCTTCATGGAATACAACAGCACCTATCCCAGCATCGTCGAGTTCCGCCACGCCCCCCCTTACAACCGGCTGCGGTTCGGGCTTTTCGCCCTTGCCGTTCTGGCGCTGTCGCTGGCCCTTCGGCAGCCCTACGCGCCGTCGCTGGCCGGCGCGGTGCTGCTTGAACTTTCGCAGTTTCTGGGGCGGGCGGGCGATTTTCCCGGCTCGCCTGTACGGCTGGTTCTGGCGTTGGCGCCCGAAGGTATCCGCCCCGGCCAGATCGCGGTGCTGCGCGACATGGCGGCGCTGGCCTATGCACTGTCGCTGGTGATGGTGCTGTGGTTCATCGCACTCATCCGCCTGTGCAACTGGCCGGCGCAGAACGGGGCGTTCAATGTCTGGGTCAACCTGCCGATGCTCAGCCTCGCCGCCAACGGCGACATCGTGCCGCGCATGCAAATTCACGCGGTGCTTAACCTGTTGTTAGGAATCGGGCTGCCATTCTTTCTTCCGGGCATGCTGGCGACGGCCCCGGTCCTGACCGGGCCGATCACGCCCGACGGGCCGCAAACGATGATATGGGTGTTGTCGCTATGGGCTTTTCTGCCGGCCGGGCTGGTGATGCGCGGGATTGCCATCAACCGCATCGCGGTGATGATCCTGCACAAGCGCCGCAAGGGCAGCACCGCAGCACGGCCCGTGCCCGCCGCCTGAGTGTCCCGCTGTTGCTGATCTGGGCGCTGCTCGGCATTCAGGCCGGGATGGCGCTGGCAGAGGACGGGGCGTGGGAACACGCGATCAGGATTGCCACCTACAACACCGACCTGGAACGCGACGGCCCCGGCCTTTTGCTGCGCGACATCTTGCGTGGTGACGACGTGCAGGTGACCGCCGTGGTGCGGGTTGTCGCGCGGGCCGCGCCCGACATCATCGCCTTGCAGGGCGTGGACTACGACCATCTCGGCCTGGCGCTAAAGGCATTGCAGGCGCGCCTGGCCGATGCCGGCTGGCCGATGCCACACGCCTTTTCGCTGCTCCCCAACACGGGCCTTCCCACCGGGCAGGACATGGACGGCGACGGCCGCCTCGGCACCCCGCGCGACGCGCAGGGTTTTGGCCGCTTCGAGGGGCAGGCAGGCATGGCGATCCTGTCGCGCCACCCGGTCGTCGCGGACCGCGCGCGCGATTTCAGTACCCTGCTGTGGCGCGACCTGCCCGGTGCGCTGTTGCCGCGCAAGGACGGGCGTGCCTTCCCGTCCGAGGCTGCGCAAGCGGTGCAGCGGCTGTCCTCGGTGGGGCACTGGGCGGTGCCGCTGCGGGTGCACGGCCAGGTGCTGTGGCTGCTGACCTACCATGCCGGCCCGCCCGTGTTCGACGGGCCCGAAGACCGCAACGGCAGACGCAATCACGACGAAACGCGGTTCTGGACGCTGTTTCTCGACGGGCAATTCGGCGCCGTGGCGGAGGGGCCGTTCGTGTTGCTGGGCGGCACCAACACCGACCCGGCCGACGGGCAGGGCCGGCACGAGGCGCTGAACGCTTTGCTCTCCGATCCCCGGCTACAGGATCCCCGCCCACGCGGACGCGGCGACACGGCCGCCGACCCCACGCACACGGGCGATCCGGCGCTCGATACGGTCGATTGGCCCGGCCCCGTTCCCGGCAACCAGAGGGTGGATTACGTGCTGCCCTCGGCCGGGGTACAGGTGCGCGATGCGGGCGTGTTCTGGCCCACGCCAGGGGCGCCTATGGCCGATGCCGTGGCCACCGCCAGCCGGCATCGTCTGGTGTGGGTCGACCTGAAGTGGCCGTGACACCGGCTCACGCCGATGCGTCCCGCCCCTTGCGCGCCGCGGCCCCTGGCGCGGGCAGGTGCGCGGTGGCACCACGCAGCGCATCGCGCGTCGCGGTGAGGCGAAAGTCGGGCAGCAGCGCCTTGAACTTCGCCCCGCTCAGCCGGTGCGGCGTATCCCACAAGTAGCGCATCTCCAGAAGCGGCCCGGCCATCGGCATGAACGGCCGCGCCAGCCACAGTTGCCACCACGCCAGCGGCTTGACCCGCACAGCGTGACCGCGCAGCCGCGCCAGCTCTGTCGCCATCTCGTTGCCGGTCAGCGTCAGACCCGGGAAAGGCACGTCCTCGAACCGCTGCAACCCGTCTCGTTGTTCGGCCAGCGCCACCGCCGCGCGCGCCATGTCGGGCAGCCAGGCCCAGGCATGGGGGATGCCGGGGTTGCCCGGGTAGCGCAGTACCCCGCGCGGCAATTCGCGCACCAGCACCCGGTCGAACCAGTTGCCCGATGCGTCGGTATCCAGGAAATCGCCCGCCCGCAGCACGATCGTGCGCACGCCCTCGGCGCGGTAGGCGGCCTCCATCCCGATGCGCAACCGGCCCAGCGGGTTGGTGGCGCGATGCGGCGTCGTCTCGTCCCACGGCATGCCCTGGTCGGGGCCGAAGACATAGACGTTTCCGGGCAGGATCACCGTGGCATCATTGGCCAGCGCCACGCGCCTGACGCGCGCATGCAAACCGGGCAGTTGCGCCGCCCATTGCGGATAGGGCGGGTTCCAGCCCATCACGATCACGTCGGCGCCACGGGCCGCGCTGTTCAGATCATCCTGCCCGCGCGCGAATCCGCGCACTTGCCAGCCGGCCTCCTCGAAGGCGGCAGCCGCGGCGCGGCCGAACCGGCCACTGCGGCCAAGTATCAATACGGTTCCATTCATGGGGGTCGCTCCTGTCGCTGTGTTGTTGGTCGGATGCCATCTGGATAATCCGGCCAATTGTGAATGGGAATTGCCATATTTTTAAGATCTGTTATTCATATTTGAATGGATAACAGGTTGTCCGCTCTCGACTGGTCCTTGGTACAAGCGTTCCTTGCCGTGGCCGAAGCCGGGTCGCTTTCAGGCGCGGCGCGGCGGCTGGGGCGCAGCCAGCCGACGCTGGGCCGCCAGATCCGCCAGATCGAGGCCAAACTCGGCGTGGCATTGTTCACCCGCCACCCGCGTGGCCTGGCCCTGGCCGAGGCCGGGCAGGCGCTACTGCCCGCGGCGCGCAGGATGCACGACGCCAGCGCCGACATCGCGCTGACGGCGGCGGGCCGCGACCGGGCGCTGGCCGGCACCGTGCGCATCACCGCCAGCGAGGTCATGGCGCATCACGTCCTGCCGCCGGTTATCGCCCGCATCCGGCAGGCCCTGCCGCGCGTCTCGGTCGAACTGGTCGCCTCGGACACCAGCGAAAACCTGCTTTACCGCGACGCCGACATCGCGGTGCGCATGTATCGCCCGCAGCAGCTTGATATCGTCGCGCGCCAGATCGGCGAGATGCCCATCGGAATCTATGCCGCGCATGATTACCTCGCCCGGTCCGGCGCACCCGGCAGCCTCGATGACTTCACCGCGCACGATCTTGTCGGCTACGACCGCAGCGATCTTATCGTGCGCGCCATGCGCGACATGGGCTGGCCGGCCACGCGCGACTGGTTCGCCACCCGCTGCGACAACCAGCTGGTGTATTGGAACCTGATATGCGCCGGCTGCGGCATCGGTTTCGCGCCCTGCATCGTGGGCGAGGCTGAGCCGCGCGTGCAGCGGCTGCTGCCGGGCTTGGCATTGCCCGCGCTGCCGGTCTGGCTGGCGGCGCCCCAGACCACGCGCCACAGCCCGCGCATCGCGCGGGTCTGGGAAATGCTGGCGGGGCACCTGGACGCGGTGCTTTCTTGACCCCCCGCGCAGCAGCGGCTAGGCCATGGCCAACCTGTTCCCACACGAAGGATTTCGCCCATGACCACGCGCTCGCTTCTCATCCTGCCCGGTGACGGGATCGGCCCCGAAGTCATGGCCGAGGTGCGCAAGATCATCGGCTGGTATGGCGACAAGCGCGGCATCGACTTCGACGTCAGCGAGGACCTGGTCGGCGGCTGCGCCTATGACGCCCACGGCACCCCGCTTGCCGACGCCACCATGGCGCACGCGCAAGAGGTCGACGCGGTTCTGCTGGGCGCCGTGGGCGGGCCGAAATACGACGACCTGGATTTCAGCGTGAAACCCGAACGCGGCCTGCTGCGCCTGCGCAAGGAGATGGACCTGTTTGCCAACCTGCGCCCGGCGCAGTGCTTTGACGCGCTGGCCGATTTCTCGTCGCTGAAAAAGGACGTGGTCGCCGGCCTCGACATCATGATCGTGCGCGAGCTGACGAGCGGAATCTATTTCGGCGAGCCGCGCGGGATCTTCAAGGAAGGCAACGAGCGCGTCGGCATCAACACCCAGCGTTACACGGAATCCGAGATCGAGCGTGTCGCCCGCTCCGCGTTCGAGCTGGCGCGGCGACGGAGCAACAAAGTCTGTTCCATGGAAAAGGCCAACGTGATGGAATCCGGCGTGCTCTGGCGCGAAGTCGTCCAGCGCAT
>NZ_JAGXFK010000097.1 GCF_024637375.1 Sediminimonas sp. | reverse complement strand
CACCACGTTGTTGTAAGGGTCCTGCTCGGCCAGCGACACGCCGGATGTCTGGCAATGCGTGCGCAGCATCTTCGAGCGGTCCTCCTGCGCGTCGAACTCGGTCATGATGCGGTGCCACAACAGCCGCGCGGCGCGCAGCTTGGCCGCCTCCATGAAGAAGTTCATGCCGATGGCGAAGAAGAACGACAACCGCCCGGCAAAGCGGTCCACGTCCATGCCCGCTTGAATCGCCGCGCGCACGTATTCGCGCCCGTCGGCCAGCGTGTAGGCCAGTTCCTGCACCAGGTTCGCGCCGGCCTCCTGCATGTGGTAGCCCGAGATCGAGATCGAGTTGAAGCGCGGCATCTCGTTGGCGGTGTACTCGATGATGTCGCTGATGATGCGCATGCTGGGCTCGGGCGGATAGATATAGGTGTTGCGCACCATGAATTCCTTGAGAATGTCATTTTGAATGGTGCCCGACAGTTGCGCGCGCTCCATGCCCTGCTCCTCGCCCGCGACGATGAAACTGGCCAGCACCGGGATCACCGCGCCGTTCATGGTCATCGACACGCTGACCTGATCCAGCGGGATGCGGTCAAACAGGATCTTCATGTCCTCGACGCTGTCGATGGCCACGCCCGCCTTGCCGACATCGCCCACAACGCGCTCGTGATCGCTGTCATAGCCGCGGTGGGTGGCCAGGTCGAAGGCCACCGAAACCCCCTGCTGCCCCGCCGCCAGCGCACGGCGATAAAAGGCGTTGGATTCCTCGGCCGTCGAAAACCCCGCATATTGCCGGATCGTCCACGGCCGTCCGGTGTACATCGTGGCGCGCGGGCCGCGCGTGAACGGGGCAAAGCCCGGCAGGCTGCCCAGGTGCGGCAGGCCCTCGACATCCTCGGCGGTGTAGAGCGGCTGCACCTCGATCCCTTCCAGGGTCTTCCAGGTCAAGCTGTCCAGGGGGCGGCCGCGCAATTCTTTCTCGGCGCGGGCGCGCCAGTCGTCCTTGGTTTCGCTCATCGTGCTGGTCCTTTCATCTGGGCGCGCGCACCTTGGCGCGGCGCAAAAATCTCTGCGGGTTGGCGCGAATGACCATTCGCTTTCGCTATCAAAGCGCCTATATCTGCGGGATAAGGAGGGGCCATGAAATCTGCATTCAGCCTTGTCGCCGCGTTGTTTTTCGTTTTGTCCATCTCGCCCGCGCTGGCGGCCGAGGAGGATGCCGGCGACAGCCCCGAGTTGCCCCTGATGGAAGCGGGCGATGTCGAACTGGAGCAGTTCAAGTGGGAAAACCGCCTGATCGTGGTGTTCGCCGACAGCCCGCTTGATCCGAGCTTCAAGCAACAGATGGACAAGCTGCGCGATGACGTGCCCGCCCTTCTGGTTCGCGACGTGGTCGTTCTGACCGACACCGACCCCGAGTCAAATTCGTCCGTGCGCCAGAAACTGCGCCCACGCGATTTCGGGCTGGTGCTGATCGGCAAGGACGGGCAGGTCAAGCTGCGCAAGCCGGCGCCGTGGGACATGCGCGAAATTCGCCGCAGCATCGACAAATGGCCGATCCGCCAGCAGGAAATCCGCGAGGCCCTGGGCAAGGAGTGACGACGGCCTTGCCGTGCCACCCCCCGCGCCACTGCCGGTGCGCCTAGTGCGGTCATCGCCTCACTCGAACTCCATGATGACCTCGTCAACGCCCAGGCTGTCGCCCGGCCCGGCGTTGATCTTGGTGACGGTGCCCTTGCGCTCGGCGCGCAGGATATTTTCCATCTTCATCGCCTCGACCGTGCACAGCGCCTGCCCCAGCTGCACCTCTTCGCCCTCGGCCACGTTGATCTTGACGATCAGGCCGGGCATCGGGCACAGCAGCATCTTCGAGGTGTCGGCCGCCTCCTTCTCGGGCATCAGTGCCGCCAGCTCCGCCTGACGGGGCGTGCGCACATGGCATTTCAGATCTGCCCCGCGGGTGCGGATGCGGAACCCGCCCGAGATCTTGCCGACCTTCAGCACCAGCGGGCTGCCGTCCACGTCGAGCACCGCCAGCGGCTTGCCCGGCGTCCAGTCGCTGGTCACGCGCATCTCGGCACCATCGGCAAAGCGCACGCTGGCGCCGCCCTGGTCGGCGTCGATGGTGACCTCGAAATCCTCGCCCTGCAACGACACCACCCAGTCGCGCCCGACATGGCGTTCGTGGTTGTCCATCCGACCCGAAATGCGCGCGCGGCGTATCTCGCCCACGCGGTGCATCGCCGCCGCCGCCGCCGCGATGCGGCGCAGGGCGTCCTCGGGCAGGGTCACGCCGTCGAACCCGTCGGGGTATTCCTCGGCGATGAAAGCGGTGGTCATTTCGCCGGCGACGAACTTGGGATGATCCATCACCGCGCTGAGGAACGGCAGGTTGTGGCCGATGCCTTCGACCTCGAACGAATCCAGCGCCACGCGCATTTCCTCGATCGCCTGCGCGCGGGTCGGCGCCCAGGTGCACAGCTTGGCGATCATCGGGTCGTAGTACATGGAAATCTCGCCGCCCTCGTAGACGCCGGTGTCGTTGCGCACCTTGGCGGTATCGGCCACGGTTTCCTGCGGCGGGCGATAGCGCGTCAGACGCCCGATCGACGGCAGGAACCCGCGATAGGGGTCTTCGGCGTAAAGGCGGCTTTCGATGGCCCAGCCGTCAAGCGCGATGTCGTCCTGCGTGAAGGGCAGCTTTTCACCGGCGGCGACGCGGATCATCTGTTCGACCAGGTCGACCCCGGTGATCAGTTCGGTCACCGGGTGTTCGACCTGCAGCCGCGTGTTCATTTCCAGGAAAAAGAAGTTGCGGTCGCCGTCGACGATGAATTCCACCGTGCCGGCGCTGGCGTAGTCCACGGCGTGGGACAGCGCCAGCGCCTGTTCGCCCATGGCCTTGCGGGTCTGCGCATCCAGGAACGGGCTGGGGGCCTCTTCGATCACCTTCTGGTTGCGCCGCTGGATCGAGCATTCGCGCTCGTGCAAATAGACGCCGTTCCCGTGCTTGTCGCACAGCACCTGGATCTCGATATGGCGCGGTTGGGTGACGAATTTCTCGATGAAGATGCGGTCGTCGCCGAAAGACGACGCCGCCTCGTTCTTCGAACTCTGGAACCCCTCGCGCGCCTCGTCGTCGTCCCAGGCGATGCGCATCCCCTTGCCGCCGCCGCCCGCCGACGCCTTGATCATCACCGGATAGCCGATCTCGCGGCTGATCTTCACCGCCTCTTCTGCATCCTCGATCAGGCCCATGACGCCGGGCACGGTGCTCACGCCCGCCTCCTGCGCCAGCTTTTTCGAGGTGATCTTGTCGCCCATCGCCTCGATCGCGCCCTTGGGCGGCCCGATGAAGGCCACGCCCTCGGCCTCCAGCGCCTCGGCGAATTTCGGGTTTTCCGACAGGAAACCGTAGCCGGGATGCACCGCCTCGGCGCCGGTATCGCGCACCGCCTGCATCACCTTGTCGATGACGATGTAGGACTCGGACGCCGGCGCGGGGCCGATGTGCACCGCCTCGTCGGCCATGGCGACGTGCAGCGCGCCCTTGTCGGCATCGGAATAGATCGCGACCGTCGCGATACCCATTCGACGGGCGGACTTGATGACCCGGCAGGCGATCTCGCCACGGTTCGCGATCAGGATTTTCTTGAACATCAACCTTCTTCCTTTCCTTGCCCTGCGGCAGCGCGGCCCGGCGCCGGCCGCGCTGCACGCCCGGTCGGGGGCGTTTCACATTCGTGTGAATTTCGGCTTTCTTTCAAAACCTTACACAAAACCCTCATGCACGGGTTCGTGAGGTACACATGGTCGCCAGCCCTGCCAGTGTCGTCCCCGACACTTCGCGCGAGGGGCCATTGTCCCCCGCGTGACACCAAAGAGGAAACAGCGACATGAGACCAAACACCGGCACCAGTATGGGTGATCTGGGCTTCCGGTTCGGGGGCGATTTCTTCGGCTCGGGCAACGCCACCTTCCGCCTGCTTCACGCTTGCGGCGAACTCGGCGGGCTGACCGTCGGCCAGACCTGGAGCACTTTCATGCCATTGCACACGCTGCACGCGACGGCCGATGTCAACGGCACCGCCGGTGTCGCCTTTGCGCGCCAGACACAGGCGCGCTATACCTTCGGCGCCGGTGGCGTACAGACGATGGTGCAATTCAATTTCTGAGCGGCCCGCAGCCGCCCTTGCCGCCGCCGCGCCCTCGCGCGGCGGCGCGCTTCTTGCCTGCGCTCCCGGCTCAGTTGCAGCGCGACGGGAAGCGGTCGCAGTAAAGCACGTTGCCCGCTGCACCGACCAGCGCGCCGGCCACCACGTTGCCACTAAGCAGCACCGACGCCCCCGCGCCGCCACCGGCGCCCAGCAGCGCCTGTTCGCCCGTGCTCTGCCCGCATCCGGCCAACGCCACCAAGGCGACGACCCCGGTGCCAAGTATCGCTTTTCGCATTCTGCTCGATCCTCTGAATTGGGATGTTGATTGCCCATCCATGATGCCACATCCCGCCCCCGATGGGAACGCGCATAGCTGCGCGGGCGCCCGTAAAAAAAGGATGGGCCGTCACCACCGTGACGCGCCCATCCAGCAGGGGAAGGGTATGGGTTCCGGGCCGTCTCCGTACAACGGCCCGCATACGCGGGGCCTGTCGTGCCCACGTCTGCCACCATGACGCGGCCCAGCGCGGCTGCCAAGCCGCGCCGCACGCGCGCGGCCCATTGGGCGGCGCTCCGCTCATTCGGGTGGGGGGGCGTGGGCGAAAAAATGCCGGTCATGGCCCGAACACCTCGGGAAAGGCGGCGCGCGCCACGTCCGTGTCGATGCGCAACAGCGCGTCATAACTCTCGGAGTCGAACGGGTCTTCCGCCGGCACCACCTCGCGCCCGAACAGCCAGCCAAGGCGCCCCGCATCGAGGTTGCCGCGCACAAAGGGCTCTTCGCCGAAATGATCCCACAGCGCCTCCAGAAAGGCCGCGTCGGCCATGCGGTCGGCCGGGCGCCGGTCGGCGTGACGCACCCGCGCCTTCAGCGGTGTGGCGCCCTTCGGGTTGGCGCGCCGGACGGTGAACTGGAAATCGGTACCGGGCAGGCGCCCGGGAAAGCCGCGGTGTTTCAGCATGGCACGCCCTCCGCCCGGCGCCCAGCGGCGCGCGGCCCGGTGCGTGCCGGTCGCGGGGCGGGCGCCATGGCCCGCCCCGACGTGCGGTTACTTGTACTTGCCGGTGTAGGTCGGCTCGGTCGAGATCGGCTCGGGCTCGACCACGATGTATTCTTCCTGTGTGGGCTGCGCGCAAGCGCCGACAACGCCGACGAAGAAAAGCGCCATAATGCCCCTGATACTGTTCGACATGTGTTACTCCTGTCTGTTTTTCTTGCGGGCGATACAGGGCCAGCGCCCCCCACCTGCCCAGTTGGCAAGGCCATGCCCGACAAGGCACACCCCGATGTGATCATACCGCAACGGGGCCGCAAAATACATGCCCCGGCGCGCAGTTGGCGCGCCTGTGACGCCAAAGCCGCACCCGGCCTGTCGCACGCCCTTCGCGTCGCAATATGTCGTGGTCGCGCCATATTCGCCCCCAGATGCGCCCCGTCCGCCAAGCCGCTCACAGCGGGATGTTGTCGTGTTTCTTCCACGGGTTGCTCAGCTTCTTGCCCCTGAGCGAGGCAAAAGCACGCGCCACCCGCTTGCGGGTGCTGCGCGGCTGGATCACCTCGTCGATGAAACCGCGCTCGGCGGCGACGAAGGGGTTGGCGAAACGCGCCTCGTAATCGCGGGTATGGGCGGCGATCTTTTCCTCGTCGCCCAAATCGGCGCGGTGGATGATCTCGGTCGCGCCCTTGGCGCCCATCACCGCGATCTCGGCGGTGGGCCAGGCATAGTTGAAATCGCCGCGCAGGTGCTTGGAGGCCATCACGTCATAGGCCCCGCCATAGGCCTTGCGGGTGATCACCGTCACCTTGGGCACCGTGGCCTCGCCATAGGCGAACAACAGCTTGGCGCCGTGCTTGATGACGCCGCCATATTCCTGCGCCGTGCCGGGCAGGAATCCGGGCACGTCCACGAAGGTCAGGATCGGTATCTCGAAGGCGTCGCAAAAGCGCACGAACCGCGCCGCCTTGCGCGAGCTGTCGATGTCCAGCACCCCCGCCAGCACCATCGGCTGGTTGGCCACCACGCCCACGGTGCGCCCCTCCAGCCGGATGAACCCGGTGATGATATTGGCGGCGAAATCCGCCTGGATCTCGTAGAAATCGGCCTCGTCGGCGGTCTTGAGGATCAACTCCTTCATGTCGTAGGGCATGTTGGGGTTGTCGGGGATCAGCGTGTCGAGACTGGGCTCGATACGCTCGGGGTCATCGAAGAAGGGGCGCACCGGCGGCTTGGCCTGGTTGTTGAGCGGCAACAGGTCGATCAGGCGGCGCACCTCGGCCAGCGCCTCGACATCGTTGTCAAAAGCCCCGTCGGCGACCGAGCTTTTCCTGGTGTGGGTGCCGGCGCCGCCCAGCTCCTCTGCGGTGACCACCTCGTTGGTCACCGTCTTGACGACGTCCGGCCCAGTCACGAACATGTACGAGCTGTCGCGCACCATGAAGATGAAATCGGTCATCGCCGGCGAATAGACCGCGCCACCCGCGCACGGGCCCATGATGACGCTGATCTGCGGGATCACGCCCGAGGCTTCGATATTGCGCTGGAACACCTCGGCATAGCCCGCGAGGCTGTCGACGCCCTCCTGGATGCGGGCGCCGCCCGAATCGTTCAATCCCACCACCGGCGCGCCATTTTGCATGGCCATGTCCATGATCTTGCAGATCTTCTGCGCATGGGTCGCCGAAAGCGACCCGCCGAAGACGGTGAAATCCTGGCTGAAGACATAGATCATGCGCCCGTTCACCGTGCCCCAGCCGGTGACCACGCCATCGCTGTAGGGGCGCTGCTTTTCCATGCCGAAATCGGTGCACCGATGGGTCACGAACATGTCGAATTCCTCGAAGCTGCCCTCGTCGAGCAGCAGGTCGATACGTTCGCGCGCCGTCAGCTTGCCACGTTCGTGCTGCGCGTCGATCCGCTTCTGGCCGCCGCCCAGCCGGGCCTGTTCGCGGCGGTTTTCCAGTTCCTGCAGGATATCTTTCATGGCTGTCCCCTTCCGTTTGAAGCCCATATACAAGGCCCGCGGCCTTGCACAAAACGATTTCCGGCAAATTTGCAAATTCTGGAAAATACAAGATTAGCTAATAGCAAAATTGCAATGTTTCGCACCATCCCGATGGACTTCCCCGCGCCCGCGCCCTAGCCATGAGTGCATGACGCGCCGCCATGCACCGGGTTACCTGACCCCCGACAGCCCACCGCATATTTCCACGCTGATTCTGCTTGCCGGGATCTCGGCGCTGAGCATGAACATCTTCCTGCCCTCGCTGCCGGGCATGGCCGCCTATTTCAATACCGACTACCGGCTGATGCAACTGTCGGTGGCGTTATATCTGGGCATGAACGCGGTGCTTCAGGTGGTCATCGGCCCGATCTCGGACAAGTACGGCCGCCGCCCGCTGATCCTGTGGGGGCTGGTGGTCTTCTGCTTTGCGACGCTGGGCTGCCTGATGGCCCCCGACGCCTGGACGTTCCTGGCCTTCCGCATGGTCCAGGCGGTGGTCGTCATCACCATGGTGCTGTCGCGCGCGGTGGTGCGCGACATCTACGACCAGGACCGCGCCGCGTCGATGATCGGCTACGTCACCATGGGGATGGCGGTGGTGCCGATGATCGGCCCGGCGATCGGCGGCGTTTTGGAAGAGCTGTTCGGCTGGACGGCGAATTTCTGGATGCTGCTGGCCTGTGGGCTGCTGGTGCTGGCGGTGTCCTGGCGCGACCTTGGCGAAACCGCGCCGCCCAGCACCAACACGCTGGCGCAGCAGTTCCAGGAATACCCAGAGCTGCTGACCGCGCCGCGGTTCTGGGGCTACTGCCTGGCGGCGGCCTTCGGGTCGGGGGCGTTCTTTGCCTACCTCGGCGGCGCGCCCTTCGTCGGCAGCGAAGTCTTCGGCCTCAGCCCTGCCGTGCTCGGTTTCTACTTCGCCACCCCGGCGATCGGGTATTTCATGGGCAACTGGGCCACCGGGCTATTGTCGACGCGGATGGGGGTCAACCGCATGGTGCTTTGGGGCGCGTTGAGTTGCACCACGGGCATGGGGCTGTCGCTGCTGTTCTCCTACGCGGGCTTTTCCGGGCCGCTGGTGTTTTTCGGTTTCATGACGATGGTGGGCTTGGGCAACGGCATGGTGATCGCCAACGCCACCGCCGGCATGCTGTCGGTGCGCCCGCACCTGGCCGGTACCGCATCGGGGCTGGGCGGCGCGATCATGATCGGCGGCGGCGCCGGCCTTTCGGCGCTGGCGGGCGCGTTGCTGGTGCCCGGCCGCGGCGAGTTCCCGCTGATCTGGATCATGTTCCTGACCTCGGTGCTGTCGGTGATCTCGATCCTCGCCGTCATGCGCCGCGAACAGCGGCTGGGAATCTGAGCGCAGGCACGCCTTGCCGCCGCCGGTTTGCAGATTTACAGTCTTGCCCGACACCATTTGCAAAGGCACCTGCCGCGATGGCCACACGCAAGCTCTATGCCGGCGCCAAGCTGCGCGAGACGCGCAAGCGCCTCGGCCTCACGCAAAAGGACTTCGCCGCCAAGCTGGGCGTGTCGCTGCCCTATCTCAACCAGATGGAGAACAACAACCGCCCCGTCTCCACCACCGTGGTGCTGGCGCTGGCGCAGGAATTCGGCTTCGACGTCACCGAACTCAGCAGCGGCGACAGCGCGCGGCTGGTCTCGGACATGCGCGAGGCGATGGCCGACCCGGTCTTCGCCGACAACGCGCCGCCGATGGCCGATCTGCGGCTGGCCGCCTCGAACGCGCCGGCCTTCGCGCGCGCCTTCCTCGATCTGCACCGCGCCTACCGCGAGACCCGCGAACGCCTCGCCTCGCTCGACGAGGCGCTTGGTCGCGACGACTCGCGCCTGCAACCCAGCCCCTGGGACGAGGTGCGCGATTTCTTCCACTACTGCGACAACTACATCGACGCGGTCGACCGCGCCGCCGAACATTTCGCCGCCCGCGCCGCGCCGGACCAAAGCGCCGCATCGCTGGCCGCCGAAACGCTCAAACGCGCCGGAATCCGCATTGCCCACGCCGACACCCCCCGCCTGCGCGACTTCGATGCCACCGCGCGCGTGCTTACCCTGTCGGGGCGCGCGGCGCCGGAAACCCGCAGCTTCCAGTTGCTGCTGCAACTGGCGCTGCTCGACCACGAGCCGCTGATCGAGGCGACGCTCGACCTGGCCCGGTTCCAGTCCGACGCCGCCCGCGCCATCGCCAAGATCGGGCTGTCCAACTATTTCGCCGGCGCCGCGCTGATGCCCTACGGCGCCTTCCTGGCCGCCGCGCAGGACACCCGCCACGACCTCGAATTGCTGGCGCACCGTTTCGGCGCCTCGATCGAACAGGTCGCACACCGCCTGTCCACGCTGCAACGCCCCGGCGCCAAGGGGGTGCCGTTCTTTTTCGTGCGCGTCGATCAGGCCGGCACCATCACCAAGCGGCACTCGGCCACGCGGCTGCAATTCGCCCGCTTTGGCGGCGCCTGCCCGCTGTGGAACGTCCACCGCGCGTTCGAGACGCCGGGCCGTTTCCTGCGGCAACTGGCCGAAACCCCCGACGGGGTGCGCTATATCAGCCTGGCGCGCGACGTCTCCAAACCCGGCGGCAGCTTCGGCGCACCGACCCGGCGCTTCGCCATCGCGCTTGGCTGCGAGTTGCGCCATGCCGGGGCGCTGGTCTATGCCGACGACCTGGACCTGAGCAATCCGCGCGCGTTCGAGCCGATCGGCATTTCCTGCCGCATCTGCGAGCGCACCCAGTGCCACCAGCGTTCGGTGCCACCGCTGGAGCGGCGCCTCTCGATCACCCCCAACCAGCGCGGCGTGTTGCCCTACGAGG
The DNA here is from genome assembly GCF_024637375.1 of Sediminimonas sp. Lineage (GTDB taxonomy): Bacteria > Pseudomonadota > Alphaproteobacteria > Rhodobacterales > Rhodobacteraceae > Sediminimonas. Next base: position 33,255 of record NZ_JAGXFK010000097.1, on the reverse strand, counting down.
TGGGCTGAGGCGCACGGCCCCGCCCAGGACGCATGCCTCCGGCGGGATTATTTGGGGAAAGATGAAGACCGCGACGCGACGCGCCCGTGTTTCTTCTGGCCGAAAATATCCCGAGGTGAATTGGCCGCAAGGCCAAGAGGGGCAGCGCCCCTGCGCGGGGGCCGGCCGCGCCCCGGCCTCAGCCGGTCAGCAGCCGGTAGAGCTCATCCTTGAGGGCTGCACGCGTCTTGCGCATCTCCACCTCGGCCAATTCCTCGACCGGCTCGACATTGGTCTCGGCCCGGTGGATGGCACGGTTTACGTCGTGATACTCTTCGGCCAGCTTGGCGAAATGGGCGTCCGATTGCTTCAACTCGGCAATCTGGGCGGCCCGTTCGGGGAATTCTTCCTGCAACTCGTGCGGGGTATGGGTCATTGCGCGTTCTCCTTGTCCTGCGTCGGCCGCAACCATTGCACGCCGTGTCGCCGCAGCGCCTTGAGACAGATCAAACCCCGCCTTCGTCGGCGTCCATTTCGGCACCGTATTCCAGCACCACCGGCACGATGATCTCTTCCTCGTCGCTCAGGTGGCGCTCCATGAACCCGTGAAACCGCTCCTGCACGGACAGCAGTCGACCGATGCTGTCATGCGCGCCCTTGCCGGTGCCCAGCGCCTGCAGCACCGAGTTGGTGCTGTCGGCCAGCTCCTGCATGTGGCGATCCAGCGCGTGGTGATCCGCGTCCAGCACCTCGAAGGCGCGCAGAAGGCGCTTGTCAAAGACCTGGAACTTCGGGAAGTAGGCGTGATCCTCGATCATGTGATGGCCGTGCAACTGCTCCAGGAAAAACCCGGTGTAGCGCGACAGCTCGGCACCGTAGCGCGGCTGCGCCTCGTCCAGTTGCTGCTGCGCATCGCCCACCAGCTTGTCCAGCAGCTTGCGAAACATCAGGTGGCGCTCCAGCCAGAACGCCGTCAGATCGTTGAAATTGCGATGCCCCCGCCACTGCGCGCGGGGGTATTTCTCGGCCAGCACCCGCAGATGCGCGGGCAGGCCGGTGCGGATGTCCAGATCAAGCTCGTCACTCATGCCCGGCATTCTAGCGCAACGTGCCGCCGCTGTCGTCAGCCGCCGGCGCACAGCCCCTTCGCGCCAGCGCACGCGTGCGCGGGCTCCGGCCGGCTCAGCCCAGGATGCCGGGCAGGTTCAGCCCGTGTTCGCGCGCGCAATCCAGCGCAATGTCATATCCCGCGTCGGCATGGCGCATCACCCCTGTCGCAGGGTCGTTCCACAACACGTTGGCGATGCGCCGGTCGGCCGCCTCGGTTCCGTCGCAACAGATCACCATGCCCGCATGCTGCGAAAACCCCATGCCGACGCCGCCGCCGTGGTGCAGGCTGACCCACGTCGCGCCGCTCGCGGTGTTCAGGAGCGCGTTGAGCAGCGGCCAGTCGCTGACCGCGTCGCTGCCATCCTTCATCGCCTCGGTCTCGCGGTTGGGGCTGGCCACCGATCCGCTGTCGAGGTGATCGCGCCCGATCACCACCGGCGCGCTCAACTCGCCGTTGCGCACCATCTCGTTGAAGGCCAGCCCCAGCTTGTGCCGCTGCCCCAGCCCCACCCAGCAGATGCGCGCCGGCAAGCCCTGAAAGCTGATCCGCTCACGCGCCATGTCCAGCCAGTTGTGCAGGTGCGCGTCGTCGATCAGTTCCTTCACCTTCTCGTCGGTGCGGTAGATATCTTCCGGCGCGCCACTCAACGCGCACCACCGGAACGGGCCGATGCCGCGGCAAAACAGCGGCCGGATATAGGCCGGCACGAAACCGGGAAAGGCAAAGGCATCCTTCAGTCCCTCGTCCAGCGCCACCTGCCGGATGTTATTGCCGTAATCCAGCGTTGGCACGCCCATGTTCCAGAAATCGACCATCGCCTGCACATGCACGCGCATGCTGGCGCGGGCGGCGCTCTCCACCGTCTTGGGGTCGCGCTCCTGCGCCGCGCGCCACTCCGCCACGCTCCAGCCCTGCGGCAGGTAGCCGTGCACCGGGTCGTGGGCGCTGGTCTGGTCGGTGACGATGTCCGGGCGCACCCCGCGCCGCACCAATTCGGGGAAGACGTCGGCGGCGTTGGCGATCAGGCCCACCGATTTTGCCTCGCCGGCTGCGGTCCAGCGCCCGATCATCGCCAGCGCCTCGTCAAGGCTGTCACTGATCTCGTCCACGTATCCCGTGCGCTTGCGAAACGCGGCGCGCTCGCCGTCGCATTCCACCGCCAGGCAGCAGGCCCCGGCCATCACCGCCGCCAAAGGCTGCGCGCCGCCCATGCCGCCCAGCCCCCCGGTCAGGATCCATCGGCCACGCAGGTCGCCATCGTAGTGTTGGCGCCCGGCCTCGACGAAGGTCTCGTAGGTGCCCTGCACGATGCCCTGGCTGCCGATATAGATCCACGACCCGGCGGTCATCTGGCCGTACATCATCAGCCCCTTGCGGTCGAGTTCGCTGAAATGGTCCCAGGTGGCCCAGTGCGGCACCAGGTTGGAATTGGCGATCAACACCCGTGGCGCGTCCCGGTGGGTGCGAAACACCCCTACCGGCTTGCCCGACTGCACCAGCAACGTCTCGTCGTCCTCCAGCGCCTTGAGCGCCGCCACGATGCGGTCGAAATCCTCCCAGGTGCGGGCGGCGCGGCCGATGCCGCCATAGACCACCAACTCGTGCGGGTTCTCGGCCACGTCGGGGTGCAGGTTGTTCATCAGCATCCGCATCGGCGCCTCGGTCAGCCAGCTTTTGGCGGTGATCTCGGGGCCGGTATCGGGGCGAATCTCGCGGGTGTTGTGGCGCGGGTCGGTCATGGTGTCACTCCCTTGCTGTCCTGCCGGACCGCCCGGCGGCCGGCGTTGATACTATGCGAAATCGACTGCCGGCACCCCGCGGCGCACAACCGGTTCGCCGGCGCGCTCATGGCAACGACCCGATCTCAACAAGACCGGCCAAATCATTGAGAATACGCGCCAAATTCACTCGTAACTCGTTCGCTCTGGCCGCATCGTAACGCCATGGCGGCACCTCTTCCATGTAGGTGAGTTGCGCCAGCTCCATCTGGATGGCATGGACCCCCTCGGCGGGCCGCCCATGGCTGCGTGTCGTCCACCCGCCCCGGAACCGGCCGTTGACGACATGGCTGTAACCGGGCGCCGTGGCCGCCCGCGCGGCCACCGTTTCCTCCACAAGCGGCGCACAGCTTGTGGATAGATTGGTGCCAATATTGAAATCCGGCAAGCGATCGGCGAAGAGCTGTGGAACAACGCTGCGAATCGAGTGGCAATCATAAAGGATTGCCAACCCGTGCCGCGCCTTCACGCGCCCCAGTTCCGCCGCCAGCGCCGCGTGGTAGGGCGCGTGCCAGGCCGCGCGGCGGCGCGTCACCTCGGCCGCGTCCGGCGCCTGCCCCTCGCGGTAAATCGCCCGCCCGTCGAAATCGGTCACCGGGCACAGCCCCGTGGTGGCCTGACCGGGATAAAGGCTCGCCCCGTCCGGCGGGCGGTTCACATCGATCGCGTAGCGGTGCAGCCGCGTGCGCACCGTGGTCACGTCGTCGCGCAACCCGTCATAAAGCCGGTCGACATGCCAGTCGGTATCGGCCAGCGCCCGGCCCGTTTCGTTCAGCCCCGCCCACACCTCGGCCGGCACCTCGGTGCCAGTATGCGGCAGGCCCAGCACGATGGGCCCGTCGCCGCGGGTCACCTCGATCACCCCCATCGCCTGCCCCGCGCCCGTTTCTTCTGGCCCGAAATATCCCGGGGTGAATTGGCCGCAAGCCAAGAGGGGCAGCGCCCCTGCCCGCCCGACGCCGCCGTCCGCGCCGCGCTCACGGCTGCAACTCCACGCCCGCCGCGGCGGCCAACGCGCCGCCGCGCACCATGTCCGTCGCCGCCTCGATGTCCGGGGCCAGCACGCGGTCGGCCTCCAGCGCCGGCACCCGCGCGCGCAGCGCCGCGATCGCACGCGCCAGCCGCGGGCTGGTGGCCAGCGGCGCGCGGAACGCCACCCCCTGCGCACCGGCCAGCAGCTCGACGCCTACGATCGCGCCCAGGTTGCGCCCCATCCGCTCCAGCCGCATCGCGCCGTGGGCGGCCATGCTGACATGGTCCTCCTGGTTGGCCGAAGTCGGCGTGCTGTCGGTGCTGCACGGGTTGGCCAGGTGCTTGTTTTCGCTCATCAGCGCCGCGCTGGTCACCTCGGCAATCATCAGCCCCGAGTTCAGACCCGGCGCCGGCGTCAGGAACGGCGGCAGGTCGTGGCTGAGGGCCGGGTCGACCATCATCGCCACCCGCCGCTGCGCGATCGCGCCCAGCTCCGCCACCGCCAGCGCGATCTGGTCGGCGGCGAATGCCACCGGCTCGGCATGGAAATTGCCGCCCGACACGATCCGCCCCGCCTGCCCCAGCACCAGCGGGTTGTCGGTGACGGCGTTGGCTTCGATCCACAGCGTGCGCGCGGCGCCGCGCAGCAAATCAAGGCAGGCGCCCGCCACCTGCGGCTGGCAGCGGATGCAATACGGGTCCTGCACGCGCGCGTCGCCCTCGCGGTGGCTTTCGCGGATCTCGCTGCCGGCCATCAGCGCGCGCATCTCGGCGGCCACCTCTATCTGTCCGGCATGCCCGCGCAGCGCGTGGATCTCGGGCAGCAGCGGCGCCGTCGATCCCATGATCGCGTCGGTCGACAGCGCCGCGGTCACCAGCCCCGCCTCCAGGCACCCCCAGGCTGCGAACAGCCCCGCCAGCGCGCAGGCGGTGGAAAACTGCGTGCCGTTGATCAGCGCCAGCCCCTCCTTGGGGCCCAGCACCACCGGCACCAGCCCCGCGCGTTCCAACGCCGCACCGCCCGGCATGCGCGTCCCGTCCAGTTCCGCCTCGCCGTCACCGATCATCACCGCGGCCATGTGCGCCAGCGGCGCCAGGTCGCCCGAGGCCCCCACCGACCCCTGCGCCGGGATCACCGGCGTGACACCACGTTCCAGCATCCCCTCAAGCAGCGCGATCACTTCCCACCGCACACCCGAGGCGCCACGCGCCAGTGATACCGCCTTGAGCGCCAGCATCAGCCGCGTGGTGTCGCGCGCCAGCACCTCGCCCACGCCGCAGCAATGCGACACGATCAGGTTGCGCTGCAACTGCGCGGTGTCTTCGGCCGCGATCCTGACCGAGGCCAACTTGCCGAACCCGGTGTTGACCCCGTAGACCGCCGCATCGCCCGCTGCCGCCTGCGCAACCATGGCGGCGGCACTCTCGACCTGCGCTTGTGCGCCGGCGTCGATGGGCGCCATCGCGCCGCCGCGGTGGATGGCGCGCATCTGCGCCAGCGTCATGTCGCCCGGCACCGTCACGCTCATTTCGCAAAGATCCTCTCTGCCAACGGGTTGAACCCGATCCGGTAGGCCAGCTCGGCGGGGTGTGCCACATCCCACACCGCCAGGTCGGCACGCGCGCCGGGGGTGATGCGACCGTGGTCCGCCAGGCCCAGGGCGCGCGCCGCCTCGCGGGTGACGCCGGCCAGCGCCTCGGCGGGCGTCATGCGAAACAGCGTGCAGCCCATGTTCATCGCCAGGAGCGGCGAGGCCATGGGCGACGAGCCGGGGTTGCAATCGGTGGCCAGCGCCATCGGCACCCCGGCGGTGCGGAATGCGTCGATGGGCGGCGCTTGCGTCTCGCGCAGGGTGTAGAAGGCACCGGGCAGGATCACCGCCACCGTGCCCGCCTCTGCCATCGCGCGGGCGTCCTCGGCCGTCGCATATTCCACATGATCGGCCGACAGCGCCCCGTGACGCGCCGCCAGCGCCGTGCCGCCCGAGTGGCTGAGCTGCTCGGCATGCAGCTTGACCGGCAGGCCCAACCTCGCCGCCGCATCGAACACCCGACCGATCTGGCCCACGTCGAAGGCGATGGATTCGCAGAACCCGTCCACCGCATCGACCAACCCGGCCGCGTGCGCCGTGTGCAAGCCCTCGATGCAAACCTCGTCGATATAGGCATCCGCGCGTCCCGCGTATTCGGGCGGCAGGGCATGGGCGGCCAGCCAGGTGGTGCGCACATGCACCGGGCGCATATCGGCGATACGGCGTGCCACGCGCAGCATGCGCAGTTCGGTGTCGATATCCAGCCCGTAGCCCGATTTCACCTCGATCACCGCCACGCCCTCGGCGATCATCGCATCGACGCGCGTCAGCGCCGCGTCGAGAAGCGCGGCCTCGCTGGCCGCGCGGGTGGCGTGCACCGTGGACAGGATGCCGCCACCGGCGCGCGCCACCTCTTCGTAGCTCGCCCCCTCCAGTCGCATCTCGAACTCGGCCGCGCGGTTGCCGCCGAACACCACGTGGGTATGGCAGTCGATCAGCGCCGGCGTGACCAGCCGCCCGCCCAACGCGCGCGTGGCACCGGTCCACGCGGGCGCCTCGGCCCGCGGCCCGACCCAGGCGACGCGCCCGTTTTCGATGGCGATAGCCGCATCGTTGATCAGGCCATAGCCATCGTGCATCGTGGCAGCGTCAAGATCGGTCAGGAGGACATGCGGCATGGAAATTGAGCCCGGCGTAGCCTATGCTTATAGTCGTTATGTCTATACATATTCGCATTCAACCACACAAGCCCCGAGTGACCCATGAATCAAAGTCTCCACGCCTCGACCGCGCTGCTTGCAGATGGCTGGCACGACGATGTGCGCATCGACATGGCCCCGAACGGGCGCATCGCCCGCGTCACGCCGGGCGCCACGCCGCCCGCCGCGGGCGGCAATTCGCTGCGGGTGGGGCCGCTGCTGCCGGCACCGGCCAACCTGCACAGCCACGCCTTTCAGCGCGCCATGGCGGGCCTCAGCGAACGCCGCGGCCCCGACCCTCGCGACAGTTTCTGGACCTGGCGGCAACTGATGTTTCGCTTTCTGGACCGGCTCAGCCCCGACGACGTGCAGGCCATAGCCGCCTTCGCCCAGATGGAAATGCTCGAGGCCGGCTTCGCCGCCGTGGCCGAGTTCCACTACCTGCATCACACCCGCGACGGCAGCGCCCATGACGACCCCGCAGAGATGGCCGCGCGCATCTGCGCCGCGGCCGCGCAAACCGGCATCGGGCTGACACTTCTGCCGGTGCTCTACCAGGTCGGCGGGCGCGATGGCCGGGCGCTCGATCCCGGCCAGGTGCGCTTCGGCAACGACGTGGACGGCTTCGCGCGGCTGGTCGCGGCGGCGCGCCCGGCGCTGGCCGCGCTGCCCTCCGACGCGGTCATGGGGATCGCGCCGCACAGCCTGCGCGCGGTCACCGATGCCGGCCTGCGGGCCGCCGCCGAGATGGCCGGTGACGGCCCCGTGCACATCCACCTTGCCGAACAGCAGGCCGAGGTCGAGCAGGTGCAGGCCGACACCGGCACGCGCCCGGCCGAATACCTCTTCACGCAGGCGTCGGTGGATGCGCGCTGGTGCCTCATCCACTGCACCCAAATCACCCCCGACGAGCGCGACACCATCGCCCAATCGGGCGCCGTGGCGGGGCTGTGCCCGATCACCGAGGCCAGCCTCGGCGACGGCATTTTCGGCGCCGTCGCCTACGCGCAGGCCGGCGGCCGGTTGGGGCTCGGCACCGACAGCAACATCCGTATCTCGCTGGCCGAAGAAATGCGCGCGCTGGAGTATTCGCAACGCCTGCGCGACGGCGGGCGGGCGATGCTGGCCGACGCCGACCGCTCGACCGGGCGGCGTATCATGGAGATGGCAGCGACGGGCGGCGCGCAGGCCGCCGGGCGCGGTGCCGGTGTCATCGCCAAGGGCGAATGGGCCGACCTGCTGGCGCTCGACGATGGCGCGACCGACCTGATCGGGCGCCACGGAGACACCATCGCCGACACCTTCATGGCCTGCGGCGACGCGCGCATGGTCGTCGATGTCTGGTCGGCCGGCCGCCACGTTGTCAGGGGTGGCGCCCATGTCGAGCGCACCGCGATAACCCAAAACTACCGCGCCACCCTGCGCCGGCTGGAGGATGTGCTGTGAGCGGCGCCCCCCCGACGCAAACCGCACAAGGCACCAAGGGCCCCCGCACATGGCAAGGCGTGCGCGCCGAGGTGCTGCGCCGCATCCGCGCGCGCGACTGGCCCCCCGGCACCATGATCCCCAACGAGGCCGACCTGGCGCGTGAACTGGGCTGTGCGCGTGCCACCGTCAACCGCGCCCTGCGCGACCTGGCCGAGGCCGGTGTGCTGGATCGCCGTCGCCGCGCCGGCACCCGCGTCGCCGCCACCCCGGTGCGCCGCGCGGTGCTGCAGATCCCGGTGATCCGTGATGAAATCGCCGCGCAGGGCCGCGACCATGGCTACCGGCTGCTGTCGCGCGCCCTGGCCGCGCCACCCGCCGCCACCGCCGCGGCGCTGGCTTTGCCCGAGGGCGCGCAGGCCCTGCATGTGCGCGCGCTGCACTTCGCCGATGCGCAGCCCTTCGTGCTGGAGGATCGCTGGATCGCGCCCGAGGCCGCGCCCGGCGTCCTCGACGCCGATCTCGCGCGCATCTCGGCCAACGAATGGCTGGTGCGCCACGCACCGTTTGCCAGCGGCACGCTGTCCTTCGGCGCCGTCACCGCCGACGCGGGCCTGGCCGGGTTGCTGGATTGCGCGCCCGGCACCGCGTTGCTGCGGCTCGACCGGACAACGTCGGATGGCGCGCGCATGGTCACCGCCGCAGCGCTGACCTACCACGCCGGCTACCGGCTGCGCACCACGATCTGAGCGGCCCCGGGATCTGCGGCGCAAACCGTACACCCATACCGTACCAACCGTTCCGGCCGGCCGCTCATGCCTCCTGAAGCTGCGCCATGACCTCGTCGGAAGCTTCGAAATTGGTGGTCACGCGCTGCACGTCGTCGTCGTCGTCCAACGCCTCGACCAGCTTCATCAGCTTCTGCATACCCTCGAAGTCCATCTCGGTGGTGGTGGTCGGACGCCACACCAGCCGGGTGGATTCCGATTCGCCCAGTTCCTGTTCCAGCGCCGTCGAGACATCGTTGAGATCGGTATCGGCGCACCAGATCGTGTGCCCGTCCTCGCCGCTTTCCACGTCTTCGGCGCCCGCCTCGATGGCGGCCATCATCACCGTGTCGGCATCGCCCGCCTCGGCCGGGTAGACGACCTCGCCCTTGCGCTCGAACATGAACTGGACCGAGCCGGTCTCGCCCATGTTGCCGCCGTTCTTGGAGAAGGTCGAGCGCACCGACGACGCGGTGCGGTTGCGGTTATCGGTCATCGCCTCGACGATCACCGCCACGCCGCCCGGCCCGTAGCCTTCATAGCGGATTTCCTCGTATTCGTCGCCATCGCCGGCCTGGGATTTCTTGATCGCGCGTTCGATCACGTCCTTGGGGACCGAGTTCGACTTGGCCTCCTTCACGGCCATGCGCAGGCGCGGATTCTTCTCGGGGTCCGGGTCGCCCATCTTGGCGGCGACGGTGATCTCCTTGGACAGCTTCGAGAACAGCTTGGAGCGCGCCGCGTCCTGCCGGCCCTTGCGGTGCTGGATGTTGGCCCATTTCGAGTGCCCGGCCATGCGTGCCTCCGTTGTCTTGTATCAAGCTGGCGGAGATATACGCGGCGCCCCCGCCCGCTGCAAGGGCGCCCGCAAGGTGGTTGCCATCCGGCCCGCCGTGGGGTTCTGTGTGAACACCGCTCCGCAGCCACGGAAAGGACGGCGCCCAGATGACCACCGACCAGGCGATCCTGTTTGCCCTCTTCGTCGCCGTGTTCGGCCTCTTCGCATGGGGGCGCGTGCGCTACGACATCGTGGCGCTCGGGGCGCTATTGGTGGGCGTGGTGCTGGGCGTGGTGCCCGCCGACAGGGCATTTTCCGGGTTTGGCCACCCCGCCACGGTCATCGTGGCGATGGTGCTCATCGCCTCGGCGGGGTTGACGCGCTCCGGCGCGGTCGGGATGGTCACCCGCCACCTCACCGATACCGAACGCGGCGTGCCCGCCCATATCGCCGTGCTTGGCGGATTCGGCGCGATCCTGTCGGGGTTCATCAACAACATCGCGGCACTTGCGCTGCTGATGCCGGTCGATCTGCAGTCCGCCCGCAAGGCCAAGCGCGCCGCCGGCCGCACCTTGATGCCGCTGGCTTTCGCCACCATCCTGGGTGGCATGGTGACGATGATCGGCACGCCGCCCAACATCATCGTCGCCTCGATCCGGCAGCGTGAACTGGGCGAATCCTTCGCCATGTTCGATTTCACCCCGGTGGGTCTGGGCGTGGCGCTGGCGGGGCTGGCCTATGTCACGCTGATCGGCTGGCGGCTGATCCCGGAACGCGACAGCGCCACCGACTACGCCGAGGAGTTGTCGGATTATGTCGCCGAGCTCGAGGTCCCCGAGGACAGCAAGCGCGCCGGCGACCGGCTCGGCAGCCTCGACGAGGCAGCCGAGGACGCCGACGTGGCGATCCTGACGCTGATACGCGGCGGCAAGCGCCGCCGCGGCCCGTCGCGTAATGCCGTTCTGCAAGCGGGCGACGTCCTGCTGATCGAGGGCACGCCCGCCGCGCTGGAGGAATTCCGCGGCGAAACCGGGCTCGCCTTCCCCGAAAGCACCTCCGGCGACAAGGCCCGGGTGCCCACCGGCGAGGGCCAGGTGCTGCTCGAAGCGGTGGCGCGCGAAGACAGCCGCGTCACCGGGCGCACCGCGCAGGCGATCGGCCTGGCCTGGCGCCAGCAAACCATCCTGATGGGCATCTCGCGCCGGGGCCGCACCATCCACGACCGCGCCCGGCGCACCACCATCGAGCCCGGCGACATCCTGCTGCTGCTTGCCCCCGAAGACACCGCCGACCATGTGGTCGACTGGCTGGGCTGCCTGCCGCTGGCCGGGCGCGCCCACCCGATCACCGATCACAAGAAGGCACCGCTGGCGATGGTGCTGTTCGCCGCTGCAATCGTGGCGGCGGCGACGGGGTTCGTGGCGATGCCGGTGGCGCTCGGCATGCTGGTGGTGGGGTTCGTGCTGACGCGCATCCTGCCCACGAAAGAGCTTTATTCATATGTCGACTGGCCGGTGATCGTGCTGCTGGGCTCGATGATCCCGCTGGGGCTGGCACTCGACAGCACCGGCGGCACGCAGATCATCGCCTCGGGGCTGACCACGCTGACCACCGGCCTGCCGGCCTGGGTCAGCCTGGCGGTGTTGATGGTGGTGACCATGACGCTGTCGGACATCCTCAACAACAATGCCACCACGATCATCGCCGCGCCGGTGGGCATCCGCGTGGCCGAACAACTCGGCGTCAACCCCGACGCTTTCCTGATGGCGGTGGCGGTGGCGGCGTCCTGCGCCTTCCTCACCCCGATCGGGCACCAGAACAACACCGTGATCATGGGCCCCGGCGGCTACCGCTTTGCCGATTACTGGCGCATGGGCCTGCCGCTGGAAGCGATCGTCGTGGCCGTCGCGGTGCCGCTGATCCTGCTGGTCTGGCCGCTCTGACGCGCCCACGCTTCAGGGCGCCGCTTCCTCCAGCCGCCCGCCCTGGCGGATCATGCGCACGTCATGCGCCTTGCCGGTGGCGTCGTCGGTCTCCACCAGCAGCCCCGACAGCGTCACCTCGCCCATGGCGGGGGTGAACCGCGTCTTGCCCATGCCGGCGACGAAGCGGCGCATCGGCTCGGCCTTGTCCATGCCGATCACGCTCAGGTAATCGCCGCACATGCCGGTGTCGGTCTGAAACGCCGTGCCGCCGGGCAGGATCTGCGCGTCCGCCGTGGGGCAATGGGTATGCGTGCCCACCACCACGCTGGCGCGGCCGTCGCAGAAATGGCCCATGGCCATCTTCTCGCTGGTGGCCTCGCAATGCATATCGACCACCGCCGCCTGCACCGCGCCGCCAAGAGGGTGGGCCCGCAACACCGCGTCGATGGCCGAGAACGGATCATCGAAAGCGCGTCTCATGAACACGTTTCCCAGCACATGCGCCACCAGCACCTTGCGCCCGCGCCTGTCGCTGAACACCCGCGCGCCGCGCCCCGGCGCCATCTTGGCAAAATTGAGCGGCCTGAGCAGTCGGGCCTCGCCCTCGACGGCCTGCAACATGTCCTTCTGATCGAAACAGTGATCGCCCAGCGTCAGGCAATCCGCCCCGGCCTCGATCAACGCCTTGGCATGGGCGCCGGTGCAGCCCATGCCGCCGCTGGCGTTGTCGGCGTTGACCACCACGAAATCCAGCCGCCATTCGCTGCGCCAGCGCGGCAGCGCCTCGGTCACGGCGGCGCGCCCCGCGCGGCCCATGACATCACCCAGAAACAGAATTCTCATGGCTCTTGGCTATGCCGGATCGCCGGCGCCGGCAAGGGGGCGGTGCGCCGGTGTCAAAACGTCAGCACCCGGTCCTCGGTCACCACCATGTCGAGCGGCTCGTCGGTGGGCTCCAGCGGCAGGCGGTCGGCCTCCTGCGCGTTGTAGGCGAATCCGATGGCCAGCGTCTCGGGCCGGGCGCCGCGCAGCAGTTGCAGGGTGCGGTCGTAGAACCCCCCGCCGTAGCCCAGGCGCCCGCCCTGCCGGTCGAAGGCGACCAATGGCACGATCACCACCTCGGGCACGATCCAGTCGTCGGCCACCGGCACCATCGCCCCGAACGGCCCCTCGCGCAACGCGCAGCCCGGCATCCAGCGCGAGAATCGAAGCGGCAGGCCGGGGCATTCGATCACCGGCACACCAACGGGGCCGTGGCGCGCGGCCTTTTCCATCGCCGCAAGCGGGCTGATCTCGGTGCGGATCGGCATGTACCCGGCCAGCGGCCGGCCCCGGTGCGCCTCCAGAACCTGGCCCAGGAGCTCGGCCCGGTCCGGCCCCAGCGCGGCATGGGCCACCTTGCGCCGGGCGAAGGCGGCGCGGCGCGCCCCGGCCTTGATTTCCTCCATCGCGCTCACAACAGCACCGCCGAGGCCAGCCCGAGGAAGGCAAAGAAGCCGACCACGTCGGTGATGGTGGTCACGAACGGCCCCGAGGCAAGCGCCGGGTCGATGCGCATCCGCTCCAGCGCCATCGGGATCACGATCCCCCCAAGCGCGGCGGCCACCTGCGTGAGCAGCATCGCCACACCGATCACCACCGCCAGCAGCGGCACCCCGAACCAGACCCCGGCGACCAGCGCCATCAGCAGCCCGAAGGCCACCCCGTTGAGCGCCCCCACCGAAAGCTCGCGGCCGACAACGCGCAGGGCGTTTTGCGCCGTCAGGTCGCGCGTGGCGATGGCGCGCACCGCCACGGTCATGGTCTGGGTGCCGGCGTTGCCACCCATCGAGGCGACGATCGGCATCAGCACCGCCAGCGCGACCATCTGGTTGATCGTTTCGGCGTACACGTTGATCACCAGCGACGCCAGAATCGCCGTCAGCAGGTTGACGAAGAGCCACAGGGCGCGTCCGCGCGCGGCCTCGAAAATGGTGTCGGAAAGGCTGGCCTCTTCGCTGACACCGGCAAGGCGCAGGATGTCCTCCTCGTGTTCCTCGTCCAGCACCGACATGGCGTCGTCGATGGTGATCGCGCCCACCAGGCGGCCCTCTTCATCCACCACTGGCGCCGAGATCAGGTGATACTGGTTGAAGGCGTAGGCGACATCGCCCTCGTCCTGGGTGACGGGGATGGTCCGGAACACCTCCTCGACGATGTCGGCCAGCGCCACCTCGCGCCCCGAGCGCATGATCTTGCCCAGCGTCACGTTGCCCACCGGGTGCATGCGCGGATCGACCAGCACCATGTGGTAGAACTGGTCCGGCAAGTCGTCAGAGCCGCGCAGGTAGTCGATGGCGTCGCCCACCGTCCAGTGTTCGGGGGCGGCGACCACCTCGCGTTGCATCAGGCGGCCGGCAGAGTATTCCGGGTAGGCCAGCGCCTGTTCGACGGCGACGCGGTCGACATCCTCCAGCGCATCCAGGATCGCGCCGTGGCGCGGCTCTTCCAGGTCCTCTAGAAGGTCGACGACATCGTCGCTTTCCAACTCGCGCACCGCGCCGACCAGGACGTCGGGCGCCAGTTGACCGATCACCTCTTCGCGGATGCTTTCGTCAAGCTCCGACAGGATGTCACCGTCGAATTCCAGCCCGTAGAGGCGGATCAGCCCGGCGCGATCGCCGCTGCCCAGTTGCTCCAGAAGGTCGGCGATATCGGCCGGGTGCAGCGGCGCCATCAACTCGGTCAGCGCCGCGGCATCGCCGGCCTCTACCGCGTCGAGGATCGCCTGAACCTCGCGCCGGTCCAGCCGGTAGGCGCCTTCCTCGGCAACCTCCGCGGGCCCGGTCTGCACGTCGTCGTCGTGTTGCTCGTCAAGCATGTCAGACCCTCCTGCCGCTGGGTCTTCTCATAACGGAAGACCCCCGCGGGAAACAACGAAAACAACGCCACATCGCGATTTACCCCCGCCCCGGCGCACACTAGAACGGCATATGAGAGGACGGCGACCATGACGGATGCAACGCTTCTGCTTGGCCAGACGCTGAGCTATTCCGCCGACCCATTTACCGATGGGCCGGGCGCGGCACGCCACGACAGCGCCGGCGGCGTCCTGATCGAGGCGGGCCGGGTGGCGGCCGTCGGGCACGGCGCCGATCTGCGCGCCGCCCACCCATGGGCTCGCGTCGTCGATTACGGCGACGCGCTGATCATGGCCGGGTTCATCGACGCCCACGCCCACTATCCGCAGACCGCGATCATCGCCAGTTGGGGCAAGCGGCTGATCGACTGGCTGACCACCTACACCTTTCCCGAAGAGGCCCGTTTCGCCGATCCCGGCCATGCCGCCCGGATCGCGGCGCGCTACCTCGACCTGACCACCGCCCATGGCACCACCACGGTGTGCAGCTTCTGCACCTCGCACCCGGGCAGCGTCGATGCCTTCATGGCCGAGGCGCAGGCACGCGGGCAGCGCGTGGTCGCCGGCAAGACCTGCATGGACCGCAACGCGCCCGACGCGCTGTGCGACAGCGCCCGGTCCGCCTATGACGACAGCAAGGCGCTGCTTGAAAAATGGCACGGCACCGGGCGGCTGTCCTACGCGATCACGCCGCGCTTCGCGCCCACCTCGACGCCCGAACAACTGGCGGCGCTTGGCGCGCTGTGGGCCGAATACCCCGATTGCCTGATGCAGACCCACCTGTGCGAACAGACCGAAGAGATCGCCTGGGTCAGGTCGCTCTATCCGCAGGCGCGCGATTACCTCGACGTCTACGAGGCGCACGGCCTGCTGGGCGCGCGCGGGCTCTACGGCCATGTCATCCACCTGAGCGGGCGCGAGCGGGCGCGGCTGGCCGAGGTCGGCGCGGCGCTGATCCACTGCCCGACCTCGAACGCCTTCATCGGCTCGGGGCTGTTCGACATGGCCGCACGCGTGGCCGAGGGGCAGCACCTCGGCCTGGCCACCGATACCGGCGGCGGGTCGAGCTTTTCGATGCTGCGCACCATGGCCGCGGCCTACGAGATCGGGCAGTTGTCGGGCACCGCGCTGCACCCGGCGCCACTGTTGTGGCTGGCCACCTGCGGGTCGGCGCGGGCGCTGCACATGCAAGACCGCATCGGCAACCTCGCGGCGGGGATGGAGGCGGATATCGTGGTGCTCGACCTCGCCTCGACGCCGGCCACAGCGCAGGCCGCCGCGCGCGCACGCGATCTATGGGAGGCGGTCTTTCCCACCATCATGATGGGCGACGATCGCGCCGTGCGCGCCACCTGGATCAGCGGGCGTGCGGCCCACGGGGCCTGATGAACGGGGTCTGAGCCTTCAGCCAGCGCGCGGCGTCTGCGCAGCCAGCCGGGCGCGCAACTCCTCGACCAGCGCCGCGTGGGGCCGGTCGGCGGCGATGGCCAGGCGCCTGAGCCCGAAATGCACCTGCGCCATGTCCTGGTAATAAGAGGTGAAGGCGTAATTCACCGTGGCCCCCGCCATGGCGCCCAGCACCGGCACCGTCTGCGCCGCCAGCTTCTGGCCCAGCACCGTGGCCAGCCGCGGCGCCACCCGCGCGATCACCCCCTGCACCGCGGCGCCGCGCAGCGCCAGCCGCGTCGACAGGAACGCCAGGTCGGCGCCGTCGTCGCGCGCGCTCAGCGGGCCGGCGGCCGAGAACACCTCGAGACAGTCGAAGCGCACGCTTTCCGACGCCGGGTCGAATCCGTTCTGCGCCGCCACGTCCTGGATCGCGCGCAAGAGCAGCGTGGTGGTCACCGGCAGCTCGATCATCGCACCGGGCAGGCCGCCCGCCCCGCCAAGGCCGCCAAGCGCCGTCGCCATCGCCGTCTTGGCCCAGGCGGGCCGGTCGCCGACCCAGCCGCGGCTGTCATGGGCGGCGTCCATGGCGCGGGTCAGCGCGTGCCGCGTCACCCCGTTCAGCCCGCCGCGCAGGTCATCGGGCAGCCGCTCCAGCAGCGTCTCGGCGCGGGTGCCGAGGCGCGACAGAACCCGCATCGCCGGGCCGTCGGCCTGGCGGTAGCGCCGCGCAAGGGCGGCCAGCTCGGCCTCCAGGTCGGGGACGGCGGTATCGGCGGGGGGCAGGATTTCGGTCATCAAGGGCACCTTTGTCGCGGCCCAGCTTGCGCCATCGCGCCCGGCTGTCAAGCCCGCGCCCGCGTGACCGCACCGCGCACGCCGTCCCACGCGCCGGGCACCAGCGCCCGGCCCAGCACCCGGTCGGGGTTGGTGGGCGGCGGCATCTCGATACCGTCCAGACGCGCGAACCCGAAACGGCCGTAATAGGGCGCATCCCCCACCAGCAGCACCCGCCGCCAACCCGCATCGACAGCGCGATGCAGGCTGTCGCGGATCAGCCAGGCACCCAGCCCCTCGCCCTGCCGGGTGGGGTGCACCGCCACCGGCCCCAGCAGCAGCGCCGGGGCATCACCCGCCCGCACCGGCCAGTAGCGGATCGCACCACCCAGCACGCCATCCGCCTCGGCGTCACGCGCCACAAGGCAAAGCCCCGCCACCGGCGCCACGCCGTCGCGCAGCCGATACGACGACAACGCCTCGCGCCCCGGCGCAAAACTCAGGTCGAAAAGCGCCTCGACCTCCCAGCAGTCGGCCTCGGTTTCCTCGTGAAGTTCCAGCACCGGACGCGCGCCCTTGCAATAATTCGGGTGGAACCGCGCCTAGCACGGCGCTAGGTCTGATAACAAACCAAACGCGCGCCGCTTGCGGCCGACCAGGAAAGATATCGCATGTTCTACCAGCCCCGCGACGGCCACGGCCTGCCGCACAACCCGTTCAACGCCATCGTCACCCCGCGCCCGATCGGCTGGATTTCCAGCCGCGGCGCGGATGGGCACGACAACCTGGCGCCCTATTCGTTCTTCAATGCGGTGGCCTATACGCCGCCGCAGGTCATGTTCGCCTCGACCGGGGTCAAGCCCGACCGCGACGGCACCAAGGATTCGGTCGCCAACATCCGCGAGACGGGGGTGTTTTGCTGCAACATCGTGGGCTTCGAGATGCGCCATGCCATGAACGCCTCATCGGCCACCCTGCCCGGCGACACCGACGAATTCGCCCATGCCGGGTTGGACAAGGTCGAATGCGAAACCATCTCCTGCGCGCGCGTGGCCGGTGTGCCGGCGGCCCTGGAATGCCGGATGACGCAGATCGTGGCGCTGGAAGGCGACAGCAACTTCATGGTCCTGGGCGAGGTCACCGGCGTCTACATGCGCGACGACTGCCTGCGTGACGGGCTGTTCGACATCACCCGCTACCGGCCGTTGTCGCGGCTGGGTTACCGCGATTACACGGTGATCGACCGGCTGTTCACCCTGTCGCGCCCCGACGACTGAGCGGCCGCGGCCGGGCCTTGTGCCTTGCACGGCTTTCGCCCAAGACTTTGCCGACGCGAAACTGCAAGAGGAAACGACGGCATGGACACCTGCATCGGGGTTATCGGCGGCTCGGGCCTGTATGAGATCGAGGGGCTGGAAACCGCCGAATGGGTCACGGTCGAAACGCCGTGGGGAGCGCCCTCGGACCAGGTCCTGACCGGGCGGCTGGACGGCGTGAAGATGGCCTTTCTGCCCCGCCACGGGCGCGGGCATGTGCATTCGCCGTCCTCGGTGCCCTACCGCGCCAATATCGACGCGCTCAAGCGGCTGGGGGTGACCGACGTGATCAGCGTCAGCGCCTGCGGGTCGTTCCGCGAACATATGGCGCCGGGCGATTTCGTCATCGTCGACCAGTTCATCGACCGTACCTTCGCCCGCGAGAAAAGCTTCTTCGGCGCCGGCTGCGTCGGCCATGTCAGCATGGCCAGCCCGACCTGCAAGCGCCTGTCGGCGGCCTGCATCGCGGCGGCGCGCGACGCCGGCATCCGCGTGCACGAGGCCGGCACCTACCTGGCCATGGAAGGGCCGCAGTTCTCCACCCTGGCCGAATCGCGCATGTACCGCGAATCCTGGGGCGCCGACGTGATCGGCATGACCGGCATGCCCGAGGCCAAGCTCGCCCGCGAGGCCGAGCTTTGCTATGCCACCGTGGCCATGATCACCGATTACGACAGCTGGCACCCCGACCACGGCGAGGTGGACATCGGCCAGATCATCGCCACCCTGAGCGCCAACGCCGACAAGGGCCGCGCACTGGTGTCACGGCTACCGGCGCTGCTGGGGCCCGGCCGTGCACCCTGCCCGCATGGCTGCGACCGGGCGCTGGACTACGCGCTGCTGACGGCGCCCGACAAGCGCGACCCGGAACTGCTGGCGCGGCTCGACGCCGTGGCGGGCCGCGTTCTGGAATAACGCGGGCGCCCGCGATCACGTTCGCGCACGCCCGCGCGAGGCGGTGCAGCCGCCGCTGGACGCGGGCGCCGCCACGGAGCATCACCGGGGCATGAAACGCCTTTCGGCCAATATCACCGACCAGGCCTGGCGCCATCGCATGGGGCGCCGCTTCGAGGCGTTCACCGAGGAAGCCTT
Source organism: Sediminimonas sp. (assembly GCF_024637375.1). Classification (GTDB taxonomy): domain Bacteria; phylum Pseudomonadota; class Alphaproteobacteria; order Rhodobacterales; family Rhodobacteraceae; genus Sediminimonas. The sequence continues at coordinate 14,319 of NZ_JAGXFK010000097.1, read as the reverse complement.
CCACGTCATCCGCTGGAGCCTGATGGTCGGGCTGGCGCGCTACCTGTCGGTAACCGCGCATGGCCGGGCCTACGACGTGATCCATTGGGCCCTGGCGGCATTGCTGTTCGGCTACATCGCCTCGCGGCTGTTGCTGCGCCCGGAAATCCCGCTGGTGCCTGAAACCGCCCCGACATGGCAGCGGCTGCTGCAATCGGCGGTGAACTTCCTGGTTTGCGTCGGCGCCTTCGCGATCCTGCTGTGGGGCATCAACACGCTGGCCGACGGGGTGGCGCACTACCGCTTTGCCCCCATGCGCCAATGAGCGGGGCCACGAGCGGGCGGCAAGCTTGCCCTCGCGCGCCGGCTGGCCTATGCGGGGACCGCCGCAACCGCGCAGACGCACCCGGAGGCCCCCTTGAACAAGACCGTCCGCGATTACATCCGCACCATCGTCGATTTCCCCCGCGAGGGGGTCATGTTCCGCGACGTGACCACGCTGTTCGCCGACCCGCGCGGGTTTCGCATGGCGGTTGACCAGATGCTGCACCCCTATGCCGGCAAGCGCATCGACAAGGTCGCCGGGCTGGAGGCGCGCGGCTTCATCCTGGGCGGCGCGGTGGCGCATCAACTGGGCACCGGCTTCGTGCCGATCCGCAAGAAGGGCAAGCTGCCCGGCACGGTGATCAGCGAGGACTATGCGCTGGAATACGGCGAGGCGGTGATCGAGCTGCATGACGACGCCATCGCCCCGGGCGAGACGGTGCTGCTGGTCGATGACCTGCTGGCCACCGGCGGCACGGCGCGCGCCGGCATTCGCCTGATCGAACGGCTGGGCGGCGACATCGTCGGCTGCGCGTTCATCGTCGATTTGCCCGACCTGGGCGGGCGCGCGGCACTGCATGCCATGGGCATGGACGTGCACACGCTTTGCGCCTTCGAGGGCGACTGACCCCGCCGGCTCAGCCGCGCAGCACCGCGCCGGGGTTCATGATGCCGGCCGGGTCGAGCGCCGCCTTGAGGCTGCGCATCAGATCCAGCTTGACCGGATCGCCGTAGCGTTCGAGATCGCCCACCTTGAGCCGCCCGATACCGTGTTCGGCGCTGACCGATCCGCCCATTTCATGCACCAGATCATGCACCGTGCGCTTGACCCGGTCGCGCTGGTGCGCGTGATCGGCGCGGCTGTGTCCCGGTATCGGAAAGACGTTGTAATGCAGGTTGCCGTCGCCCAGGTGACCGAAACAATTGATGCGAAAGTCCCCGATCGCGGCAATGGCCGCATGCCCGCGCGCGATGAAATCCGCGATCGCCCCCAGGGGCAGCGATATGTCGTGGCTGGACACCGACCCGATGCGGCGGTTGGCCTCGGGGATCTGTTCGCGCACGGCCCAGAAATCATCGCGCTGCGCCCGGCTTTGCGCGATCACGCCGTCGCTGACCAGCCCGGCACCATGGGCCTCGGCAAAAAGCCCTTCCAGCGCCTCGGCCGGGTCCAGCCCGCGGGCAAGCCCGACATCGACCAGCACCGTCCATTCGGGCGGCGTGGCAAAGGGCTGACGCACCCGGGGCAGCGTTTCCGCCAGGAAATCCAGCCCCTGCCGGTGGATGAGTTCAAAGGCGCTGATCCCTTCGCCCATGCGGGCCCGCGCCATCGCCAGCAGGCGCAGCGCCTCGGCCGGGCCGGGCACGACCAGCAGCGCACACCCCTCGGACGCAGGCGGCGCGAACAGCTTGAGGCTGGCCGCGGTGATGACCCCCAGCGTACCCTCGGAACCGATGAACAGATCGCGCAGGTCATAGCCGGTGTTGTCCTTGCGCAACCGCGACAGCCCGTTCCATACGCGCCCGTCCGGCAGCACCGCCTCCAGCCCCAGGCACAGCTCGCGCGCATTGCCGTAGCGCAGCACGTTCGAGCCGCCGGCGTTGGTGGCCAGGTTGCCGCCAATCCGCGCCGATCCCTTGGCGGCAATGCTCAGCGGAAACAGCCGGCCCGCGCCCGCGGCGGCGTCGTGGATGTCCGACAGGATCGCGCCGGCCTCGACCGCGATCACGTTCTCGTCGGGCCAGATGCCGCGCACCGCCTGCATGCGTTCCAACGACAGCAGCAACGGCGCCGGCCCCTCGGGCATGACCTGCCCGCCCACCAGCCCGGTGCCGCCACCATAGGGCACCACCGGCACCCGCGCGGCGTGCGCGTGGCGCATGACCAGCGCCACGTCCGCGGTCGAGCCCGGCGCAACCACCAGCCCCGCCTGCCCGGTCCAGCGGCCGCGCGGCTCTTCCAGGTAGTGCGGCGCCGCCTCGCGCAGCGCGGCGGCGGGCAGTTCGGCGCGCAGCGCCGCGACCAGGGCGGGGGTGACGGGGTTCAGGGCCATGGGTGCGGTCATAGCACGCCCGGCGCGCGCGTCCAGCGGCGCACCATGCTCAGCGGGCGTCGGTGCGGCCGCGCCGGTCGGGCCGCAGCGCGGCATAAAGCACATGCGTGCGCCAGCGCCCGTCGATCTGCAGGTAGCTTTGCGCGACGCCCTCGTACTTGAATCCGCACCGCTCAAGCACCCCGCGCGAGGCGGCGTTCTCGGGCAGGCAGGCGGCCTCGACCCGGCTCACGTCGAGCCGGTGAAAGGCGTGGTGGACGACCGCCTCGATCGCCTCGCGCATGTAGCCCTGGCGCGCGTGCGGCTGCCCGATCCAGTACCCCAGCGTGCCCGCCTGCGCCGGCCCGCGGCGGATATTGTCAAGCGTGATCGCACCCAGCAGCGCCTCGTCGGTGCGCCGGATCAGGAAAAGCGGCATCGCGGTGCCCGCCGCGACCGACCGGCTGGCCCAGTAGACGCGGTTGGAAAACGCCCGCCGCGACAGGTGATCGGCGGCCCAGCTTGGCTCCCACGGGGTAAGGAAATCGGCGCTTTCGCGGCGCAGCGATGTCCAGGCGCGGAAATCGGCGTGCAGCGGCGTGCGCAGGGACAGACGCTCGGTCTCGATGCGCATCTTTCGCCGCAGCCGCAGCATCAGGCGGCGCGCCGGTCTTGCAGCGTCTGCCAATCGGGCGCCTTGGCCACGGGGCCGTAAAGCGCCAGCGCACTCGGCGCCTCGGTCGCCATGCGCCCGGCCATGTCGCGCACCCCGGCCACGGTGACCGCGTCGATTTCGGCGACGACCTCCTCGGGCGGCGGCACCCGGCCGCGAATCTGCAACAGCCGCGCCAGCCGCTCGGCCCGGTTCGAGGGGCTCTCCAACCCCATCAGCAACCCGGCCTTGAGCTGCGCGCGGGCGCGGGCCAGCTCGGCTTCGCTCATGTCGTCGGCGGCGCGCTTCATCTCGTCCAGCGTGATGCCCACCAGATCGCCGATCTGGTCGGCCGAGGTGCCGGCGTACAGCGTCATCATGCCGGTGTCGGAAAACGCACCCGCCTGCGCGAAGATGGTGTAGCATAGGCCGCGCCGTTCGCGCAGTTCCTGGAACAGGCGGCTGGACATGCCGCCGCCAAACGCGGCCCCAAGCACCTGCGCGGTCTGGATGTCGGGCGCGGTGATCGACGGCCCTTCGAAGGCCATCGCGAAATGCGCCTGTTCCAGCGCCTTTTCCACCCGCAATTCACCGCCCGAAAACGCCGCGTGTTCCTGCACCGGCACCGAAACGGCGGGCAGCGCGCCGAACGTCGCCTCGGCGCGCCGCGCCAGGTCGTCGTGATCGACCGCACCCGCGGCCGCCAGGATCATGTTGCCGGGGCCGTAGTGGCGGCTGACGAACCCGGCCAGGTCGTCGCGGCCGAAACCGCGCACGCGCTCGGCCGGTCCCAAGATCGGGCGCCCCAGCGGCTGACCGGGGTAGGCGCGTTCCTGCAACCAGTCGAAGATGATGTCGTCGGGGGTATCGGCCGCCTGCCCGATCTCCTGCAGGATCACGCCGCGCTCCAGCTCGATCTCGCGCGCATCGAACACCGAGTTCAGGACGATGTCGCCGATCACGTCCAGCGCCAGCGGCACATCGGCGCGCAACACCCGCGCGTAATAGGCCGTCGCCTCGCGCGAGGTATAGGCATTCATGTAGCCGCCCACGTCCTCGATCGCCTCGGCGATCTGCACGGCGTTGCGGCGCGCGGTGCCCTTGAACGCCATGTGTTCCAGGAAATGCGCGATGCCGTTTTCATCGGCCTGCTCGTGACGCCCGCCCGACAGCACCCAGACGCCGAGCGCCGCCGATTCCAGGCCCGGCATGTGTTCGGTGACGACGCGAAAGCCATTGGACAGGGTGGTTATGCGCACGGTCATTGGGCAGTCCGCTCTCTGATCAGGGCCTCGATGGCCGAAAGGTCGTTGTCCACGCGGCTTACCCGCTCGGGCTTCTCGAACAGATCGGCCATGCGCGGAGGCAGTGACGGGCGCTGGCCGGTGGCCTGTTCGACCGCATCGGGAAACTTGGCCGGGTGCGCCGTGGCCAGCGTGACCATCGGCGTGGCCGGATCGCGCAGACGCTCGGCCACGTTGACGCCCACGGCGGTATGCGGGCACAGCACCTCGCCGGTGGCGGCATGGGTGGCAGCGATGGTGCGAAGGGTCTCGTCCTCACCCACGCTGCCCGAGTCGAACACCTCGCGCAGCGCCTCCAGCGCGCCCTGGCTGACATGGAAACCGCCGGTGTTCAGCTCGTCCATCACCCGCGACACCACGGCGCCGTCCTGCCCGTAGGCGTAGAACAGCGCGCGTTCGAAATTCGAACTGACCTGGATGTCCATCGACGGGCTGATCGTGGGCGCCACGCCTTCGAGGCGGTAATCGCCGCTCTGCAAGCAGCGGTGCAGGATGTCGTTGCGGTTGGTCGCCACCACCAGTCGGTCGATCGGAAGCCCCATCGCCCGGGCGATGTAGCCCGCGAACACGTCGCCGAAATTGCCGGTGGGCACCGTGAAGCTGACCTTGCGATGCGGTGCGCCCAGGGAAACGGCGGCGGTGAAGTAGTAGACCACCTGCGCCAGCACCCGCGCCCAGTTGATGCTGTTGACACCGGCAAGGTTCACTTCGTCGCGGAAGGAGAAATCGTTGAACATGTCCTTCACGCGCGCCTGCGCATCGTCGAAATGGCCGTCGATGGCCAGCGCGTGCACGTTGGCCTCGGTCGGCGTGGTCATCTGGCGGCGCTGCACCTCGCTGACGCGGCCATGCGGGAAGAGGATGAACACGTCCACCGCGTCGAGGCCGCGAAACGCCTCGATCGCGGCCGAGCCGGTATCGCCCGATGTCGCGCCCACGATGCACACCCGCCGGCCCGAGCGCGTCAGCGCCGCCTCGAACATCTGGCCGATAAGCTGCATGGCGAAATCCTTGAACGCCAGCGTCGGGCCGTGGAACAGCTCCAGCAGGAAATGGCCCGACCCCAGTTGCACCAGCGGCGCGCGGGCGGCATGGCCAAAGCCGGCATAGGCGCGTTCGATGATCCCGCGCAGTTCGCCGTCGCTGAAACTGTCGCCGACGAAGGGGCGCATGACGCGGTACGCCGCTTCCTCGTAGGGCAGGCCCGCCAGCGCGGCGATATCGGCCGCCGACCAGCGCGGCAGCGACTGCGGCAGGTAAAGCCCGCCATCGCGCGCCAGCCCGGTAAGCATGGCTGCTTCGAAATCGAGAACCGGCGCCCTGCCGCGCGTCGAGATGTATTTCACGTCGTCCTGCCTTTCATGCCTTGCCTGCCGCGCCGGATCAGCGCCCAGGTCATCGCCAGCCAGACAACGGCCAGCAAGAACCACGTCACCGCGTAGCCCAGGTGATCGTTGGGGATGGCGGATGTATCCACCGGCAGCGGCTCGACCCGCGCCATCGGCGGGCTGACGGTGCGCGCGATCACCAGAACCGGCTCGGTATCGAGCCGCGCAGCCATCGCCGGCACGTCGCGGGCGAACCAGATGCCGGCATCCATATCGGGCGCGGGGGTGAAGTCGTCAACCTCGTCGGGCCAGTGCAGGTTGCCGGTGATGTCCACGCGGCGCCCGTCGATCTCGGCCGGTTCGGCATCGGTGGGGATGAACCCCAGGTCCACCATGATGCGCCGGCCGCCCCCGGAAACGAAGGGTGCGATGATGCGGTATCCGGCGCCGATCTGCTTGCGGCTGACCAGCACGCGCAGCGGGTCGCCCGTCAATTCCCCGCGCACCCTGACCGGGCGGTAGCGGTCTCGCCCCATCTCGGGCGTTGCCGGCAGCGCCTCGGGCGGTGCCGCGATCCGCGCGTCGATTTCGGCCAGCACGCCTTCTTTCCAGGCAAGGCGCTGCATCTGCCAGACACCCAGGGCAACGAGCACCGCCGCACCGGCAAGGCCAAAGATCAACGGGATCACAATGCGCTTCAACCGACAGCCCCCTGAAAACGGCCGAGGCGCGCGAAAATCGCGCGCCCCGCCTTTTTGCCTCTTGTCCGGCCTTTTTCAACCGCAAACAGGCCGAAGCCGCCGCGGCGACACATGCGATGACGGTCAACCGCCCCAGATGTAGATCGCGGCGAACAGGAACAGCCAGACCACGTCGACGAAGTGCCAGTACCAGGCCGCCGCCTCGAAGCCCACATGGCGTTCGGGGGTGAAATGGCCCCGCTGCGCCCGAATCAGGCACACCAGCAGAAAGATCGTGCCGATGATGACGTGCGCGCCGTGAAACCCGGTGGCCATGAAGAAGGTCGCGCCGTAGATGTTTCCGGCAAAGCCGAACGCCGCGTGGCTGTATTCGTAGGCCTGGAAGACGGTGAAAAGGATGCCCAGCACGATCGCGATGGCAAGACCGGTTTTCATGTCCTTGCGGTTGTTTTCATGCACCAGCGCATGGTGTGCCCAGGTCGCCGCCGCCCCCGAACACAGCAGGATCAGCGTGTTGATCAGCGGCAGGTGCCAGGGGTCGAAGGTCTCGATCCCCGCCGGCGGCCATTGCCCGTCCTTGATGGGGCTGAGCGGCCCCATTGGATAGAGCGCATGCTTGAAGAAGGTCCAGAACCACGCCGCGAAGAACATGATCTCGGACATGATGAACAGGACAAACCCGTAGCGCAGCCCGATGCGCACCACCGGCGTGTGGTCGCCGACCTGCGCCTCGGCGATCACGTCCGACCACCAGCCGAACATGACGTAAAGCACGCCGGCGAACCCGATCAGGAACATCCACGGCATGCCGTCGCGCATGAACAGCACCGCCCCGAAAAGCATGACGAAACCCGCCAATGCACCGAGGAACGGCCAGATGGAGGGGGTCAGTATGTGATAGTCGTGGTTTTTCTCGTGCGCCATCTCGATTTTTCCCTCGTTGGAAGGTCTCTTAATTCAGGTTTGTGTCGCTGTCCTGCGGCAGGGCGGCCTGGACCTCCTCGGGCAGGTCGATCTGGTAGAAAGTGTAGGACAGGGTGATCTGGTGGACGTACTGGCCTTCGCGGTCGTCCACGATCTCGGGGTCAACGTAGAAGGTCACCGGCATCTCGACCCGCTCGCCGGGTTGCAGAACCTGCTCGGTAAAGCAGAAGCAGTCGATCTTGGTGAAAAAGCCGCCGGCCTCGTAGGGCGTGACGTTGTAGGACGCCCGCCCCGCGATGGGCTCGTCGGTGGGGTTGTAGGCCTCGTAGAAGGCCAGCCCCGTCTCGCCGATGCGCAGCTCCATCTCGCGCTGCATGGGCTTGAACTCCCACGGCATGCCGCGCTCCCTGGAGCCGTCGAAGCGGACCTTGATCGTCTCGTCGAGTATCTTGTCCGACCCGGCCTCGGCCACGCCGGTGATGCCGCCGAATCCGGTGACCCGGCAGAACCAGTCGTAGAACGGCACCGACGCCCAGGCGAGCCCGCCCATCAGCACCACGATGCCGACCAGCGTGGCGACCGTCTTTTGCCGCTTGTCTATTGCCATCAGTTGTCCGCCCCCACCTGCTCGGCGCTCGGCATCTGCATGTCGCCGCGCGTGACCTTGACCACCGTCAGCCCGAACACCAGCGCGATGAACGCCGCCAGCACAAGGCCGAGGCCGATGTTGCGCCCCCGCCTGCGCTTGTGCAGCTCGTGTTCGACGCGAAAGCTCATCACCAGCCTCCGATGCCATAGGGCGCCAGCGCGGCCTCGGCCAGGATGGCACCGAAATGGGCAAAGAGGTAAAGCAGCGACAGCCCGAAGAACCGCTTTTCGACGCGGTACTTGTCCGCCTGCGCCCGGGTCTCGTCACGGCGCCAGATGTCGACCGCGCCTTTCACGAACAGCGCATTGAGCACCACCGCCACCGCCAGGTAGATCGGCCCGCCGATCGAGGTGAACGCGGTGCCCACCGCCAGCGGCGCCAGCAGCAGGGTATAGGCCAGGACGTGCCGCCGGGTCACGCGGCGCCCGTGGGTCACCGTCAGCATCGGCACGCCGGCCTTTTCGTAGTCGGAATTCATGAACAGGCACAGCGCCCAGAAATGCGGCGGCGTCCACACGAAGATCAGCGCGAACATCAGCACAGATTCCACGCTCACCCCGCCGGTCGCCGCGGCCCAGCCGATCATCGGCGGGAACGCCCCCGCGGCACCGCCGATAACGATGTTCTGCGGCGTCCAGCGCTTGAGCCACATCGTGTAGATCACCGCGTAAAAGAAGATGGTGAAGGCCAGCAAGCCGGCGGCGACGAAGTTGGATGCCAGCGCCAGCATCACCACCGCCATGCCCGACAACGCCGTGCCCAGCGCCAGCGCCTCCTGCGGGGCCACCCGGCCTGACGGCACCGGGCGCCCGGCGGTGCGTTTCATCACCTGGTCGATATCCGCGTCCCACCACATGTTCAGCGCCCCGGATGCGCCCGCGCCCACGGCGATGAACAGCACCGACGCCAGCGCCACGACCGGGTGCACCGCCACCGGCGCCGCCAACAGCCCCACCGCGGCGGTGAACACCACCAGCGACATGACCCGCGGCTTGAGCAGGGCGAAGTAGTCGCCGAACCCCGCCTCGCCGGTCGGTGCCTGGGTGTTGAGACTGGTATCGGTCATCCTGGTCCTCCGTGCCCGGGCTTGCGCGAGGGTGCGCGCCGCCCGGCGCTGAACAAGTCACCACGCGCCGGCGGGCCGGCGCGCGCGGCGATCACTCCGCCGCCGAGGCGACCTCGACGTCGCGCGGCGTGCCCGCGTATTCCGCGATCGCGCCGTCCAGCCACTTGTCGTATTCCTCCTGGCTGACGACCTTGACGGTGATCGGCATGTAGGCGTGGTCCTTGCCGCAAAGCTGCGTGCACTGGCCGAAATAGACGCCTTCCTTTTCCGCCTTGAACCACAACTGCGCCAGCCGCCCCGGTACCGCGTCCTGCTTGACGCCGAAGGCGGGGATCGTCCAGCTATGGATGACATCCGCACCGGTCACCCGCATCACCACGGTCTTGTCCACCGGCACCACCACGGCGGTGTCGGTCGCCAGCTTGTATTCGTCCTGGCTGTAGCCATGCTCCTCCAGCGCATCCCGGCCCAGCATGAAGCTTTCGAAGCCGAAATCGTGGTCGGTGTATTCATAGCCCCAGAACCACTGGTACCCGGTGACCTTGATGTTGATGTCGCCCTCGGGGAATTCCTGCTGCTTGAACAGCACCGGCAGGCTGAAGGCGCCGATGAACACCAGGATCACGATCGGCACGATGGTCCACGCCACTTCGAGAGGCGAGTTATGCGTGAACCGCGCCGGGGTCGGGTTGACGCGCTTGTTGTAGCGCACGATCACGATCAGCAGCAACGCGCAGACGAACAGCGTGATCGCGGCGATGATCACAAGGATCATGCCATCCAGCCATTGCTGGTCGCGCGCCAGGTCGGTTCCGGCGGGCTGAAAGCCGATTCCGCCCTGCTTGGGCTGGCCGATGATCTGCATGTTGTCCTGCGCAAGCGCAGGGCCGGCGAAGAGGGCCGACAGGCCGGCCAGGAAGCTGAGGATAGGTCGCATTGTTCACCCTGATTAGGTTGAGGCGTTTCCGGTTCTTGTTTTGTCTCGCCGGCACCGCAAGTGCGTGAAACCGGTTGTCCTTGTCCACCAACGGACCATAGTCTTGTTCACAAGACAACGACCCTGAATGCGGCAAACGGACGCTGGCCTTTGATCTAGATCAAATTCCCGCTGCTGAAAAGACTGGAAAAACAAATATGACAGATACGCCTTTTCGCCCCCTCGAAGACGCGCTCGATCCCGACGCCACGCTGGCGACGCTGCGCGGCACGCTGCGCGGGGCCGACGACGGCGAGCTGTTTCTCGAACGGCGCCGCGCCGAGGCGCTGGTTTTCGACGATGGCCGCCTGCGCACCGCCAGCTATGACGCGGCCGAGGGTTTCGGCCTGCGCGCGGTGCGCGGCGAGGCCACCGGCTATGCCCATTCCTCCGAAATCTCGGCCGCCGCGCTCGGCCGCGGCGCCGAAACCGCCCGCCTTGCGGTGCGTGACGGCGGCGGTACCCTGGCGCCACCGCCGCCACGCACCAACCGCAGGCTCTATACCGATGCCGACCCGATCGCCGGCGCGGCCTTTCCGGCCAAGGTCGACACCCTGCGCGAGATCGACGCCTACGCACGCGACCTCGACCCGCGCGTCGTGCAGGTCACCGCCACCATCGCCGCGTCGTGCCAGGAAATCGAGATCCTGCGCGCCGACGGCAGCCACCTGCGCGACGTGCGCCCGATGTCGCGGCTCAATGTGTCGGTGATCGTCGAACAGGACGGCCGCCGCGAACAGGGCACCGCCGGCGGCGGCGGGCGCGGCGGGCTGGAGGGCGCGCTCGACGCGGCCGGCTGGCAGGCCAGGACGCAGGAGGCGTTGCGCATCGCGCTGGTCAACCTGCGGGCCGAACCGGCGCCGGCCGGGGTGATGGACGTGGTGCTCGGCCCCGGCTGGCCCGGTATCCTGCTGCACGAGGCCGTGGGCCACGGCCTGGAGGGCGATTTCAACCGCAAGGGCAGCTCCGCCTTCGCCGGGCTGATGGGCAGCCGCGTCGCCGCCCCCGGCGTCACCGTGGTGGACGACGGCACCCTGCCCGACCGTCGCGGCTCGATCACCGTCGACGACGAGGGCACGCCGTCGCGCCGCAACGTGCTGATCGAGGACGGCATCCTGGTGGGCCTCATGCAAGACCGCCAGAACGCCCGCCTGATGGGGACCGAGGCCACCGGCAACGGCCGGCGCGAAAGCTATGCCCACGCGCCGATGCCGCGGATGACCAACACGCTGATGCTGGGTGGCGACGCGAACCCCGCCGACATCCTCGCCGACCTCGACGACGGCATCTACGCAGTCGGATTCGGCGGCGGGCAGGTCGACATCACCAACGGCAAGTTCGTGTTCTCCTGTACCGAGGCGTATCGCGTCAGGAACGGCCGCGTCGGCGCGCCGGTCAAGGGCGCCACGCTCATCGGCGACGGCGCCACCGCGCTGCAAAGCATCCGCGGGCTGGGCAACGACATGGCGCTCGACCCCGGTATCGGCAACTGCGGCAAGGCCGGCCAATGGGTGCCGGTCGGCGTGGGCCAGCCCACGGTGATGATCGGCGGGCTGACGGTGGGCGGATCGGCAGCCTAGGGCGCGTTGCGCCGGATCGGATTCGCCTGGCACTGAATTCGCCTGGCACTGAACATGGGCCGGACGGGCGCTTGGGTCGGTTTGGGAAGTGGTCAGGATGGCTAGTTGCGGACTTTGAGGCGTGGCTCCAATGCGCGGAATCAAGGCGCGCTTGCGCGCCGCCGCGCAGCGCCCGACCGCCCCCTCGGGCGGGCGCTTTTGCAGCGTATCAAGCTGATGATAACGCGGATGTATTTGGCCGGCATAAAGTGCGCGACACAAGTGTTGCTGCGCCCACCCGGCGGTCGGGCACCGCGCGGCACCTCAGCCGGTTGCCCAATGCCTGCCCAAGGCCACGCGCTGCCAATACCGCGCCGGCCTGATCCGGCGCAAAGGGCTCGAACCCGTCATCTGACCGTCTCGCTCAAGGATGCCGGACAAGTGTCCGTTACCTGCTTCCCTGGGGTGTCTTGTGTCAGGTGGCGGACACTAGTTTTCAATGATTATGGCATCATCCCTCAAGGGTTTCGCAGGACCGTTATTTTTATCCGTCGAGAAATAGACCGAACAGCTATAAAACTTCTCCCCGTCCGGGCCTTCTGTAAGCACAGAGGTGCACACTGGAGGCTTCACACGGTCAATCACCTTTCTGCCTATCCACTCCGCTGATTTTTCACGGAAACTTCGTTCCGCCATGATGCAGGCTTCCTTGTAATCCGGCGCTTCGTTTCCTGTGAAACGAAGCCTATAAATTGATTGACAGCGCCTCGCAACGTAGCTTTCCCACCGAACTTGCGGACCATAATCATCATCTCTCGGGTAAGCTGAAGTACACTTTGCTGCAACATTGCGCAAATCATATTCCGTCCCGGCAAATGGACTAACATCGCCTTTCGGCGGTTCACACAGGGTTCCGATGTCATCAGAGGCGGTAGCATCCAATCCTTTATTGGCCTGTTGAACAGAAGGCGCAGGAGACTGATCTTCAGTCGACTTATTTGGCTCTTCTGCCGCGGCGTCGGCGATCAGTGCTTGCACGCTCGCGATTTCGTCAGGTGAAACATCCTCTGCTTTCGCCATGCGAATGTATGGGCGTGCCTTTTCTATATCACGCGGCAACCATTCGCCCTTGGCGTAGAACTCTGCAAGGATCAGGGCAGCCGTACCATATCCCGCTTCGATGGATTGGTCCATCAAAGCCAAACCTGTTGAAAGGTCTTTGGCGGCGCCGAGATCGCCGCGTATCAAGGCCACACCGTAATTCGACATCGCGATTGGAAACCCTGCCAGTGCCGATTTCCGCTGGTAGACTCTTGTTTCTTCTTTCGTCATGGACTTGAACGCATCACAATTGGAGTGCAACCATCCGGTTGCGTTCATCATGACCGGATCATTCTCTGAAAGACGGCTGTGAACCTCCGAGATGGCGCCCTCATCACCGCTGCATGCCTTGTCCGTTATTGCGATGACTGTTTCGCGCTCGGATTGCCATGGTTCCGGAATGGGGTCGGCGCTGGCCGGCAGAGCGACCATGAATGCTACAAAAAAATATCCGCAGAGAGGTATGTTGTTTCGTATTATTGACATGAACCCTTATTCCCATATCGACTTCCGTTTGGCCCGGCATTTCCCCGATGACCTGCTCCAAGGCATCAGCTTTGCGTGATTTTGCCCGTTGATCAAGCGATCTTCGCCCGAGCGGTGGCTCTGTGCACCGAAACGCCCGAACTCGGGTAGATCGGGCCGCAAAACCGCAGCAGCCCGCCCAAGACGCGCCGATTTTCAACGCTCGTCCGGACCTTTCCACAGCCGCCATATCCGGTGCCAGTGGCTATCAATGCCCGCTTGCGTGAAACTGTAACGCAGCGTTCACATGATCGGTGCAGGCCAAATATGCGCAGGGCCAGTTGGCCTGCGCTGTCCAGCTTTTGACTTTGCAACCGGCGCTTCCTCGCGCATCACCGCCGCCCGGGTCAGCGCGCGCTACACCCGCAGCGACCGGCAGGAAAGTCTGCCAAATGGGCACGCCGGCGTGCCTTTTCACGCGGGGCGGCGGTCACGCCCGTCGGGGCGGTGTAATCGCCGAACGTGTCGCGCCCGGCCGGCGCGCGCGATCGCGACATCGTGGCCGACAACCGGGAACGTCGCCTGACGCACGCTGCCGTCCATGCCGATGCGAGTGATCAGCGTATGCGCCCGGCCGTTGCGACGCCTGCTGCGGCTGTCGGCCGGTTCATTTTACCGGACGACTCCTTCGACGCTAAAGCCGGGAATGAACACGACCGATCGGCTGGAAATGGAGGGGTCGGGGCCGAAAAATCTCCCCGAATCCACAGTGCAACCATTCGATGAACCGACCGCTGCGGCACCGAGCCGCAAGAACGGCACGACATTCTATCATAACTTGGCTTCCGGTGCCTCAGTGACCGCCATCGCGACCTAAAGGCTCTTCCTTGTCCTCGGACGCGTCCGCTACATCTTGCAGCACTCCGCCCAACGGCTGATCGTCAGAAACCCTCGTCGACCCACCAAACAAGTATTCCGCCCCTTCCTCAAACTCCTCGCATGCGCTCAGCAAAAACAATGCGGTTAGGGCGACACCAATACTTTGACTGCGTCTAGTGATCATCATCAACGTCCTTTGCTTCAAGCTATACGAAATTTATATCATCTAGTCCTTAGATGTCACATCCCGGAAGGTAGTATGGCTGTTTCTTGAACAGCTCTGGCTTGAGGTTGTGCCAGTCTTTCATCGCTTGCAAGGGCGTTTTGCTGCCCAAGGCTGATTGAGGGAGTTTCTGGTTATAGAGCCAGACGTAGCGGT
>NZ_JAGXFK010000096.1 GCF_024637375.1 Sediminimonas sp. | reverse complement strand
GGCCATGACCCCGCACACCGGCGCCGCCGGCACGCTGTCGCCGCGCGACAACGTGCAGATCGACGCCGCGCATTTCTCCGACACGGTGCTGGGCGCGGTGAGCGTCGACGCCGACATGGGCCTGACCCCGCGTGACCGGATCGATGCCGGCGCCACGGTCAGCTTCTATCGCGGCAACACCGATGCCGTCTCGACGCAGGAAACCCCGCGCTGAACCGCGCCGACCGTTCCCCCGGTCGCAGATCGCCCGCCACCAAGGCGGGCGATTTCGCGTTTCAGGCGCAGTGATCGACAATGCGCAGGTGTTGGGCCTGCGCGTTGATTTCCTGCATCCAGGTCTTGACCAGCGCCGGGTCGGAGGGGGCGGCAATGACGCCGGCGGGCAGTTCGCCGTTCAGCACCGCCTTGACCGCAAGCGTCACCGTCGTCGAGACCAGCCGCGCCATCGCGGTGCTTTGCTCGTCGCCAATGGCGTCCATGACGTAGGTCTTGTGCCAGACGGTTTCGCCGCCCTTGTCGGCCTTGAGATCGACGCAGAGCACGACGCGGTCGGGTTCGCCCTCGTCATAGGCGTTGTCGCGCCAGAACTGGTCGGACATTTCCTTGAGCCGGGCCTCGCCCGCGTCGCCTTCGAGTGTCTCGATTTCGCGGAATACGTCGGCCCATGCGTCGCTCCAGCCGTTCAGCCGCAGCGTGCCGCGCACGAACTGGCGCACCGGCCAGGCCGGGTCAAAGCCGTATTCGACCATGAAGGGCAGCGAATCGCGGTTGGGGTAGACCTCGAAATCCTCGGGCTCGGGCAGCGGCGCGGTATAGGTGCTGATCGCGTCCCAGGGGCGGTCGACGCGGTACTCACGCGAGTCGCGGATCGACCGCGAGGGTGAGCGCAGCGCCTTGAGCACCCCCAGTGGGGACCAGCTGAACTTGTACCGAAACGGGTTGGGATGTTTGGGGATGCCACCGCAATAGGAGGTGAACGACACCTCGTTGGCCGCATCGAACGCATCCGAGGCGCGGTAATCGGCCACCAGGTGATGCGCCATCAGGTGGTCGATGCCGGGGTCGAGCCCGACCTCGTTGACGAATGTCAGCCCCTTGTCGCGCGCCGCGTCGTCGAGCGCGCGCATCTCGGGCGCGATGTAGGACGACGACACGAAATGCGCCCCCTTGCCGAGGCACAACTCGGCCAGCGGAACGTGCCAGTCGCCGGGCAGCATCGACACCACCACGTCGCCCGCGGCCAGTGCGCTGTCGAGCGCGGCCATGTCGAAGGGTTTGATCCGGTCGGTCAGGTCGCCGATCGCGGCGCGCGCCTTTTCGGGGCTGCGGTTCCAGACGGTGATGTCGTGGCCTTCCTCGATCAGCCGCCGCAGGCCGGGGATGGCAGAAAGGCCGGTGCCGCACCAGTGAATGGTCATTGCTTGTCTCCTTGTGGGTCTGGTTTGTCGGTGTCGTCGCGTGCCGTTACAGCCGCGCGAGATGGTCGTGATAGGTGGCCCCGGCGCGCGCCCAGACGCCGCTTGCGTCATCGGGCAGGTCCAGCAGCGACGGCAGCAATTGCCCGGCGTAGTCGTGCGAGCTTTCTACCGGCAACATCGACGGCAGGTTGTCGATCGCGGTGACGTCCAGCACCGGCGCGTCATGCACCCGCAGCGCCGGTTCGGCCCAGGTGGTGGTGCGGTCGTAGACCTGCACCGGGTTGAAATCGCTGTCGGGGTCGCAGGCGATATCGCCGATCACGCTCAGTGTCCGGGGCGCCTGTTTGGCCGTTTCCGGTACGAAGACCGGCGTGCCCGGCCGCGCCAGGATGCAGTTGAGGAATATGTCGTGGTCGAGGATCTCGGGAAAGGGGCCGCCATGGGCAGTCTCGGCCATGTCCCACCGGGTGACCGCCACGCCCGTGGCTTCGCACAGGTCGCTGGCGCCGGTGCCCACCCGGCCAAGCGCGCCGATGACGATGGCGCGGGGGCGGGGAGCGCCTGTCGCGTCCATCTGCCCGCCCAGCTCGGCCAGCAGCGCGTCGCGCCCGGGATGCACCGCAACGGGGCCACAGATGCCGCCGCGCTTTTGCGCCGCCCAGCATTTCAGCGACACCGCCGCGCCGGCGAACCCCGCCCAGTAGCCGAAGGCGGCGACGCGCCGGCCAACCTCGTCGACCAGGTATTCCAGGTCCAGCAGGGTGCCGCCGCCGGCCTTGAACCGTTGCAGCAGCCGCTGCCCGGCCGGTTGGCCCTTGAAGGCGTGGCCGAACATGATGTGGCGATGCGGCAGCGCGGTGTCGTCGTCGGGCAGTTCCTTGAGCCCGAAGATGATCGCGTCGCGCGGCGCCTGGGGCCAGGCGCCCTGTGGGGCGATTTCGGCGCCGGCGGTGCGATAGCCGTCGATGGCGATGGCGCGCTGGTCGCTGTCCTCGACCGTCACGCGCACCCCTGCCGCGATCAGCGACGCCGCGCCTTCGGGCGTCAGGCCGACCCGTTCCTCGTTGGCGCGCTGTTCGGCGCGCACCCACAGATGTGTCATCATTCGCATGTCCCTGCTTCGTTTCGCGGCGGAGCTTAGCGAAGCCCATGGCAAGCTTAAAGCCATGATCGGCCGGTGCGAAACGGGGCGTGCCGGCATGGACATTCCGCGCCGCGCGGTGTTGCATCGGGGGAAACGCAAGACATGGAGGGACGAGGATGCGCGTGAACGCCGACAGGTTCTTGGCCGAGTTGCACAAGCTGCGGGAATTCGGCGCGTCGGGCATTGGCAAGGGCGTGGTGCGCCCGGCCTATTCGCAGGCCGACATCGCGGCGCGCGACTGGCTGGCGGGGCGGATGAGCGCCGCCGGGCTGACACCGCATTACGACCCGGTGGGCAACCTGTGGGGGCTGGCGCCCGTGGGGCCGGGGCAGCGCAGCCTGCTGTTGGGCTCGCACACCGACAGCCAGCCCGAGGGTGGCTGGCTGGACGGGGCGCTGGGTGTGATCATGGCGCTGGAGATCGCCCGCGCCGCCCAGGAGGCGGGCGGCCCGCCCATTTCGGTGGTCAGCTTCCAGGACGAGGAGGGCCGCTTTGGCGTTACCACGGGCAGTTCGATCTGGACCGGGGCACTGTCGCTGGAGCAGGCCGACACGCCGACCGACCGCGACGGCACCACCTTCGCCGAGGCCCGCGCCGCCATGGCGCACCTGTCGGAAGGATTCGTCGCGCCCGGGCAGTTCAGCGGTTTCATCGAATGCCATATCGAGCAGGGCGCATGGCTGTATGATGCCGCAGAGGTGGCCGGCGTCGTTACCGGCATCGTCGGCATCCGCGACATGCGCATCACCTTTGAAGGTCAGCAGAACCACGCCGGCACCACTCCCATGCACCGGCGGCGCGACGCTTTTCAGGCGCTGGCAGAGTTCAACGCCCGAATCAACGCACGGTTGCGTGACGTGGTCAGCGCCGAAACGGTCTGGACCATTGGCCATGTCGCGGTCCGCCCGGGCGCGCATTCCATCGTGCCGGGCCGGTGCACCTTTTCGATGCAGTGGCGCGACATGGATGCGGCGCGGCTGTCGCGGATGGAGGAGATCATCCGCGATGCCGCCGCCGAAGTGGCTGCCGAACGCGGGGTGGACCTGAGCTTTTCGCCGATGCTGGGGCTGGAGCCGATGGCGCTGGACGCGGGCTTGCAGGAAGCACTGTGTGCCGCCGCCGAAGCCACCGCGCCGGGGCGCTGGCGCAGCATGCCGTCGGGGGCATTGCATGATGCCAGCAACGTTGCCGCGCTGATGCCTTCGGCGATGCTGTTCGTGCCTTCGATCGACGGCATTTCGCACGCCTTCGAGGAAGACACCGAGGAAGCGGACCTTGTTGCAGGGCTGCACATCCTGGCCGGTGCGGCGCAGCGGCTTGGCGCCGCGGGCTGACGATCCGAAGTTTCAAAATGCCCGAAGATGCATCACCGCGCAGGAAGCGCGATGGTTTGTGATGCGAATTTGAATCTTTTCCATCATGTCGCTTACAGACCTTGAAACGCCGCCTTTAGTGTGACAACACCTCTGCACACGGGGCTCGGCGGTATCAACAAGGTTCGACGAAGCGAAACAAGAACCGCGCCGCAGCACATGACAGCCGGGACGAACCGGCGGAGAGTCCCAAGGCCGCCGATACCGGATGCGCCGACAAAGAAACGAATTCGAGGGCCGGTCAGGTTGTATCCCCGTGGGATGCGGGTGGGCCGGATGATGGCTGAGCGGCGCTGGCTACGGGCCGCGCGCCGGCGCATCGACAGAAATGGAGCGACGAGACGCATGACAAAACCCAATGTCCAGAACGCGGAACTGACGATGACCGACCAGGTCTACGGTGACGATCCGCTGGAAACCCGCGAGTCCGATCATTATCGCAAGGAATATGTCACGTCCTTCGTCGACAAGTGGGACGAGTTGATCGACTGGAAGGGACGTGCCCAAAGCGAAGGGCAGTTTTTCATCGACATTCTGCGCGCCCGCGGCAAGGAGCGCGTGCTGGACGTGGCCTGCGGCACCGGCTTTCACTCGGTGCGTCTGACCGAGGCGGGATTCGATGTCACCGCCTCGGACGGCGCCGCGTCGATGGTGGCCAAGGCGTTCGAGAACGGACGGGCACGGGGGCTGATCCTGAAGACGGCACAGGCGGACTGGCGCTGGCTCAATCGCGACATCAACGGCAAGTACGATGCGATCATCTGCCTGGGCAATTCCTTTACCCATCTTCACGAGGAATCCGACCGCCGCCGCGCGCTGGCCGAATTCTATGCCGCGCTCAAGCATGACGGCATCCTGATCCTGGATCAGCGCAACTACGACTCGATGCTCGACCAGGGCTTCTCGACCAAGCACAAGTATTACTATTGTGGCGACCAGGTCACGGCCGAGCCCGATCACGTCGACGAAGGGCTGTGCAGGATGCGCTATTCCTTCCCCGACGGGGCGTCTTACACGCTGAACATGTGCCCGATCCGCAAGAATTACATGCGCCGCCTGCTTCAGGAGGCCGGATTCGAGCGGGTGCGCACCTATGGCGACTTCCAGGAGACCTATGCCGAGGATGAACCGGATTTCTTCATCCACGTGGCCGAGAAATCCTCCCTGCACCTGGTGCGCTGGGGCAAGGAAGGCGAGGATGGCCAGCAGGACATCCGCGACATCACCGAGGACTATTACGACAGCGACGACGCCGATACCTTCTACTCGACCATCTGGGGCGGCGAGGATCTGCATATCGGCCGCTACGCCGAGACCAAGGATATCCGCACCGCGTCGGACCGCACCATCGATTCGATGATCGACCGCCTGCCGACGCTCGACGCCTCGGCGCGCGTTCTCGACATGGGCGCGGGGTATGGCGGAGCCATGCGCACCCTGGTGAAGAAAACCGGGTGCGAGGCGGTGTGCCTCAATATCTCGGAGACCCAGAACGAGTACAATCTGGGCAAGATCCGCGCCGCCAAGCTGACCGACAAGATCGGCGTGCGCCACGGCGTCTTCGAAGATGTCCCGGAGCCGGACGGCAGCTTCGACGTGGTCTGGAGCCAGGACGCCTTCCTGCATTCGGACCAGCGCGACAAGGTGATCGCCGAGGCCTGGCGGGTGCTCAAGCCGGGCGGGCATCTGATCTTTACCGATCCGATGCAGGCCGACGACGTGCCCGAGGGCGTCTTGCAGCCGGTCTATGACCGTCTCCAGCTCAATAGCCTGGGCAGCCCGCGCTTTTACCGCGAGGTCGCCGAGGCGCTTGGCTTCGAGACGCTCGAACAGGAAGATGCGCTAAGCGATCTGCGCGCCCATTACAGCCGCGTCCGCGAGGAGCTGCTGGCCAACTACGCCAAGCTGCGCGACGCCGGCTCTTCGGCCGAGTATCTCGACAAGATGGCTGTCGGGCTTGAAAACTGGGTCAAGGCGGCCGACGATGGTCACCTGGCCTGGGGCGTTCAGCTGTTCCGCAGGCCGGCCTGAGGGCCGCGCGCCGGGCCGGTCCCAAGGGGCCGCGCCCGCGCGCTACCTGTTTTCCCAACAAGGAGCGACACGGATGACCGGGCCAATCCCCGATCAAGGCATAGCAGTATCGTTCGAGCTGTTCCCGCCCAAGACAGAGGCAGGGGTCGCGGCGCTGGGCCGCACGGTGGACCAATTGGCCACCGCCGGGCCGGAGTATTTCTCGGTCACCTACGGGGCCGGGGGCAGTACCCGCGAGCGCACGCTGGAAGTGGTCGAAATGGTGGGCAAGCGCACCGGCCTGCCGGTGGCGCATCACCTGACCTGCGTGGGCGCCAGCCGCGCGCAGATTGACGCGCAGGCACGCGAGCTATGGCGCAAGGGTATCCGCCGCATCGTGGCGCTGCGCGGCGACCTGCCCGAGGGCGAGACGCTGGCCGAGGACGGCTACCACGACGCCGCTGAACTGGTGGCGGGGCTGCGCGGGGTGGCCGATTTCGACATTTCGGTCGCCGCCTACCCCGAGGTGCACCCCGAGGCCGCCAGTTCGCAGGCCGATCTGGACCACCTCAAGCGCAAGCTCGACGCCGGTGCGTCGCGTGCGATCACGCAATTCGCTTTCGACACCGACACGGTGTTGCGTTTCATCGACCGCGCCCGCGCCGCAGGGATTACCGCGCCGATCGTGCCGGGCATCATGCCGGTGGCGAATTTCAACAACATCAAGCGGTTCTCGCTGGGTTGCGGCGCCTCCATCCCCGACTGGATGGAAGAAATGTTCGCCGGGCTGGACGACACGCCCGAAATGCGCGACATGGTAGCCGCCAGCGTTGCCACGCAGCAGTGCCAGCGACTTGTGGCCGCTGGTGTGGATGCGTTTCACTTCTATACCCTGAACAGACCCGGGGTATCGCTTGCCATATGCCGGGCGCTGGGCGTACCGGTGCGCGACACCGCCGAGCGCGCCGCATGAGCCGGAAAGGATGCAGACGATGACAGCCGATATAGAGGCGCACGCCGCCGAGCGGATCCTGGTGCTGGACGGCGCCATGGGCACCATGATCCAGCAGGAGAAGCCCGACGAGGCAACCTACCGCGGCACCCGCTTCGCCGATCACCCGCAGGATGTGGGCGGCAACAACGAGCTGCTGAGCCTGACGCAACCCGACATGATCCGCCGCATCCATGCCGATTTCCTGGACGCGGGCGCCGATATCTTGTGTACCAACACGTTCGGCGCCAACGCGATTTCACAGGCCGATTACGGCATGGAGCATCTGGTGGTCGAGATGAACGCCGAGAGCGTGCGGCTGGCGCGCGAGGCAGCCGAGGCGGCATCGACGCCCGAACGCCCGCGCTGGGTGGCCGGGGGCATCGGGCCGACGAACCAGACGGCAAGCATCAGCCCCGACGTGAACGACCCCGGCTACCGCGCCGTCACCTTCGACGATCTGGCGGCGGCTTATGGCGAGGCGGCGCGCGCACTGATCGAGGCCGGCGCCGACCTGCTGCTGGTCGAGACGATTTTTGATACGCTCAACGCCAAGGCGGCGCTGTTCGCCATCGACAGTTTGCGCGACGAAGGGCTCACGATACCGCCGCTGATGATCTCGGGCACCATCACCGACCGGTCGGGGCGCACCCTGACCGGCCAGACGCCCGAGGCGTTCTGGGTTTCGATGAGCCATGCGCGCCCGTTTTCCGTCGGGCTGAACTGCGCGCTGGGCGCGGGCGAGATGCGCCAGCACGTGCGCACCCTGTCGGAAGTGGCCGACACCCGCATCAGCGCCTACCCAAACGCCGGCCTGCCCAACGAAATGGGCGGCTATGACGAGACGCCCGAGGAAACGGCGGCACATATCGGCGAATGGGCCGATGCGGGGCTGGTCAACATCGTCGGCGGCTGCTGCGGCACCACGCCCGACCATATCCGCGCCATCGCGCAGGCGGTGGCGGGCAAGACGCCGCGGGCCATACCGTCGAAGGTGCGGCGCATGCGGCTGTCGGGCCTGGAGATGTTCGAGGCGGTGGGCGCCGAAGCACAAGAGGAGGGCGCGGCATGACCAACGTTGCCAATTTCATCAATATCGGCGAGCGCACCAACGTCACCGGGTCGGCGAAATTCAAGAAGCTGATCATGGAGGGCGACTACGACGCCGCGCTCGACGTGGCGCGCAACCAGGTCGAGAACGGCGCCCAGATCATCGACGTGAACATGGACGAGGGGCTGCTCGACTCGAAAGAGGCGATGCAAACCTTCCTCAACCTGATCGCGTCCGAGCCCGACATCAGCCGCGTTCCGGTGATGATCGACAGTTCCAAGTTCGAGGTAATCGAGGCGGGGCTGAAGTGTGTGCAGGGGCGGGCGGTCGTCAACTCGATCTCGCTCAAGGAAGGCGAAGAGGCGTTCCTGGACCAGGCCCGCACCGTCCGCCGCTATGGTGCGGCGGTGGTGGTCATGGCCTTCGACGAGGGCGGGCAGGCCGAAACGGCGCAGCACAAGTTCGATATCTGCAAGCGCTGCTACGATCTGCTGACGCAAAAGGCCGGGTTCGAGCCGTGGGACATCATCTTTGACCCCAACATCTTTGCCGTGGCCACCGGCATCGAAGAGCACAACGATTACGGGAACGCCTTTCTCGAGGCGACGCGCATGATCAAGCAGACGATGCCGGATACCCATGTTTCCGGGGGCCTGTCGAACGTGTCGTTTTCGTTCCGCGGCAACAACGCGGTGCGCGAGGCGATGCATTCGGCCTTCCTGTATCACGCCATTCCGCTGGGGCTGGATATGGCGATCGTCAACGCCGGGCAGATCACCGTCTACGACGACATCCCCGACGAATTGCGCGAGCGGGTCGAAGACGTGCTGCTCAACCGCCGCGACGACGCGACCGAGCGCCTGCTCGAGGTCGCCGACAAGTACAAGGGCAGCGGCGAGGCGTCCAAGAAGGAAGACCCGAAATGGCGCGAGCTGCCGGTCGAGAAGCGGCTGGAGCACGCCCTGGTGCACGGCATCACCGAGCACGTCATCGACGACACCGAGGAATGCCGCCAACGCGCGGACAAACCGCTCGAGGTGATCGAGGGGCCGCTGATGGACGGCATGAACGTGGTCGGCGACCTGTTCGGCGCCGGCAAGATGTTCCTGCCGCAGGTGGTGAAATCGGCCCGCGTGATGAAGACGGCCGTCGCCCACCTGCTGCCCTACATGGAAGAGGAAAAGCGCCGCCAGGGCGACACCTCGGCCAAGGGCAAGGTGCTGATGGCCACGGTGAAAGGCGACGTGCACGACATCGGCAAGAACATCGTCGGCGTGGTTTTGCAGTGCAACAACTACGATGTCGTCGATATGGGCGTGATGGTGCCGGCCGAGGACATCCTTGCCAAGGCGAAGGAGGAAAAGGCCGACATCATCGGGTTGTCGGGGCTGATTACGCCGTCGCTCGACCGCATGGTGGATGTGGCCGGCGAAATGGCGCGGCAGGGGTTTGACCTGCCGCTGCTGATCGGCGGCGCGACCACCTCGAAGAAACACACGGCGCTGAAGGTGGCGACGGAATACGATCACGGCGTGATCCATGTGGACGATGCCTCGAAAGCCGTCGGCGTGGTGTCGAAGCTGCTGTCGAAGACGGCGCGCGGCGATTACCTGGCCCAGGTCGTGCAGGAGCAGGACAAGATGCGAAGCGGCGCGGCGAAATCCGGCGACCGCAAGACAACGCCGATCGCAGAGGCCCGCGCCAATGCCTTCGACGGCGGATGGGATGAATACACCCCGCCCGCACCGCAATCGCCCGGGCTGACAGTGATCGACGACATGGAGCTGGCGACGCTGCGCGACTACATCGACTGGACGCCGTTCTTTTCGACCTGGGAAATGAAGGGCCGCTTCCCCGACATCCTCGACCATCCCGACAAGGGGCCGACAGCGCGCGAGCTTTACGACAACGCGCAAAACATGCTCGACCGGATCGTGACCGAGGGCTGGTTCACTCCGCGAGGGGTCGTCGGCCTGTGGCCGGCGAATTCCGAGGGCGACGATATCGTGCTCTGGCGTGACGAAGAACGCCGCGAGGTGGCCGAACGCCTGCCGCAACTGCGCCAGCAGGGGCAGAAGTCGGGCGACAAGCCGCATATGTGCCTGGCCGATTTCGTGGCGCCTATGGGCACGCCAGACTGGATCGGCGGTTTCGCCGTCACCACCGGGGCCGAAGTGCATGACATTGCCGATCGGTTCAAGGCCGAGGGCAACGACTATGACGCGATCATGGTGCAGGCGCTGGGCGACCGTATGGCCGAGGCTTTCGCCGAGGCGCTGCATGCGCGCGTGCGCCGGTCGCTGTGGGGCTATGCGCCCGGCGAGGCGCTCGAAAACGCCGATCTGGTCGCCGAGAAATACCGCGGCATCCGGCCGGCGCCGGGCTATCCGGCCTGCCCCGACCATACTGAGAAGCACAAGCTTTTCGAGCTGTTGCAGGCCCCTGAACATACCGGGCTGCGGCTGACGGAATCGTGCGCGATGTGGCCGGCGTCGGCGGTGTCGGGGTTCTACTTCGCCCACCCCGAGGCCAGCTATTTCGGCATCGGGCGGCTGGGCCTCGACCAGGTGGAAGATTACGCGCGGCGCAAGGGCATGGACCTGGCCGAAATGGAAAAATGGCTGGCCCCGAGCCTGGGATACACGCCGGCCCGCGGAGGGCGCGAAGACGCGGCCTGATCCGCAACATCGCCTGACAAGGACAGCAGGCGCAAACCAGAAAGCAAGGAGTGGAACGAGATGAGCGACAAGACTTGGCTGTTTACCAGTGAATCGGTGTCCGAGGGGCACCCCGACAAGGTCTGCGACCGGATTTCAGATACGGTGCTCGACGCATACCTGACCGCCGATCCGCATAGCCGCGTCGCCTGCGAGACGCTGGCCACCACCGACCGGGTGGTCATCGCCGGCGAGGTGCGCGGCCCCGCGGACGTGCGCCAGCATGTCGAGGAACTGGCGCGCGAGGCGATCCGGGATATCGGCTATGACCAGCCGGGCTTTTCGTGGAAGACCTGCACCGTCGAAAACCTGCTGCACGAGCAGTCGTCGGACATCGCCATGGGCGTTGACGAAGGCGACAAGGGCGAAGAAGGCGCCGGCGACCAGGGCATCATGTTCGGCTATGCCTGCACCGAGACCGACGAGTTGATGCCGGCGCCGATTCAGTTTTCGCACCGCATCCTGCGCCGCATGGCCGAAGACCGCAAGTCCGGTGCCCAGCCCGGCTTTGGCCCCGACGCCAAGAGCCAGGTGACGCTGAAATACCAGGGCGGCATGCCGGTGGGCGTGGATACCGTTGTCGTCTCGACCCAGCACAGTGCCGACGTGACACAGGCGCAGGTGCGCGAGATGGTCAAACCCTATATCGAGAGCGCCTTCCCCAAGGGCTGGACGCTGCCCGATGACCGCCTGATCGTGAACCCCACCGGCCAGTTCGTCATCGGCGGCCCCGACGGCGACGCCGGGCTTACGGGGCGCAAGATCATCGTCGACACCTACGGCGGCGCGGCCCCGCACGGCGGCGGCGCGTTCTCCGGCAAGGATCCGACCAAGGTCGACCGCTCGGCGGCTTATGCCGCGCGCTACCTGGCCAAGAACGTGGTCGCCGCCGGGCTGGCCGACAAGTGCCAGATCCAGTTGGCCTATGCCATCGGTGTTCCGGAGCCGGTCGCGATCTACGTCAACACGCTGGGCACCGGCCGTGTGGACGAGGACAAGCTGGCCACCACCCTGCGCGAGATGGTTCGCCTGACGCCGCGCGGCATTCGTGAACACCTCGACCTGCTGCGCCCGATCTACGCACGCACATCCGCTTACGGCCATTTCGGCCGCACCCCGACCGAGGATGGCGGCTTTTCGTGGGAACGCACCGATCTGGCCGACGAGCTGGCGCGCACCTTCGGCGTGACCCGCGCCGCCGAGTGAGCCGAGAGACACAAGAGAAACAAGGAACGACAACATGAACAAACCTGAAAACGTAAACCCTGACCACATAATCAAGGACATTTCGCTAGCGGAGTACGGTCGCAAGGAGATTGCGATTGCGGAGACGGAGATGCCGGGTCTCATCGCGCTGCGCGAGGAGTTCGGCGCTGCGCAGCCGCTGAAGGGTGCGCGGATTGCGGGTTCGCTTCACATGACGGTTCAGACTGCCGTGCTGATCGAGACGCTGGCGGCGCTGGGGGCGGATGTTCGCTGGGCGTCGTGCAACATTT
>NZ_JAGXFK010000095.1 GCF_024637375.1 Sediminimonas sp. | reverse complement strand
TCTTCGGTGTGGTCGTCGCTTGGCTGTGAAGCTTGATCAGCATGCCGATCTCCCGTCTCGCACCTCGTTCAGAACAGATCGTGCCATGAACAGCGCAGATCGACGAGGAGCTATGTGATCATCCGGGATGAAACAATTACCTACGAAGGAGCGACCGCCCGCGCTCGTCGCGGCGCGCGCCTCCTCTTCCCTACGCCTTCGACCGCCTGCCTGCCCCGCCGGGTCGCGGGGTCGGGGCCCCGCGACCGGCCCTCTCCACATCTTGTGGTGTTGCGTGGCGGGCGGCGCGTTAACCCGGGGCCTCTCCGGCGCTTGCACCGACGCGATACCGACGTGATACCGACGCAGTGCAGACGTGCCAAACCTTGCAAAACAGGCCCGTTAACCCCCGAATCACCCATTCCTCCGGCGCAGGGCCTCCAGCGCCGCGACGTCCTCGGCCCCCGCATCGGCCGCGCGGCGTTCCAGGGCGCGGTAGCGGGCCAGCACCTCGCGCCCGGTCTCCGTCAGCCGCGCGCCGCCGCCGCCATCGCCGCCGCGGCTGCTTTCCACCAAAGGCCCTGAAAACAGGGTGTTGAGCGTCTCGACCAGCGTCCATGCACGCTTGTAACTCATCCCCATGCGCCGCCCCGCGCCCGAGATCGAGCCCGTCTCGTCGATCAGCGCCAGCAGGTCCGCCTTGCCGGGGCCGAGCATGCCGCCCGGCGTGAACACCACCCGCAGCCGCAGGCGCGGCGCCGTGTCGCCGGGGGCGTCGGTCATGCGAAGTTCACATGGCGGTTCAGCGGCAATTCGCGAACCCGCTGGCCCGTGGCGGCGAAGATCGCGTTGGCCAGCGCCGGCGCCGCCGGCGGCACCGCCGGTTCGCCGATGCCGCGCAGGGTATCGCCGTTTTCCAGCCCGCGCACCTCGATCAGGGGCGCCTGATACAGGCGCATGCCCTGGTACTGGTCGAAATTGCGCTGCTCGGTCATGCCGTCCGCATAGGTCAGTTCGCAGTTCATCGCGTGGCCCAGGCCCCAGATGACACCGCCCTTGACCTGGTTCTCGAAGTTCACCGGGTCGAGGACGCGGCCCACCTCGACCGCGGCGAAGACCTTGTCGATGCGCAGGCCCGTATCTGTCTGGCGGACCTCGACAATTTCGGCCACCGACACGCCGAAGGACAGGGTGAAGGCCACGCCGCGCCCGCGCCCCTCGCCCATGTTCGGCCCCGACCAGCCCGACATCTCGGCCACCGCTTCTAGCACCTTGCGCGACAGCGGGTCGTCGCACAGGCGCAGCCGCTCCTCCAGCGGGTCGGCCCCGGCGGCGTGGATCAGCTCGTCGAGAAAGCTTTCGTGCACGAACCCGTTGCCCGAGGCCCCCACCGAGCGCCACGAACTGACCGGCACCATTTCCGGCGCCCGGTAGCCGGTCACCCGGTAATGGGGTATCGCGAACGGCTGGTCCCAGGCCCCGGCAACGATGGTCACGTCCGGCCCCGGGATCGGCTGGTTCACGCGCCCGCCCTGCGACTGCGCGACCGAAGTCGTGGCCAGCGACAGATCGCAGGCCGCAACGCGGCCCTGCGCCACCGCACCGCGGCCGCGCGCCAGCGCCATCGGGCGCGGGAAGTCGTGGCTCATGTCCTCTTCGCGGGTCCAGGTCATCTTGACCGGCCGGCCCTCGGCGGCCATCGCCAGCTCGATCGCCCGGGCGATGAAATCGTCCTCCAGCCGGCGGCCGAAGCTGCCGCCCGCGTACTGGTTGTGCAGGTGGATGTCCGCGACCTTCAGCCCGGTCAGGCGTTCGGCGGTGGCCAGCACGTACATCGGGATCTGCGTCGAGGCCCAGATATCCAGTTGCCCGTCCTTCAGCCGCGCGGTGGCGTTCATCGGCTCAAGCGGCGCGTGGGCCAGGTGCGGCAACCGGTATTCGGCCTCGACGGCGCCGTCGCCCGCGTCTGCAAGCGTGGCCTCGACATCGCCATCGTCGCGGAAGCGCGAATCGCGCAGGCTTTCGGTGAACGACTCGCCCAGTTGCGCCCACATCAGCGCGCTGGTCGCGGGATAGGGCGCCTCGCCCCACTCGAAGACGATCTCGTCGGCGGCGCGCATGGCACGCCAGGTGCTGTCGGCCAGCACCCCAGCACCGCCGGTGACGGCGACGACCCTCTCGACCCCCGGCATG
The DNA here is from genome assembly GCF_024637375.1 of Sediminimonas sp. Lineage (GTDB taxonomy): Bacteria > Pseudomonadota > Alphaproteobacteria > Rhodobacterales > Rhodobacteraceae > Sediminimonas. Next base: position 13,007 of record NZ_JAGXFK010000095.1, on the reverse strand, counting down.
CCCTCGGCCGCGCTGGCGTCGAACCCGCGCACCGTGCCGCCACGGCGGGGATTGGTGCGCACCGTGGCATACAGCATGTCGGGCAGGTCGATGTCGATGCCGAACGTTTGCGTGCCGGTTGACTTGGCGACGATGTCGAGCCGCTGCATCGGCTGACCCAGCAGGCGCCATTCGCGCGGCGATTTCAGCCGCACCTCGTCGGGCGGGGCGACCTGCGCGGCCAGTTCGGCCAGATCGCCATAGGCGATACGACGCCCGTCCTCGGTAACGACATGGCCCTCACGGGTTGTCAGCGTCTCGCGCGGCACGCCCGTCATCTCGGCGGCAGCGTCCAGCAACATCTGCCGCGCCGCCGCGCCGGCCATGCGCATCCGGTCGAAGCCGTCAGGCACGGTGGTCGAGCCGCCGGTGATCTGCAACCCCATCACCTTGGCCATGCTGCCACCCAGGGCGCGCGCGTTGCGGGCCAGGAACCCGTCGTCGGTGGCGGCGAACGGCAGCGTCTCGGCCGCGACCTTGGCGTTGTAATAGGCCGCCGAGGGCGGGCCGTCGGAAACCCTGACCGCGTTCCAGGCCAGGTCCAGTTCCTCGGCCACCATCGCCGCCAGCACCGAATGCGCCCCCTGCCCCATATCGGTGCGCGGGGTGATCACCGTCACCCCGTCGCCGTCGAGCAGGACGTAAGGGTTGAGCGCCGCCTCGCCCGGCTCCAGCCCCGGCTTGAGCGGGTTGTCGTGCGGGTGCTGCACCACGTAATAGCCCAGCGCCACGCCGCCGGCGATGGCCACGGTGCCGAACAGGAAGGTGCGGCGCGCAATGGTTCCGGCACGGCTCATTGGGCCTCCTCCTGCATCAGTTCGGCGGCACGATGCACTGCCGCGCGGATGCGCGGGTAGGTGCCGCAGCGGCACAGGTTGCCCGACATCGCGTCGTCGATCTGCGCATCGTCGGGGTCGGGCACCTCGGCCAGCAGCGCCGCCGCCGCCATGATCTGCCCCGACTGGCAATAACCGCACTGCGCCACCTGGTGTTCGATCCAGGCGCGTTGCACGGGGCCGGGCGCCTCGGGGGTGCCCAGGGATTCGATCGTGGTCACCTCGGCGCCGTCCAGATCGCCGATGCGCGCCTGGCACGAGCGGGTGGCGAAACCGTCCAGGTGCACGGTGCAGGCGCCGCATTGCGCGATGCCGCAGCCGTACTTGGTACCGGTCAGTTTCAGCGTGTCGCGCAGGACCCACAAAAGCGGCGTGTCGGGTTCGAGATCGGTCTCGACCTGCCGACCGTTGACGGTGAATCGGATCATGGGGCCCTCCATCCGTGGAGGGCGAATCGTAATACAATTCGCGGCAGTTGCACATAGTGGTGTTCCGCGCGGCACCCGTGCGCGTCGAACACACCCGATACGGCGCTGCGGCGCGAAAATGCGTGGATATGCGTGCGGCGAAGGCTTTTCGGGGGCGGCGCGGGCAGGCGACACGAAAATCCGGGCCACCTGCGGCGAGTTTCATATTGCTGTTACAAAACTCTTACATAGGCGTCATGCACGCCGCGTATCCGGGCCACGTTCCGCACTGAAACACTGATAGCAGGAGCTTTCATGTCCTATACCAAACTCACCGTTTCGGCCCTGGCGCTGGCCGCCGTGTCGGCAACCACGGCCGCGGCGCGCGACCAGATCAGCATCGTCGGCTCGTCGACCGTGTTCCCCTACACGCAGGCCGTGGCCGAGCAGTTTGCCAACATGACCGGCGCGCCGTCGCCCATCGTCGAATCCACCGGCACCGGTGGCGGCATGCAGATTTTCTGCGAAGGCATCGGCGAAGGCCACCCCGACCTGACCGGCGCGTCGCGCGCCATGAAGGCGTCGGAATGGGAAAAGTGCGCCGAGAACGGCGTCACCGACGTATCGGAGGCGATGATCGGCTTCGACGGCCTGTCGATGGCCGTGTCGCGCGGCAACGATTTCGACTGGGATATAACCCTGGAAGAAATCTACCTGGCGCTGGGCGCCGAGGTGCCGGTTGACGGCGAGTGGGTGGCCAACCCGTACCAGAAGTGGTCCGAGGTCGATTCGCGCCTGCCCGACACCGACATCGTCGTGCTGGGCCCGCCGCCAACCTCGGGCACCCGTGACGCCTGGGTCGACCTGGCGATGCACGCCGGTTGCAAGCAGACCGACTATGTCGAGAGCGGCGATTACGACAAGGCCTGGATCAAGGAAAACTGCTCGCGCATGCGCACCGATGGCCCCTTCATCGAGGCCGGCGAGAACGACAACCTGATCGTGCAGCGCCTTGACTCCGACCCCAACGCGCTGGGCATCTTCGGTTACTCGTTCCTGTACGAGAACGTCGACAAGCTGAAAGGCGTCAAGATCGACGGTGTCGAGCCCACTTTCGACACCATCGGCGACAAGTCCTACCCGGTATCGCGCCCGCTGTTCTTCTACGTCAAGAACGCACACCGTGGCGTGATCCCGAACCTGCAGGAATTCATCGAGGAATACATGTCCGAAGCGGCCCTGGCACCCGGCGGCTACCTGTCCGAGCGTGGCCTCGTGCCGCTGAGCGACGAGCGCCGTGCCAAGCTTCAGGACGCGGTGATCAACGGCAAGTCGATGGACCCCGTGAAGTAAGCGGGACCCATCCGACGCACATCAACGACGCCTCCGCCACCATGGCGGGGGCGTCATCCACAAGAACCGACAGGCATACCATGACGCTCCTCGCATTTGTGATCCTGCTCGCCGCGGTGGTGATCGGCTATGTTATGAACCTGCGCGCCGCCCGTGCGATCCGCGACGGCGGCACACGGATGCATTCGCTCGAAGGGTTCCATGGCGGCTATGCCGCGCTGATGACGCTGGTGCCGACCTTCTTTCTGATCATCGTCTGGCTTCTGTTTCAGGACACGGTGATCACGGCGATCGTCAAGGCCGGGCTGCCCGCCGGCGTGCTGGGGGGCAAAGGCACCGGCGAGGTGCAGCTCATCATGTCCGAGATCCGCTCGATCGCGGGCGGGCGCATCTTCGGCACGCCCGAGGACTGGAAGCTTGAAGCCGCCGAACACCTGGTGGCGCTGCGCGAGCTGTCGGGCTGGCTGCTGGTGGCGGTGACGGCGGCGCTGGCGTCGGCGATGATGTACATCTCGCGCCGCACCGTTGCGGCCGAGTTCCGCGCCCGCCAGGGCGTCGAACGCATCCTCCATGGCCTGATGGTGAGCTGCGCGGTCGTGGCAATCTTCGTGACCATCGGGATCGTCGCATCGTTGCTGTTCGAAACCATACGCTTTTTCCAAATGGTGCCATTCTGGGACTTCGTGCTTGGCACCAACTGGGAGCCGCAAATTCCCATCCGCGAAGACCAGGTCGCAGCCGAGGGCGCCTTCGGCATGCTGCCGGTGTTTCTGGGCACGCTGGTGATCGCCTTCATCGCGATGTTCATCGCCACGCCCATCGGCCTTCTGTCAGCGGTCTACCTGCACGAATTCGCCTCACGCCGGGTGCGGGGCGTCGTCAAGCCGGTGCTCGAGGTGCTGGCCGGTGTACCGACGGTCGTCTACGGCTTCTTCGCCATTCTGGTGATCGCGCCGGCGATCCGATCTTTCGGCGACAATTTCGGCCTGCCTATCGCGCCCAACACGGCGCTTGCGGCAGGGTCGGTCATGGGGATCATGCTGATCCCGTTCATCTCGTCCTTCGCCGACGACGCGCTTGGCGCAGTGCCGCGCAGCCTGCGCGACGGATCGCTCGCCGTGGGCGCCACGCAGGCCGAGACAATCTCCAAGGTGCTGTTTCCGGCCGCGATTCCGGGCATCGTCGGGGGCATTCTGCTGGCCGTCAGCCGCGCCATCGGCGAGACGATGATCGTGGTGATGGCCGCCGGCCTGATCGCCAAGATGACGATCAACCCGCTCGACAGCGTCACCACCGTCACCGTGCAGATCGTCACGCTGCTGATCGGCGACACCGCCTTCGACAGCCCCAAGACGCTGGCCGCCTTCGCGCTGGGCATGGTGCTGTTCCTGATGACGCTGTGCATAAACATCCTGGCCCTGCGCATCGTGCGCAAGTACCGCGAAATCTACGATTGAGGATCGCGCCATGACCGACCAGACCAACGCCACCGGGTTCGATTGGGACGGCCCCGCGTTCCAGTCGCAGATGAAGAAACGTCGGCGCAGCCAGATCCGGCTCAAGCTGCTGGGCCTCGGTGCGATCGCCATTGCCTTCCTGATGCTGATGCTGCTGATCGGCTCGCTGATCTCGACCGGCTATCAGGCCTTCACCCAGACCCATCTGAAGATCGAGGTTTTTCTCGACCCCGAACATGTCGATCCGGAAAACCCCGCGCGCGGCAACTACCGTCAGATCCTGACCGACACCATGAAAGTGCAGTTCCCCGAGGTGGCCGACGACCGCGCGGCGCTTCGCAGGCTGACCTCGATCCTGTCCAACGGCGCCCAGTTCACGATCCGCGATCGCGTGGTCGCCAACCCCGGCCTGATCGGCGAGACGGTGCAGTTCAATGTGCCGGTGTCCGACGACTACGACCAGCTCAACAAGGGGCTGATCGACCCCGAAACGCCCGAGGCGCACCGTCGCCTCAAGGACGACGAGATCGCCAATTTCGAACTTCTCAAGGATCGTGGCGTGGTTACCAAGCCGCTCAACACCGCGCTGCTGACGAACGCCGATTCGCGCTTTCCCGAACTCGCCGGCCTCAAGGGCGCGCTGGTGGGCTCGTTCTATGCGCTGCTCACCTGTTTCCTGCTGTCGTTCCCGCTGGGCATCGGCGCGGCGCTCTACCTGGAGGAATTCGCACCCCGCAACCGTTTTTCCGACCTCATCGAGATCAACATCAACAACCTCGCCGCGGTGCCTTCGGTGGTGTTCGGCCTGCTTGCGCTGGCGGTGTTCCTTGGCTGGTTCGGCATGCCGCGCTCGGCCCCGTTCGTGGGCGGCATGACGCTGGCCCTGATGACGCTGCCCACGATCATCATCGCCACGCGCGCGGCGCTCAAGGCGGTGCCGCCCTCGATCCGCGAGGCGGCGCTGGGGGTTGGCGCGTCCAAGCAGCAGGTGGTGTTCGGCCACGTCCTGCCGCTGGCCATGCCCGGCATCCTGACCGGCACGATCATCGGGCTGGCCCAGGCCCTGGGTGAAACCGCACCGCTGCTGCTGATCGGGATGAACGCCTTCATCACCTCCGCGCCCTCGACCCCGTTCGACAGCGCCACCGCCCTGCCGACGCAGATCTTCATCTGGGCCGACAGCCCCGAGCGCGGCTTTGTCAGCCGCACCTCGGCGGCCATCCTGGTGCTGTTGACCTTCCTCATCACCATGAACGCGCTGGCCATCTTCATGCGCCAGAAATTCGAGCGGAAATGGTAGAAACAGGATACCCAGACAATGTTTGACGTACAAAAACCGGAGACCGCCGTGGACCAGACCGCCATCAAGATCGCCGCCAGAAACGTCCAGGTGTTCTACGGCAACACCCAGGCCATCAAGGATGTCGATGTCGATATCCAGGACAAGACCGTGACCTCGTTCATCGGGCCGTCGGGCTGCGGCAAGTCCACCTTCCTGCGCTGCCTCAATCGCATGAACGACACGATCGATTCGTGCCGCGTCGAGGGCGAAATCCTGCTCGACGGCCAGGACATCTATGCCCCCCGCGTCGACCCGGTGCAATTGCGCGCCCGGGTGGGCATGGTGTTCCAGAAACCCAACCCGTTTCCCAAGTCGATCTACGACAACGTCGCCTACGGCCCAAGGATTCACGGCATGGCCCGCACCAAGGACGAGATCGACGAAGTGGTCGAGAAATCGCTGCGCCGCGCGGCGCTGTGGGACGAGGTCAAGGACCGGCTCGACACCCCCGGCACCGGGCTCTCGGGCGGCCAGCAGCAGCGCCTGTGCATCGCCCGCGCCGTGGCCACCCGGCCCGAGGTGCTGCTGATGGACGAGCCTTGCTCGGCGCTCGACCCGATCGCCACGGCGCAGGTCGAGGAACTCATCGACGAACTCAAGCAGCGCTTCTCGGTCGTGATCGTCACCCACTCGATGCAGCAGGCCGCCCGCGTCAGCCAGAAGACGGCGTTCTTCCACCTCGGCAACCTGGTGGAGTACGGCGATACCAACACCATTTTCACCAACCCGCAGGATCACCGGACCGAAAGCTACATCACCGGCCGGATCGGGTAAGGAGCAGCACAATGACCTCGCAGCACATCGTTTCCTCCTTCGACCGCGACCTCGAAGCGCTCCAGGCCATGATCATGAAGATGGGCGGCCAGGTCGAGATGGCCACCACCAACGCGATCAAGGCGCTCGAGACGCGCGACCTGGAACTGAGCCAGCAGGTTCGGCGCGACGACAAGATCATCGACGGGCTGGACGAAGACATCAAATCCGAAACCGCCCGCGTGCTGGCCTTGCGCGCCCCCACCGCAGGCGACCTGCGCACCGTTCTGTCGGTGATGACCATCAGCTCGCATCTCGAACGGTGCGGCGACTACGCCAAGAACATCGCCAAGCGCACCACCGTCCTGGTCGAGATGACGACGATCAGCGGCACAGTGCCAGCACTGCGGCGAATGGCGCGTATGGTCGAACGCATGCTGGCTGACGCGCTCGATGCCTATATCCAGCGCGACGCCGACAAGGCCGACGACGTGCGCGACCGCGACCTGGAAGTGGACCAGATGTACAATACGCTGTTCCGCTCGCTGCTGACGCACATGATGGAAGACCCGCGCAACATCACCGCCTGCATGCACCTGCATTTCATCGCCAAGAACATCGAACGCATGGGCGATCACGCCACCTCGATCGCCGAGCAGACGATCTACCTGGTGACTGGCGAGTTACCCGACGAGGACCGCCCCAAGGGCGACATGACCGCCTACGGCGCCCCTGACGGGGACGCCAAGTAATGTCAGCCGAGCAGCCCACCGTTCTCGTCGTCGAGGACGAACCGGCCCAGCGCGAGGTGCTGGCCTACAACCTCGAGGCCGAAGGATTCGCGGTAAGCCGCGCCGAAACCGGCGACGAGGGTTTGCTGCTGGTCGAGGAACAGGCCCCCGACATCATCGTGCTCGACTGGATGCTGCCCGGCGTCTCGGGCATCGAGGTGTGCCGCCGGCTCAAGATGCGGGCCGAGACGCGGGCGATCCCCATCATCATGCTGTCGGCCCGCTCCGAAGAGGTTGACCGCGTGCGCGGCCTGGAAACCGGCGCCGACGATTACGTGATCAAGCCCTATTCGGTGATCGAGCTGATGGCGCGCGTGCGCACGCAGTTGCGCCGCATCCGCCCCGCGACGGTGGGCGAGACGCTGGAATTCGACGATATCGTTCTCGACGCCGAGGCGCACCGGGTCTACCGCGACGGCAAGCCGGTCAAGCTGGGCCCGACCGAGTTCCGCCTGCTGGCGACCTTCATGGAAAAACCCGGCCGTGTCTGGAGCCGCGAGCAGCTTCTCGACCGGGTCTGGGGCCGCGACATCTACGTCGACACGCGCACTGTCGATGTCCATATCGGGCGGCTGCGCAAGGCGCTCACCCGCGATGGCGGGAACGACCCGCTGCGCACCGTGCGCGGCGCCGGCTACGCCCTGGGCTGAGTCGGGGCTGACCGCGCCGCCAGTGTGACCGTTGCGTTGCGCCCCGCAGCGGCGCGCTGGCTTCGACCGAAACATCGCCTTCGCCGCACAATCCCCTTACAAACAACACGGATTCGCGTTATCCACAGACCGGAACGACAGCGGATCAAGGCTTTCCTGCGCCGCCGCGCGCCGCCGCGATGGCGCCGCACCGCGCTACCCGGTCCGATTTCTGTGGATAACCAGATCATTAATCGCGTTTCAGACAACTATCCGGGTCAATTCTCCGGATAATCGTTCGTTTCAGGACTCCTGCCGACAAGTTGATCATTGCTTCCTGCCCGCCCCGGCGCGCAAAAACGGCTGGCACGACCCGCCGGGAAAAGGCCATCTGGATAAGAGCCGCCGCGTGCTCTAGGCTTGTGCGACACCCCGCGCGACTGCGGGACCGACCAGCGGCTGGGGACAGGGAAGGGCAGAATGCTGGAAGGCAAGCAGCAACTACCGCTCAGGTTCGACGCGTCGCACAAGAGCGATGTGCGCACGCAATTCGCCGCCCTGTGCTATCGCATCCGGCGCGGGCGCCCGGAAATACTGCTGATCACCAGCCGCAGTTCGCGCCGCTGGATCGTGCCCAAGGGCTGGCCGATCGAGAACATGACCCCGGCGCAATCGGCGTTGCAGGAGGCGTGGGAAGAGGCCGGCGTCAAGGGCCGCGCCATCGAGCACTGCCTCGGCCTGTTCTCCTACGCCAAGCTGATCGGGCCGGACAAGGCGCTGCCCTGTATCGCAATGGTCTACCCGGTGAAGGTGAAGGCGCTGGCCAACGACTACCCCGAGTCGCACCAGCGTCGTCGCAAATGGTTTACCCGCAAGAAGGCCGCCGCGCGCGTGGACGAGGCTGAACTGGTGCATATCATCCGCGCCTTCGACCCCGCGGCGCGCAAGTGAACGACAGGCTTGAGCAAGGCACGAACGTGAAAATCTGACCCGGTAGATATCGGACGGCACCCCATGATCCAGTTTTCCCTCAGATGCGAGAACGGCCACGACTTCGACAGCTGGTTCAAGTCGACGGACGCCTTTGAAAAGCTGGTGTCGGCGGGCATGCTTACCTGCGCGGTTTGCGGCACATCCAACATGAAAAAAGCGCCGATGGCGCCGCGTGTGACCGCTGGCCGCCGCGACGACGACGCCGCGCCACGCGATGGCGCACGCTCGCGCGGCACACTGGCCACCCCTGATGGCCCCGCCCAGCAGGCGCTGGCCGAACTGCGCCGCCGGATCGAGGCGCATTCTGACGATGTCGGGCGCGATTTCGCCCACCAGGCACGCGCCATGCATGACGGCGTGACCCCTGCCCGCCCGATCCATGGCGAGGCGAGCCACGACGAGGCCCGCGCCCTGGCCGAGGACGGGGTGCCGGTGCTGCCGCTGCCCTTGCGCCCGCGCGACAAGTCGAACTGAGCGCCGCGCGCCATGCTCTCTTGCCCCGGTGCGCGCGAAGGCATACACCGCGCCGGGATACCGATTGCAGGACAGCGCCATGCCCGTTCTCGTGATGAAATTCGGCGGCACCTCGGTTGCCAATCTCGACCGCATCAAGCGCGCCGCCAAGCGCGTCGGCGTCGAGGTCGCCAAGGGATATGACGTGATCGTCATCGTCTCGGCCATGGCGGGGCGGACCAACGAACTGGTCGGCTGGGTGGACGAGATTTCGCCGCTCTACGACGCGCGCGAATACGATGCCGTGGTCGGTTCGGGCGAGAACGTCACCGCCGGGCTGATGGCGCTGACATTGCAGGAAATGGACGTGCCGGCGCGCAGCTGGCAGGGCTGGCAGGTGCCTTTGCAAACCAACAGCGCGCATTCGGCGGCGCGCATCCTCGACATTCCGCCCGACAACATCCGCGCCAAGTTCGCCGAGGGCATGCGCGTGGCAGTCATTGCCGGGTTCCAGGGGGTCAGCCCCGAAGGCCGCATCACCACGCTGGGGCGCGGCGGCTCGGACACCACGGCGGTGGCCTTCGCCGCCGCATTCCAGGCCGAGCGCTGTGACATCTACACCGACGTGGACGGCGTCTATACCACCGACCCGCGCATCTGCTCCAAGGCCAGAAAACTTGACAGGATTTCCTTCGAGGAGATGCTGGAGCTTGCCAGCCTCGGCGCCAAGGTGTTGCAGACGCGCTCGGTCGAACTGGCCATGCGTTACGGTGTCAAGCTGCGGGTGCTCAGCAGTCTCAACGAACAGTCCGACAGCGCCGGAACGCTGGTCTGCGACGAGGAGGAAATCATGGAAACACGAGTCGTCTCGGGCATAGCCTACAGCCGCGAAGAGGCCAAGATGACCCTTGTGTCGGTGGCCGACCGACCCGGTATTGCCGCCGCCATCTTCGGCCCGCTGTCAGAGGCGGGCGTGAACGTGGACATGATCATCCAGAACATCTCGGAAGAGGGGCGCACCGACATGACCTTTTCGTGCCCCACCGACCAGGTTAAACGCGCCGAGAAGGCGCTGGCCGAGGCCAAGGCGCGTGGCGAGATCAACTACCACGACCTGATCGCCGACACCGACGTGGCCAAGGTCTCGGCGGTGGGGATCGGCATGCGCTCGCAGTCGGGCGTGGCAGCGCGAATGTTCAAGACGCTCTCGGATGAAGGGATCAACATCAAGGTGATTGCAACCTCCGAGATAAAAATTTCCGTGCTGATCGACCGAAAATACATGGAACTCGCGGTTCAGGCGCTGCATGATGCGTTCGAACTGGAAAAGCTGGCCTGACGCCGGCGCGCCCGAACGCGCCGCGCGGTTTCGGCCGGCGCCGGCGCAAGGCCGGGGCGCGCACCAGGTGCCTCAAGCCCGGGGTGCGCCGATCTAACAGGTTGCGGCGTCACCGGCACCGGTATGTGCCGTGGACCATGCCGGGACGCGGGAATGAAGGCAGGCGGATGCCCGAACGAACCGAATCGGAAAGCAGGAAACTGCTGCGGCGCCTGCGCCACGCCATGGCCGAGGATATCGCCGGGCAGGCGCGGCTGAACAACATCACCGAGCTGACCGCCGATTCCATGGGCACCGAGGTGTGCTCGATCTACCTGTTCCGCGACGAAGACACGCTTGAGCTGTGTGCGACAGAGGGCTTGCAGCCCGAAGCCGTACATGAAACCCGCCTGCGCGTGGGCGAGGGGTTGGTCGGCCGCGTCGCGCGCACCGGCCAGCCCATAAACACCGCCAACGCCCCCGCCGCACCGGGCTTTCGCTACATGCCGGAGACCGGCGAGGAACGCTATTCGTCCTTCCTGGGCGTGCCGATCCAGCGCCTGGGCCAGAAACTCGGCGTGCTGGTGGTGCAATCCAAGGACGCGCGCGAGTTCTCGGCTGACGAGATCTACGCGCTCGAGGTGGTCGCCATGGTGCTGGCCGAGATGGCCGAACTGGGCGCCTTCGTGGGCGAGGGCGCGGCGCTGAGGGCACGCCACCAGCAACCCGTGATGGTGCGTGGCAGCACCGGGCAGGAGGGCGCCGCCCAAGGCCACGCCTGGCTGCACGAGCCGCGCGTCGTGGTCACCAACCCCATCGCCGAAGACTCGCAGGCCGAGCTTGACCGCCTGGCCGAGGCCGTCGATGCCCTGCGGATCAGCGTCGATCAGATGCTCGAAGGCGCCCGAACCGGCGACAAGGAGCAGTTTCAGGTTCTCGAAGCCTACCGGATGTTCGCCAACTCGAAGGGCTGGCTGCGCCGCATGGAAGAGGCCATCGGCCGCGGGCTGTCGGCAGAGGCGGCGGTGGAAAAGGAACAATCCACCGCCCGCGCGCGCATGGCACAGGTTGGCGATGCCTACCTGCGTGACCGGCTGCACGACCTCGACGACCTGTCCAACCGGCTGCTGCGCATCCTCACCGGCCAGGGCAACCACACCGGCGCCGAGATGCCCGCCGACCCGATCCTGGTGGCGCGCAATATCGGCCCGGGCGAGCTGCTGGATTATGGGCGCTCGCTCAAGGGGATCGTGCTCGAGGAAGGTTCGGTCGGCAGCCACGCCGCCATTGTCGCGCGGGCGCTGGCGATTCCGCTGGTGATACACGCCGGCAACATCACCACCGAGGCGCTGAACGGCGATCACATTCTGATCGACGGCGACCAGGGCATCGTGCACCTGCGCCCCGACGAAACCGTCGCCGCCGCGTTCCGCGACAAGATCGCCATGCAGGCGCAGGCGCAGGAACGCTATGCCTCGATCCGCGACAAGCCCGCCGAGGCGCTGTGCGGCACCCGCATCGCGCTGCACATGAATGCCGGGTTGATGGCCGACTTGCCCAGCCTTGAAAGCTCCGGCGCCGAAGGGGTTGGCCTGTTTCGCACCGAGTTGCAGTTCCTCGTGCGCAACCAGATGCCGCGGCGCTCGGAGCTCAGCGCGCTTTATGCCCGCGTTCTCGATGCCGCGAATGGCAAGCGGGTGGTGTTCCGCACGCTCGACATCGGTTCGGACAAGGTGCTGCCCTACATGAAGCCCAATGACGAACCCAACCCGGCGCTCGGCTGGCGGGCGATCCGGGTCGGGCTCGACAAGCCCGGCGTGATGCGTATGCAGTTGCAGGCGCTGTTGCGCGCCGCCGACGGCCGGCCGCTGACGGTGATGTTCCCCTTCGTCGCGCAATACGAGGAATTCACCGCCGCCAAGGCCGAGATGGACAAGGCACTGGCGCGCGAACGCATCCTCGGCCATGCCATCCCCGAAACGCTGGAGATCGGCGCGATGCTGGAAACCCCGTCGCTGGCCTTCGCCCCCGACAGGTTCTTCCGCGAGGTGGATTTCCTGTCGATCGGTGGCAACGACCTCAAGCAGTTCTTCTTTGCCGCCGACCGCGAAAACGAACGCGTGCGCAAACGCTATGACACGCTCAACGTCAGCTTCCTGAGCTTCGTGCGCGACATCGTGCGACGCTGCGAGAAAACCGGCACCGAGTTGAGCTTTTGCGGCGAGGACGCGGGCCGCCCCGTCGAGGCCGCCTGCCTTGCCGCCATCGGCATGCGCAGCCTCTCGATGCGCCCCGCCTCGATCGGACCGGTCAAGCACATGATGCGCCGCATCGACGTCGGCAAACTGAACGAGGTGATCGAAACCGCCATGGCCAGCGGCGACCAATCGGTGCGCCCCGCGGTGATGGAGTGGCTGCGCCGCGAAAGCTGAGCGCCGTGGCCGGAGCGCCCCGGGCCGCAGACCTCAGGGGGCGACCTTGGCCAGCACCTCAAGCGCCGCATCATGCTGCGCGCGCCCCGCCGCCGCCACCGCCCTACCGCCGTGATGCGCCGGGCCGCCCCGCCAGTCGGTCACGATGCCGCCGGCGGCCTCGATAACAGCGATCGGCGCCTGGATGTCGTAGTCGGAAAGCCC
>NZ_JAGXFK010000094.1 GCF_024637375.1 Sediminimonas sp. | reverse complement strand
CCCTCGGCCGGCGGCATCGCGAGCGTGTTGAAGGGGTTCTCCCAGCCCACCATCAGGAGCAGGAAGAACGCCGCGATGACGCCGAGGACGGCCGTGGCGTACGGGGCGATGTCGCGCAGCCCGCGGCGGGTGAGGAACAGCACCGCGGTCGAGAAGAGCGACAGCAGGGTCACCCACAGCAACAGCGAGCCTTCGTGACTGCCCCAGGCCGCGGCCACCTTGTAGAGCATCGGCTTGTCGGTGTGGCTGTTGGCGACCACCAGCTTGACCGAGAAGTCCGAGGTCACGAAAGCATAGGTCAATGCCGCGAAGGAAAACGCCGTCAGCAGGAATTGCGTGTTGGCGGCGGGCTCGGCCACGGCCATCCAGCCGGGCCAGCGCCGGTGCGCGCCGATCATGGGAACTATGGCCTGAACGCAAGCAACGAGGCTGGCAAGGATCAGGGCGAAATGGCCGAGTTCAATAATCATGTCGGAGATATATCGCTTTGGCCGACGATGGCCAATCGAATTCTCTGGCGGCGCCGGATCACATTGTCGCGTCCGGCTTCGGCGCCGGCCGGGCGCGGCGCCTCAGCGCCGGCCCGCGCCGGATTGACGACGCCAGTCGCCCAGGGCCGGGTTGGTGTCGGGGTGCAGTGCCGCCCGGGTCAGGCCCGCATCGCGGCCGCTGTCGGCGGCGCCGGGGCTGTCGGGGCCCGCTGGCCGCGCCTGGCCGGTCGCGGCAAACTGCCCGGCCAGATTTTGCGCCAGCCCCCGCGCGAGGCGGAAATCGTGCCCCTTGGCCTGATAGCGGGCGCCGAAATAGAACGAAACGATCGCCCCCATCAGCCACCAAAGCGGCTCGGGCACCACCGCCAACCCCGCCATGCGCGCGGCAAACCAGCCCGGATCGGCCATCGCCGCGATGAACAGCCCCAGCGTACCCAGGGCCATCGCGGGGCGCGGCACCCGGTTGAGGCCGTCCATGATCCGGTCGAAGCGGCCCCTTCCGCGGCCGCCGAACTCGGCCGCGAACTGCATCAGCGCCGCGCGCCGGCGCGCCGCATCGCGGGCGGCATCGGCTTCGGCATCGGGGCGGAACACCCGCGCCGTCTCGCGCAGCACGTTGCGCCCCTGCCCGAACAGCAACCGCATCAGCGCCTCGATCAGTCCCATGTCTTGATCCTTTCGTGAAATTCCTCCTCGCTCAGGCGATAGCGCGGCGCGATAAACACCTCTGCCCGCCTGATCCAGCCGCCCTTGCCGCCATTCCTGGTGCGCGCATACTTGCGCGAGGCCGGCCGCCGGTCGGCCAGCCTCAGGTAGTAGTTGCGCCGCGCGATCCCGTAAGCATCGCGCAGATGGCCCGGCGCCGCCTGGTAGGCCGCTTGCGCGGCCTGCGCCGTCTGCGGGCCGATCAACCCGTCCACCGCCACGTCATGACCCATTTCGCGCAGCAGGCGCTGGAGAATGCGCACCGCGTTGGCGCCGGCGTTCACGTACATGTCGAACACCGTGTCGTGCAGGGCCCCGGGCAAACGCTCGATGCCCGGGCGGCGGAAATAGTGGGTAATGAAGATGTCCACCGCGTCCGCGCGGGTCAACGCGCGCACGTCGTCCTCGTCCACGTCGCCATCGCGGTCGCGGTCCAGCCCGAGCCGCCGCATGGTGTGGATCGTCACGCCGTGGTTCGTCGCCCCGCCCGGATCGTCGGGGGCGTTCACGAAGCCGCCCTCGCGCGCCACGATCGCGGCGGCCATGTCCCGGATATCTTTCACGCCTCGCCCTTTCCCGAAATGAACGGGGGCAAGCGTGCGATCAGCGGGTTAACGCCGGCTAAGGGCGCCGCGCGGCGCGGCCTCAGCTTTCAGGTGCGGATTTGTAGATGCCTTGCTCCTTGAGCGCGTCGACAACTTCCTTTGGCATGTAATCCTCGTCGTGTTTGGCAAGGATTTCGGTAGCTTCAAAGACACCGTTCACGTAACTCCCGGTGCCGATCATGCCCTGGTTCTCGGCAAACAGATCGGGCAGAACCCCCTTGAACACCACCGGAACCGAGGCGCCGCCATCGGTCACCGAAAAGCGGATCACCTCGCTTTCGCCGCGCTTGAGCGTGCCGTCCTCGACCAGCCCGCCGATGCGAAACACCTCGGACGGGCCGGGCGGTTCGGCCACCACCTGGCTGGGCGCGCGGAAGAAATTGATGCCGTCGCGCATGGCGTAGCCGATCAGCACCGTCGACACGATCAGCGCCACCGCGGCAAGCGCGATGACCTGGATCCGGCGTTTCTTTTTCAGGCCGCGCATCGGAAACTCCTGCGTTCAGGGGAAACACGGCGCCAGCATCAGGCCCGTCGTCTCTTCAAGATCTAGCATCAGGTTGGCGTTCTGCAAGGCTTGGCCGCTGCTACCTTTTGTCAGGTTATCCAGCGCCGCGATGACGATGGCGCGGCCCGGCGCGCGGTCGGCGGTCACGCCGATGTGGCAGAAATTGCTGCCCCGCACATGGCGCGTGCTGGGCTGTTCGCCGTAAGGCAGGACGTGCACGAAGGGCTCGTCGGCGTAAGCCTCTGTCAGCACCCGATGGATTTGCGCCGCGTCTCCGTGCACGTAACTCGTGGCCAGGATACCGCGGTTGGCCGGCATCAGGTGCGGTGTGAACTGCACCGCCACCGGGCGCCCCGCAAGGGCCGAGAACTCCTGGTCGAACTCGGCCATGTGCCGGTGCACGCTGCCCACGGCATAGGCGTGATAGCCCTCGCTCAGTTCCGCGTGCAGCAGGTTCTCGCGCAGGCTGCGCCCGGCGCCCGAGACCGCGCATTTCATGTCCAGCACGATATGATCCGAATCGATCGCCTCCGCCGCGATCAGCGGCCGCAGCGCGTATTGCCCGGTGGCCGCGTTGCACCCGGTCCCTGCCACCAGCCGCGCGTTGCGAATCTGGTCGCGGTAGAACTCGGTCAGCCCGTAAACCGCCTGTTTCTGCAACTCCGGCGCCGCGTGCGGGTTGCCGTACCATTTCTCGTACTCGGCCGGGTCGCGCAGCCGGAAATCGGCCGACAGATCGACGATGCGCAAATCGCGCGGCAAGGCCGCGATCACCTCCTGGCTGGTCTTGTGCGGCAACGCGCAAAAACACAGGTCGATGGCGGAAAAGTCGATCTCGTCGATCTTGCGCAGGTCCGGCAGGTCGAGATGGCGCAAGTGCGGGAACACGGCGGACATGCTCTGCCCCGCCTTGGCATTGGCGCCAAGCGCGGCAATCTCCAGCCCAGGATGGGTGGCGATCAGGCGCACCAGCTCGGCCCCGGTATAGCCGGATGCCCCCAGAATGGCGATCTTGTGGGTCATGATTCCTGTCTTCCTTTCCGCCCGGCCGCTTGCGGCGCGCACGAGCCTACGCCTGTTTCACACGATGGAAAAGAGCCCGCCTTGACCCCGGTCAAGCCGCGGCTTCGAACGCGATGCGCCGTCGCAGGAATTGCGTGGCGCGGTCGGACACGCGGCGCGCATCGCCGGTGGTCAGAAAGCGGCTGGCTCCGCCCGCCCCCGCCATGGCCGGGTGGCGCTCGAGGTAATCCGCCAGGCTCGCGGCAACCAGCGCCGGCTGGCTGAACACCTGCACGTCGGGGCCCAGCGCGTCGGCGAACACGTCCTGCACCAGCGGGTAATGCGTGCAGCCCAGCACCGCCGCCTGTGGCTGCGGCATCTTGCGCCTGAGCGCGTCGACATGGCTGCGCACCAGCGCCTCGGCCAGGATCATGTCGCCCTCCTCGATGGCGTCCACCACCCCGCCGCAAGCCTGCGCCTCGACGTCCACGCCGATGGCGCGGAAAGCCAGTTCACGCTGAAAGGCGCGACTGGCCACCGTGGCGGGGGTGGCGAACAGCGCCACATGGTTGACCGCAACCTCACGCGGCGGGCTGTTGTCGCCCCACTGACGTTCGGTCAGCGCCTCGATCAACGGCACGAACACGCCCAGCACCCGCTTGCCCGGGGGCACACCGGTCTCCTGCATGCGCCTGAGCGCGGCGGCGCTGGCGGTGTTGCACGCCAGGATCACCAGGTCGCACCCCTGATCCCACAGGTAATGCACCGCGGCGCTGGTCAGTTCGTACACGTCCTGCGCGTCGCGCACCCCGTAGGGCGCGTGGGCGTTGTCGCCGTAATAGACCAGCGGCAACTCGGGCAGGCGCGTGCGCACCGCCTCCAGCACCGTGAGCCCGCCCAGCCCCGAATCGAAAATGCCAACCGCCATGGTCCTGCCCGCGCCCTGCCTGCCTGTCGGGCGTCACGTCACGCCCTGTGCCGTTGCCCGAACTCGAACCCGTAGGCGCGCGATTCGAGCGGTGTCGGCGACAGCTCATACGTGGCTTTGCGCAGGAAATCCATCATTGCCTTGCTGTCCCCGCCGCGGGCGCGAATCTCGCCGCCGTCGATTGGCGCGCCGACGGCGCGCCCGACTTGGCGACCATGCGCGCGGCCAAAGGCGCCGGGCCGGGTCGCGCGGGCGCGCCACCGGGCGCGCGACGGTGGACACCGCGCCGCCGGGGAATATACCGCTGGCACCGCTGCCGGTACCCGCGCGCAAGACGTGCGCCTTACTCGGCGGCGCGCGCCATGTCGGGGCCGCCCGCGCGGACCGTCGCCAGCAATTCCTCGCGCCGTTTGGCCGCCTTCGCCTCGTTCTCTTCCTTGACCGGGCCGAAGCCGCGAATTGACAGCGGCAGTTCAGCCAGCGCCACGATGGCATCGCGCGTGGCATCGTCGAGCCCTGGCAGCACCTCGGCCATGTCCGCCTCGTATTGCCGGATCAGCGCGCGTTCCATCTTGCGCTCGGCGCTGCGACCGAACGGGTCGAACGGCGTGCCGCGCAGCCCCTTGAGCCGCGCCAGCACCCCGAAGGCACGCAGCATCACCTGGCCGTACTGCTTTTTCACCGGCCGCCCGTCTGCCCCGGTTTTCGACAGGATCGGCGGCGCCAGATGGAAGGTCATCTTGAAATCGCCGTCGAATTGCTCGGCCGCCTTGGCGCGGGTTTCCAGATGCAGGCGCGCAACCTCGTATTCGTCCTTGTAGGTCAGCAGCTTGTGATAGCCCTTGGCGAGCGCCTCCTTGACGCGCGCATCCTCGACGCTGTCGACCAGCTTGCGATACCGCTTGGCCAGCCGCTTGCCCTGGTAGGCGACAAGGTGGTTTTCGCGCAGCGCGATCCTTTCTTCCAGGCTTTTGGGCTTGTCGCTCACGTTCGGCGTCGCCATGCGGGCCGCCTGCTCGGGATTGAGCGCCGCCCAACGGCCGATCTCGAAGGCGCGCAGGTTGCGCTCCACCGCCGCACCGTTGAGTTCGATCGCCTTTTCCAGCGCCTCGTGGCTAATCGGCAGCAACCCGCGCTGCCAGGCCGCGCCGAAGATGATCATGTTGGAAAAGATCGAATCCCCCAGCGTCGCCTTGGCCAGTTCGGACGCGTCGAACAGCAGCGCGCGGTCCTTCATCCGCGCCTCCAGCGCCAGTTGCAGCCGCTCGGTCGGCAGCGTGAACGACGGGTCGCGGGTGAAATCGCCGGTGATGGTCTCGTGGCTGTTGACCACCGCGCCGGTGCGCCCCGTCCGCGTCAGGCCCAGCGTCTTGGCGCCGGCCGACACAACCAGATCGCCGCCGATCAACGCATCGGCCTCGCCGGTGGCGACGCGCACGGCGTTGATGTCGTCGGGCGCCTCGGCGATGCGGCAATGGATGTGTACCGCGCCGCCCTTCTGGGCCAGGCCGGCCATTTCCATCATGCCGGCGCCCTTGCCGTCGATCTGGGCCGCTTGCGCCAGCACCGCGCCGATGGTCACCACCCCGGTGCCGCCGACCCCGGTGATCACCACGTTGAAGGTGCCGTCGATGGCCGGCAGATCGGGCTGCGGCATGTCGTCGGGCAGCTCAAGCGCCGTGGTCGCGGCCTTCTTGGGCGTCGCGCCTTCCAGCGTCACGAAGGACGGGCAGAACCCCTTGAGGCAGGAAAAATCCTTGTTGCACGCCGACTGGTCGATGGCGCGCTTGCGGCCCAGCTCGGTTTCCTCGGGCACGATGGCGACGCAATTGGATTGCACGCCGCAATCGCCGCAGCCCTCGCACACGTCGGTGTTGATGAAGACGCGCTTGTCGGGGTCGGGAAACAGCCCGCGCTTGCGCCGGCGGCGTTTCTCGGCCGCGCAGGTCTGCACGTAGATGATCACCGACACGCCCTCGTGGCGGGCGAATTCTTCCTGCACGGCGGGCATTTCGTCGCGCGGGTGGGTCTCGACATCCTTGGGAAAGCGGCCCGGGTCCACGTCTTCCTTCTCGTCGTAGACGACGGCGACGTGCTGCACGCCCATGGCGCGCACCTCTTCGGCGATACGGTAGGCGTCGAGCCCGCCCTCGTTGGCCTGCCCGCCGGTCATCGCAACCGCGTCATTGTAGAGGATCTTGTAGGTGATGTTGGTGCCGGCGGCCTGCGCGGCGCGGATCGCCTGGATGCCGGAATGGTTGTAGGTGCCGTCGCCCAGGTTCTGGAAAACGTGGTCGCGCGTGGAAAACGGCGCCTCGCCGATCCAGTTGGCGCCCTCGCCGCCCATATGGGTGAACCCGGTGGTGTCGCGGTCCATCCATTGCACCATGTAGTGACACCCGATGCCGGCATAGGCGCGGCTGCCATCGGGCACCTTGGTCGAAGTGTTGTGCGGGCAACCGGCGCAGAAATAGGGCAGCCGCGCGGCGATGTCCTCGGCGTTGTCGCCGGCGCGTGCCTCGTTGAGCGCCGCAAGCCCGGCCTTGATGCCCTCGGTGTCGCGGCCTTCCTCCATCAGGATGCCGCCAAGTTTCTCGGCAATCCAGACCGGGTCGAGCGCGCCGCGCGTCGGGAACAGCTCCTCGCCATGCATCGATCCGGCACCGCCGCCCTTGTACCAGCCATAGACACGGCGGCCGCGGCGGTCGGCAAAAATCGCCTCCTTGATCTGCACTTCCAGCAACTTGCGCTTTTCCTCGACCACGACGATCAGATCCAGCCCCTCGGCCCAGTCGTGGAAGCTCTTCATGTCCAGCGGGAAGGTCTGCCCCACCTTGTAGGCGGTCAGGCCCAGCCGCTCGGCCTCGGCCGCATCGATGTTGAGCAGGTCCAGCGCATGCACCAGGTCAAGCCAGTTCTTGCCGGCGGCGACGAACCCGATCTTGGCGCCCGGCTTGCCGATCATGCGCTTGTCCATGCCGTTGGCGCGCGAAAACGCCTCGGCCGCGAAACGCTTGAAGTCGATCATCCGCGTTTCCTGGGCGTGGGGCGTGTCGATCAGGCGGATGTTCAGCCCGCCCTCGGGCATGTCGAACTCGGGCGTGACCATGTGCATCCGGTCGGGGCGGCCATCGACCACGGCGGTGGCCTCGATGGTGTCCTTCATCGTCTTCAGCCCCACCCAGACGCCTGCGAAGCGGCTCAGCGCGTAGCCGTAGATGCCGTAATCGAGGATCTCCTGCACGCCCGCAGGGCTGACCACCGGCATGTAGGCATCGACAAGCGCCCACTCGCTCTGGTGCAGCACGGTCGAGGATTCGCCGGTGTGATCGTCGCCCATGGCCATCAGCACCCCGCCATGGGGCGACGTACCGGCCATGTTTGCATGGCGCATCACGTCGCCCGAGCGGTCGACGCCCGGGCCCTTGCCGTACCAAAGGCCGAAGACGCCGTCGAAGCGCCCCTCGCCGCGCAGTTCGGCCTGCTGCGCGCCCCACAGCGCGGTCGCGGCGAGGTCTTCGTTGAGCGCCTCCTCGAAGCGCACGTCCGCCTCGGTCAGGACCTTCGCGGCGCGGTTCATCTGCATGTCCACCGCCCCCAGCGGCGAGCCGCGGTAGCCGGTGACATAACCGGCGGTGTTCAGTCCCGCGCTACGGTCGCGCGCTTTCTGCATCAGCATCAGGCGCACCAGCGCCTGCGTGCCGTTCAGCAGGACCGGGGATTTTTCCAGGTCGAACCGGTCGTTGAGCGAAATATTCTGTGTCGTCATCGCGCGTCTCCCTTCGCAGGATGCCTCTTGAAGAGTATAAGGCAAGGATAGGTCACAATAAGTGACCTACAAAGAAAAAATTCCGCGATTTTCGCCGCGGCGGACATGGCCCGTACGAGTTTTGTGGGTATTTCGTGTACAACGAAAAGACGAATCGAAAGTTGCGATCATGGACTGGGACAAGCTCAGAATATTTCACGCCGTCGCTGACGCCGGTAGCCTCACCCATGCGGGTGAGGCGCTGCACCTGTCGCAATCGGCGGTCAGCCGGCAGATTCGGGCGCTCGAAGAGGGCTTCAACACCACCCTTTTTCACCGCCATGCGCGGGGGCTGATTCTGACCGAGCAGGGCGAATTGCTGTTCGACGCCACGCGCGCCATGGCCAAGCGTCTCGACGCCGCCGCCGCACGCATCCGCGACAGCGAGGAAGAGGTGTTCGGCGAGCTGCGGGTCACCACCACCACAGGATTCGGTACATTGTGGCTGGCCCCGCGCCTGTCGCGGCTTTACGAGAAGTTTCCCGACCTCAAGATCGACCTGATGCTGGAGGAACGGGTACTCGACCTGCCCATGCGCGAGGCCGATGTCGCCATTCGCATGAAGGAACCCAGCCAGGCCGACCTGATCCGCAAACGCCTGATGAACATCCGCATGCGCCTTTACGCCTCGCCCAGCTACCTGGCGCGCCATGGCACCCCGCAGGATCTGTCGGAAATCAGCAATCATCGCCTGATCTGCCAGAACCCGCGGGCTGCACAGGTTGGCGCCGGCGCATCGCTGGTGCAGCATATCCTTGCCCACGAGATCCGCTCGACACTGACCGTGAACAACTATTTCGGGGTGTTGCAGGCGGTTCTCAATGACCTCGGAATCGGCGTGCTGCCGCACTACCTGATCAACGATTTCCCCGACCTGGTGCAGGTTCTGCCTGACGTCGAGTCGGTCGAGGTGCCGGTGTTCCTCGCCTTCCCGGAGGAATTGCGCCATTCCAAGCGGATCGCCGCCTTCCGCGACTTCGTGCAGGAAGAGATCATCAGTTATCGCAAACAGGCCAAAAATCAGGCATTTGGTTAGCGTGCGCCGGCGGCCATGCGCAGCGCGCATAGCGGCCATGCTGCAAGCGCAGCATAAATTCGCTTGAACGTTCCGGAAACGATACCTATTTCAGCATTCGACGATGATGTTGATCATGATCGCATCATTTTCATACCTCCCTGTTGGACTTGGCCGGACCTTTGTGTCCGGCCATTTTTTTTGCGCAGCCGCGGGTCCGCCGCCGCCTGCCGGGCGGCAGGCGGCGCCATTTGCCGCGATTGTAACGATGCCGGCCGCGCGCCTTCACATTGCGACGCGGCCCATCACGCCCGCGTGACAGCGCGTTGTCGCGCTGCGGCCGGAGATATAGCTGAAAGTTGGTGATGGCCCCTGAGGGGCGGCATATCATGGCGGTGTCCAGACGCCGTCAATTCTCTGGAGAGAAAGGGATATGCCACATGACGAAGT
>NZ_JAGXFK010000093.1 GCF_024637375.1 Sediminimonas sp. | reverse complement strand
GCCGGCGGGCACCACGCGCGGCTTCAATGAGGCCGAGTTCCGCCGCATCGGCCAGTGGATCACCGAGGTCGTCGATGGCCTGGCCGCCAACGGCCCCGACGCCAACACCGAAACCGAGGCCCGCATCCGCGACGACGTCCGGAAGATGTGCGAAAAATTCCCGGTGTACCCGGGCCGGTGACGCACCCGTGCCGCGCGCGGGCCCCTTGCCCGCGCCGGCCGGAACGCTTAGGTCTTGACCAACATATCCCTGACACGGACGAACCAGACCCATGATGGCGATCTACGGACCCCTGCGACTGCTGCTCGACGTGGCGTTTTTCATCATGATCACCCATATCATCATGAGTTGGCTGATCAATTTCCAGGTACTCAACCTCGGCCAGCAACTGGTGGCGCAGATCTGGTACGGGCTCAACCGCCTGCTGGAGCCGATCTATGCCCCGATCCGGCGGATCCTGCCCGACACGCGCCCGCTGGACCTGGCGCCGCTGGTGGCGTTCATCATCGTCATTTCGCTGCGCGACTACATCCTGCCGGAATTGCTGCTGCGGTAGCGCGGGCAGGGCTTGCCCGGGCAGGTCTGGTATGTGAATACTCCGGCAAGAGCAAATCTGGTAATTCTTGCAGGTGATCCATGTCAGGCGCCGCGCCGCTATTGCGCCAGGTATTCGGCTTTGACGCCTTCCGCCCCGGCCAGGAAGAGATCGTCGCGGCGGTAGCCCGCGGCGACAACGTGCTGGCGATCATGCCCACCGGCGGCGGCAAGTCGCTGTGCTTTCAACTGCCCGCCCTGATGCGCGACGGCGTGACGGTGGTGATCTCGCCGCTGATCGCGCTGATGCGCGACCAGGTGCGCGCCCTGCGCGAGGCGGGGGTTGCGGCGGGGGCGCTGACATCGGGCAATACCGACGCGGAAACCGACGCCGTGCGAGAGGCGCTTGAGGCGGGGCAGCTCAAACTGCTTTACATCGCGCCCGAGCGGCTGTCGTCGGGTGGCACGCTGGGCATGCTGCGGCGCATCGGCGTGGGGCTGATCGCGGTGGACGAGGCGCATTGCGTCAGCCAGTGGGGCCACGATTTCCGGCCCGATTACCTTCGCATCGGTGAGCTGAGGGAGGCGCTTGGCGTGCCGCTGGCCGCTTTCACCGCCACTGCCGATGCCGAGACCCGCGAGGAAATCGTCGCGCGGCTGTTCGCCGGGCAGGCGCCGCGCACATTTCTGCACGGGTTCGACCGGCCCAACATCCACCTGGCCTTTGCCGCCAAGGATGGGCCGCGGTGGCAGATTCTGGATTTCGCCGCCGCGCGCAAGGGGCAGCCCGGGATCGTCTATTGCGCCACCCGCGCCAAGACCGAAGGTCTGGCGCGGGCGCTGTGCGAGGTCGGCCATACCGCCTGTCATTATCACGGTGGCATGGAGGCCCAGGCCCGGCGCGAGGTCGAAACCCGGTTCCAGCACGACGATGGCTTGGTCGTGGTGGCGACGGTGGCCTTCGGCATGGGCGTGGACAAGCCCGACATACGC
Organism: Sediminimonas sp.; assembly: GCF_024637375.1. Taxonomy (GTDB): domain Bacteria; phylum Pseudomonadota; class Alphaproteobacteria; order Rhodobacterales; family Rhodobacteraceae; genus Sediminimonas. Next base: position 32,970 of record NZ_JAGXFK010000093.1, on the reverse strand, counting down.
TGGGTGGCGCATGCCGATTTGCCCAAGTCGATCGAGGCCTATTACCAGGAGATCGGCCGCGCCGGCCGCGACGGGGCGCCCGCCGAGACGCTGACGCTGTACGGCCCAGACGACATCCGCCTGCGCCGCACCCAGATCGACGAGGGGCTCGCCCCCGCCGAGCGGCGCGGCGCCGACCACGGCCGGCTCAACGCGCTGCTGGGGTTGGCCGAGGCGCTGACATGCCGCCGCCAAAGCCTGCTGACCTATTTCGGCGAGACATTGGGCGAGCCCTGCGGCGCCTGCGATCTGTGCGATCGCCCGCCCGAGACGTTCGACGGCACACAGGCAGTGCGCAAGGCGCTGTCGGCGATCCTGCGCACCGAGGAACGGTTCGGCGCCGGGCACCTGATCGACATCCTGACCGGCAACGCCACCGACAAGCTGCGCGCGCGCGGCCATGACGGGTTGCCCACCTTCGGCGTGGGGCGCGAGTTTTCGCGCCCGCAGTGGCAGGGTATCTTCCGGCAGATGATGGGCCACGACCTGATCCGCCCCGATGCCGAGCGCCACGGCGCGCTGCGCATGACCGACCGGGCGCTGCCGATCCTGCGCGATCTCGAACAGATCACCCTGCGCCGCGACGGGGTGCGCGCCGGGCCGCGGCGCCCCATGGTGCGGGCGCTGGTCTCGGACGAGGACGCGCCGCTGCTGTCGGCGCTCAAGGCCAAGCGCCGGGCGCTGGCGGAGGGCGCGAACCTGCCCGCCTACATGATCTTCAACGTCCGCACCCTGATCGAGATGGCCGAGACGCGCCCCGCCGACCTGGACGCGATGGCGCATATTGGCGGAGTGGGGGCAAAAAAGCTGGAAAGCTATGGCGCGGCTTTCCTCGAGGTCATCAACGGGGCGGTCGAGACCGTTCATCCCACCCGCCGCAAGCTGGCCGGGCGCGCGGCGGGCGACATTTTCGACCGTCTCGCGCAGGCGCAGGCCGATCTGGCACGCGGCGAGATGGGAACGGAAAAATACCTGTCGTGTACCCATGGCACGCTGCGCCAGATCGCGGAACGCCGCCCGGCGACGCTGGCCGATATGGCGCGCATCTCGGGGATGGGCGACATGAAGGTGGACCGCTTCGGCGCGGCGTTTCTGGACGTTCTGCGCGCGGCGGGCTAGATCGGCGGCAAGGTTCCAACACAGGAGTGCGCCCATGCTGATCGTGGTATCGCCGGCCAAGAAGCTGGACATGACGCCGGTGGAGGGTGTCGCCGCCACCCGCCCGCAATTCGCCGAGGCAGCCGCCGAGTTGGTTGAAGTGGCACGGGGGCTGACGGTGGGGGAGTTGCAAAAGCTGATGGGCATCAGCGACAAGCTGGCGCGGCTCAATGCCGAGCGGTTTCGCGACTTCGGCGCGATGGTGGCCAAGCCCGCCGCGCTGGCCTTTGCCGGAGATACCTACCAGGGGTTGGAGGCCGCCAGCCTGGACGATGATGAGATGCGCTGGGCGCAGGACCGGTTGCGCATCCTTTCGGGGCTCTACGGGGTGTTGCGCCCGCTGGACGAGATAGAGCCCTACCGCCTGGAAATGGGCAGCCGCCTGCGCACCGATCGCGGCAAGACGCTTTACGATTACTGGGGCGACAGAATCGCGCGGGCGCTCAACGACCAGGCCGCGGCGCTGGGGACCGATACGCTGGTCAATTGTGCCAGCCAGGAATATTTCGCCGCCGTGCGGGACAAGGCGCTGAGCCTGCGGGTGATCACCCCGGTGTTCATGGAGGACCGCGAGGGCGGACCCAAGATCGTCAGCTTCCATGCCAAACACGCGCGCGGCGCCATGGCGCGCTACATCATCCAGCACCGGCTGACCGAGCCGGACGCGCTGCGCGACTTCGACAGTGGCGGTTATCGCTACCGCCCGGAGATGTCGGAGGGCGACAGGATGGTGTTCGTGCGCGGGGGCACACCGGGCTGACTACCCGCCCGGCGGGGTGGCGCCCGCGGGGGCATGGCGGGTGATCGCCTCGACAATGGCGGCCTTTTTCAGCGGCTTGGTAAGGTATTCGTCCAGCCCGGCGGAAAGGATGTTCTCGCGGTCGCCATCGACGGCGTGGGCGGTCAGCGCAAGGATGGGGGTGTGGGTGCCGGTGTCGGCCTCGATCCGGCGGATTTCGGCGGTGGCCTGCTTGCCGTCCATGCCCGGCATCGAGATATCCATGAAGATCAGGTCGGGGCGGAAGTCGCGGAATTGCTCCACCGCCTCTTCGCCGTTGGCGGCGAAACGCAACTCGATATCGAGCGCCTTCACCATCTTGTCGAACACCATCCGATTGGTGCGGTTATCCTCGGCGGTGAGCACGCGCATCGTGCGGGCGGGGCTGTCGGTGCCGTTGTCGGGGGCGGGCGGTGCGGTGCCTTCCTCGGTGCTGGCGGCGGGCAGGGTCAGGCGGATACCGAAGGCGCTGCCGGTGCCTGCCTCGCTTTCGACCCAGATCTGCCCGCCCATCATCTCGATCAGGCGGCGGCTGATCGACAGGCCCAGCCCGGTGCCTTCGAACTGGCGGTTGCGCTCGTCCTCGACCTGGTTGAATTCGCCGAAGACGTGGTCGATCTTGTCGGGGGGTATGCCGATGCCGGTATCCTCGACGGCGATGTGCACATCGGTGTCGCCGCCGCCGGGCTGCACCCCGACCACCCGCACCAGGACATGCCCCTCATGCGTGAACTTGACCGCGTTGCCGATCAGGTTGGTCAGCACCTGACGGATGCGCCCCGGGTCGCCGATCAGCATGGTGGGCAGGAACATGTCGTAATCGACGCGTATATCGAGCCCCTTTTCGCGCGCGGCGGGGGCCAGCAGCATCACGATTTCATGGATGCAGCGTTCCAGGTCGAAGGCTTCGGGGTGCAGGGTCAGCTTGTCGGCCTCGATCTTGGAATAGTCCAGCACGTCGTTGATGATCGACAGCAGCGCCTCGCCCGAATGGCGGATGGTTTCGACATACAGGCGCTGGTCCTCGCTCAACTCGGTGTCGGCCATCAGGTCGGCCATGCCGACGACGCCGTTCATCGGCGTGCGGATCTCGTGGCTCATGTTGGCCAGGAAGGCCGACTTGGCGCGGCTGGCCGCCTCGGCGCGTTCCTGGGCTTCTTTCAGGGCCTGTTCGTGGCGCACCGTTTCGGTGATGTTGAGGCCCAGCGTGACCACGTCGCCGGCGGGGCCGCGCTGATCTATCAGCTTGATGTACTCGTTGTTCCACAGCCGCATCACCACCGGATCGGGGCGCGGTGACTGCCAGCGCCCCAGCATCATGTCGCGCCACGCCGCGGGCGCGAGGGATTCGGTGTTCACGATCCCTTCTTCGGTCAGCAGTTGCAGTACCCGCGCGTAGGAGATGCCGGGGCGCACCTCTTCCAGCCCGTCGAAGATGACGAGGTAGGAATCGTTGGCGGTGATCATCGCGTCGTCGCAATCGAAGATGGCAAAGCCGTCGCGGATGGTCTGGATGGATTGCCACAGGCGGCGTTCTACGACCTGGATCTTTTCCTGTGCCGCCGAGAGATCGGATTTCACGCGCAGGTTCTCGTTCTGCACCGTCTGTACCTGGGCGCGGGTCTGGGTGATCTCTTCGGACAGGGCGCGCGCGTGGCGGCCCAGCTTGCGGTTGGCGGCGAACAGTTCGGCCTGCTTGAGTTCAAGCAGACGTTCGGCGGCAAGGCGCGCGCGGCGCTCCTCGGCCAGTTTGTTCGCAAGGCTCATGCCCGTCCTCCGACACGCCCGGTTGTCGCTGGGCAGCATCGGCCAATGCGGTGAACAGGCGATTAAGGGCTGCGGGCGCGCGTGCTGATCCCGCCGCGCAGGAATCGTTGCCAAGCGTGCGTGCCGCGTGGCACGCTCATGGCATTGCGAGGGAGATCGATTATGCGCAGGATTATTTCCGCGGTTGCCCTGCTGGCGGCTTTTCTGGTGCCCGGGATCGCCGCGGCGCAGGGCGCGTCGGACAGCTATGTACCCGACCGCCGCGCCGTGGTCACCCGCGATGTGGATTTCCCCGGCGGCGATTTGCAGAAGCTCTATGACACCACCTTCGAGGCCTGCCAGAGGGCGTGCGTGGCGGATGCGCGTTGCAACGCGTTCACCTTCAACAGTCGTTCGAATGCCTGTTTTCCCAAGCGCGGCGTCGAGGCGCGCGCGCCTTACGAAGGTGCGCTTTCGGCCGAGTTGCGCGCCACCGACCGCGCGGTTCTGCGGCAGGCCGATGCGCGCGCGCGGGCGCTGGAATTCCTTGGCGAGAAGACCCTTGCCGACGCCCGCGACGAGGCGCAGGCGTTGGGCCGTCGTCACCCTTTCGGCCAGTATGCGCCCGCGCAGTTGCTTGAGGCGGCGGCGCAGCGGCGCGCGGCGGGCGATCTGCCCGGCGCGCTGCGCTGGACCGGCGCGGCCCTGGCGCAGACCGACAGCAGCGCGCTTTGGGCCGAATACGCGCGCCTTGCGCTGGAGGTCGATACCGACAGTGGTGCGCAGGCGAACCGGATGCAGGCCCGCGCTGTCGCCGCTGCGACCAACGCGGCGCTGCGCGCCACCGCCCCCACGCAAGAGGCCGCGGCGCTGACGGTGCTGGCCCGCGCGCTGGAGACGCAGCGCCGCGGGCGCGACATGATCCCGGCGCTGCGCCTGGCGCAGGCGGCGCAGCCGGGGCGGCAGGACATTGCCGAGATGTTGGACGAGGCGATCGGCAAGTACGGTTTCCGCATCACCGGCCACGAGGTCGATTCCGACAGCGCCGAGCCGCGGTTGTGCGCGCAGTTTTCCGAGCCGCTGGTCAAGGCAGGGGTGGACTACGCGCCTTACCTGCGCGTGCCCGATGCCACCATGGCCGTGCAGGCCGAGGGCCGGCAGCTTTGCGTCGAAGGCGTCAAGCACGGCAAGCGCTATCGCGTCACCTTTCGCAGCGGCCTGCCGGCGGCCAGCGGCGAGGAACTGGCCCGCGACGTGACGCTGACGCTTTACGTGCGTGATCGCAGCCCGAGCGCGGTGTTTCCCGGCCGTGCCTATGTTCTGCCGCGCGGCGCGGACGCGGCGCTGCCCATTCGCACGGTCAACCTTGACCGGGTCGATCTGACCTTGCGCCACGTTGCCGACCGCAACCTGCTGCGCAGCGTGCAGGAGGGGTATTTCAACCGCCCGCTGGACCAGTGGCGCCTGCGCGGGTTCGCCGGCGAGGTCGCCGAGAAGGTCTGGACCGGGCAGGCCGACGTGGAAAACAGCCTCAACGCCGACATGACGACGCGCCTGCCCATGGGGGCGGCGATCGCCGATCTGCCGCCGGGCCTCTACGCGCTGACCGCCCGAATTCCGGGGCGGCCCGACCACGATCAGCCCGGCGCGACGCAGTGGTTCGTGCTGTCCGATCTGGGCGTCACGACGCTGATGGGCAATGACGGGTTGCACGTCATGGTGCGCGGCCTTGGCAACGCCGCCCCGCGTGCGGGGGCCGAGGTGCAACTGCTGTCGCGCGCCAACCGGGTGCTCGACAGTGCCCGCACCGATGCGCAGGGGCATGCGCGGTTCGAGCCCGGCCTGACGCGCGGCACCGCCGGCGCGGCGCCGGCGATGGTGACGGTGCGGAAGGGCGACGACCTGACGTTCCTGTCGCTGACCGACCCGGCCTTCGATCTGTCGGACCGCGGCGTGGCGGGGCGCGACCCGGCCGGCCCGGTGGACGTGTTCCTGACCACCGATCGCGGCGCCTACCGCGCCGGTGAGACGATCCATGCCACCGCGCTTGCCCGCGACGGGCGGGCACAGGCGGTGAAGGGCCTGCCGCTGACGGCGATCCTGCTGCGCCCCGACGGGGTGGAATACGCGCGCAAGGTGTCGGCCAAGGGGCTGGACGGGGGCCATGTGTTCGACTTCGCGCTGGGTGCGGACGTGCCGCGCGGCGGCTGGCGGCTGGAGATTCGCGCCGATGTCGAGACGCCGGCGCTGGCCAGCGACGCGGTGCTGGTCGAGGATTTCCTGCCCGAACGGCTGGACCTGGAACTGTCGCTGCCCGACGGCCCGCTGCGCCCCGGCGGTGCCGCGCCGCTGGAGCTTGCCGCGCGCTATCTCTTCGGGGCGCCGGGTGCCGATCTGCCGGTCGAGGGCATGGTGACCCTGCGTCCTGCGAACCGGCTCGAAGCCTACCCCGGCTATCGTTTTGGCCGCCATGACGAGGTGCCGGAGCCGCGCGCCCGCGCCTTGCCGGCCGCTACCACCGACGAGGCCGGCAAGGCGCGGTTGCCCGTCACCCTGCCCGATCTGCCGGCAGGCGGCGGGGCGCGCCCCTACACCGCCGAGTTGACCGTTCGCGTGACCGAAGGCTCGGGCCGCCCGGTGGAACGCAGCATCTCGCGCCCGGTGCGCCCGGGCGCGCCGATGATCGGCATCCGGCCGCTTTTCGACGGGGCGCTGGGGCAGGGGGCCGAGGCGGCTTTCGATCTGCGCGCCGTCGCCCCGGCGGGTGCTGCGCCCGAGATGCCGGTGCGCTGGACGCTCAACCGGGTCGAGACGCGCTATCAGTGGTATCGCCAGAACGGCAACTGGAACTGGGAACCGGTTGTCAGCCGGGCGCGCGTCGCTGCCGGCGAGGCCATGTTGAGCACGACACCGCAGGAAGTCGCCGTGCCGGTGGACTGGGGGCGCTACGAGCTGATTGTCGAAACCCGCGAGGGCGACAGCCCCTATGCTGCCAGTTCGGTGGACTTTCACGCCGGCTGGTACGCGCCGGCGGACGCGGCAAGCACGCCCGACATGCTGGAGATGTCGCTGGACAAGCCCGCCTATCGCAGCGGCGACGTGGCGCGCCTGCGCATGATGCCGCGCCATCCCGGTACGGCGGTGATAACGGTGATGTCCGACCGGGTGATCGCCATGCGCGCGGTCGAGGTGGGCGAGGGCGCGACGACCGTCGAATTGCCGGTGACCGACGAATGGGGGGCTGGTGCCTATGTCAGCGCCTCGGTCATCCGCCCTGTGGCGGGCGACGTGGGCCGCGCGCCGGTGCGGGAGCTGGGGATTGCCCATGCCGGGGTCGACCCCGGCGCGCGGCGCCTTGACGTCGCGCTGACGGCGCCCGAGGTGGTCCGCCCCCGCGGACCGCTGGAGGCACGCGTGCACATCAATGGCCTGCCCGAGGGCGCGCGCGCCCATGTCACCGTCGCGGCGGTGGACGTGGGGATTCTCAACCTCACCGGTTTTGACGGCCCCGACCCGGTGGCGCATTACTTCGGGCAGCGGCGGCTCGGGGTCGAGATCCGCGACCTTTACGGGCGTCTGATCGACAGCGGCAATGGCGCCCTGGGGCGGGTGCGCTCTGGCGGCGATGCGGCGCGGGCCGCGCGTACCGACGCGCCGCCGCCCACCGAGGACCTGGTCGCGCAGTTCACCGGGCCGGTCACGCTGGGCCCCGACGGGGGCGCCGACCTGCGCTTCGACATGCCCGATTTCAACGGCACCGTGCGGCTGATGGCGGTGGCGTGGACGGATTCGGCGGTGGGGCAGGCGCGCGCCGATGTCACGGTTCGTGATCCGGTGGTGATGACCACCAGCCTGCCGCGCTTCATGGCGCCGGGAGACGAATCGCGCCTGCTGCTGGAGTTGACCCATGCCGATGGCCCGGCCGGGCGCATGGGGCTTGACCTGACCGCCGATGCGGGACTGGAAATCGCGCATGGCGATGTGCCCTCGGGCGTGACCCTGGCCGAGGGCGGGCGGGCGCGCGTCGCGATCCCGATCGCGGCCAATGCCCCCGGCGACCACGGCTTACGCGTGGCATTGACCACCCCGGACGGGCGGCAACTGACCAAGCGCCTGGTGCTTGGCGTGCGCGCAAACGACCCGCCGGTGGCGCGCACGCAGCGGCTGCGGTTGGCAGCGGGGGAAAGTTTCGAGCTGACCCGCGACGTGTTCGCCGGGCTGCGCCCGGGCACCGGCACGGCGATCGTGTCGGCGGGGCCGGTGGCACGACTGGATGCGCCGGGGCTGATCGCGACGCTTGATCGTTACCCCTATGGCTGCACCGAGCAACTAGCCAGCGCGGCGATGCCGTTGCTCTACCTGGGCGGAGTCGCACAGGCGATGGGGCTGGAGGCGGGCGACGATCTGTCCGCACGGGTGAACGGCGCGATCCGACGCATCCTCACCCGGCAGTCGGGTAGCGGCAGTTTCGGCCTGTGGCGCGCCGGGTCGGGTGATTTCTGGCTCGATGCCTATGTCACCGATTTCCTGTCTCGCGCCCGCGCCGAAGGGCACGACGTGCCCGATGCGGCCTTCGAGGCGGCGCTGGACAACCTGCGCAACCGTGTCAATTACGCCCCCGATTTCGATGCGGGCGGCGAGGCGGTCGCCTACGCGCTGATGGTGTTGGCGCGCGAGGGCGCGGCGGTGATGGGCGATCTGCGCTACTATGCCGACCAGAAGGCCGACAATTTCGCCACCCCGCTGGCGCAGGCGCAACTGGGTGCGGCGCTGGCCGCCTATGGCGACCCGGTGCGCGCCGACGCGATGTTCGCCCGCGCCGCCCGCCGCCTCGCGCGGGACCGGACCGGCGACGAGACGCCCGACGCGCCGCGCTGGCGCGCCGATTACGGCACCGCGCTGCGCGACATGGCCGGGGTGCTGGCGCTGGCCACCGCCGCCGGCAGCGACCGGGTGGATGGCGCCGCGCTTGTCGCGCGCGTCGCCGCAGGCGCCGCGGAGGGGCCGCTTTCCACGCAGGAGGCGGCGTGGTCGCTGCTGGCCGCGCATGCGCTGGTCGACCGGCCCGAGGCGGCGGGGCTGACATTGAACGGCACTCCGGCCGAGGGGCCGCTGGTGCGCCTGGTGGAGGACGACCACGGCTTTGCCCCGGTTCGGATCGGCAATGCACGCGCGCGCCCCGCCGACTTCACGCTGACAACGCTGGGTGTGCCGCAGGGGCGGGTGACGGCGGGCGGCCAGGGCATGGCGATCGAGCGGCGCTATTTCACCCGCGAGGGGCGCGAGGTCAGCCCCGAAACCGTGGCTGCGGGCACACGGCTGGTGGTGGTGCTGAAGGTCACGCCGTTCGAGCGCATCGGCGCGCGGCTGATGGTGACCGACCCGCTGCCGGCGGGGTTCGAGATCGACAACCCCAACCTGTTGCGTGCTGGTGATATCGCCGCGCTCGACTGGCTTGAAACGGCGCACGCCGAACACGCCGAATTTCGCGCCGACCGCTTTCTGGCCGCCGTGGACTGGCGCGATGCCGAGCCCCTGCGGCTGGCTTACATGGTGCGGGCGGTGTCGCCGGGGCGGTTCCATCACCCGGCGGCGTCGGTCGAGGATATGTATCGCCCGCGCTACCGCGCGCATACCGCCGCGGGCCGCGTGACCGTCACGCCATGATGCGCGTGCTGCCGCTGCTGCTGGTCGTGGCACTGTTCGCGGTGGCGCTGGCGCGAGATGCGGTGGATGGCTGGGTGGCGCGCACCGAGCTGCCGCTGCTGGCGGTGGAGACCTCCGTCGAGGTGGTGGACCGCGATGGCCGTTTGCTACGCGCCTACACCGTGGCCGACGGGCGCTGGCGGCTGGGTGCGCGCGCCGACCAGGTGGACCCGCTCTACCTGGCGATGCTGCTGGCCTACGAGGACAAGCGGTTCTACCGGCATGGCGGGGTGGATGCGCGCGCCATGATCCGCGCCGCCGGCCAGGCGCTGGCCAACGGGCGCATCGTGTCGGGTGCCTCGACACTGAGCATGCAGGTGGCGCGCCTTCTGGAGCGCGGCAGCACCGGGCGTTGGGCGGGCAAGCTGCGCCAGATCCGCGTCGCGCTGGCGCTGGAGCGGCAACTGGACAAGGACGCGATCCTCGGTCTTTACCTGACGCTGGCGCCGTTCGGCGGCAATATCGAAGGGGTGCGCGCCGCGACGCTGGCGTGGTTCGGGAAAGAGCCCGCGCGCCTGTCCCCGGCGCAGGCGGCGCTGCTGGTGGCGTTGCCGCAATCGCCCGAGGCGCGCCGCCCCGATCTGAACCCCGAAGCCGCCCGCGCGGCGCGCGACCGGGTGCTGGCGCGCATGGTGCAAGCCGGCGTGCTGAGCGTCGAGGCGCGCGCGGTCGCCACGCGCGCGCCGGTGCCGACCGTGCGCCGCCCGTTCCCGGCGCTGGCCCCCCACATGGCTGACCGGGCGCGCGCCGACGACCCGGTGGCGCTGCGCCACGAACTGACGCTTGACGCGCCGTTGCAGCGGCGGCTGGAACGCCTGACACACCAGACGGTCGAAGGCCGTGCGCGGCGCCTGTCGATCGCGATCATGGTCGCCGACCATCGCAGCGGCGCGATCCTGGCGGCGGTCGGTTCGGGCGGTTACCGCGCCGGGGCGCGGGCGGGTTTCGTGGACATGACGCGGGCGCTGCGCTCACCCGGTTCGACGCTCAAGCCGCTGGTCTATGCGCTGGCCTTCGACCAGGGGATGGCGCATCCCGAAACGCTGATCGACGACACGCCGGTCGATTTCGACGGCTACGCGCCGCAGAATTTCGATGGCCGGTTCCGTGGGCGTGTGCGCGCGGCCGAGGCGCTGCGCCTGTCGCTCAACATTCCGGTCGTGCGGTTGACGCGGGCGGTGGGGCCGGCGCGGTTGATGGCGGCGCTGCGCCGGGCCGGGGTCCGGCCCGAGTTGCCGGGCGGACGCGCCGGGCTGGCGGTGGCGCTGGGCGGTGTCGGGGTGCGGCTGGAAGGGCTGGTGCGGCTTTATGCGGGGCTGGCAAATGGCGGGCACGCCGTGCCGCTGCACTGGCGCCGGGGCACCGCGGGGGATCGGGCGAGGCAGGGAACGCCGGAGCAAATCGTCGGGCCGGTGGCGGCCTGGCAGGTGGGGCGAGTGCTGTCGCGGCTGGCGCCGCCGGACGGTGCACCGGCCCTGCCGCTGGCGTACAAGACCGGCACGTCCTATGGCCACCGCGATGCCTGGGCCCTGGGTTTTGACGGGGCGCACGTCGTCGGTGTCTGGATCGGGCGGCCCGATGGCACCCCGGTTCCCGGCGCCTTCGGCGGCGATTTGGCCGCGCCGGTGCTGTTTTCGGCGTTCGAACGGCTGGGCGCCGCGTCAACGCCGCTGCCGCCGCCGCCGGCCGGGGCGCTGCTGGTCGGCAATGCCGACCTCCCCGCGCCGCTGCGGGTGTTCGGGGGCGGGGGCGATGCAAATGGCGGTCGGGCATCGGCGCCGCTGCTTGCCTTTCCGCCCGAAGGCGTGCGGCTGATACCGGGCGAGGCGGGCCTTGTCGCCAAGGTGCGCGCCGGCGTGCCGCCGTTCAGTTGGCTGGCCAATGGCCGGCCGGTGCTGAGCGGCGCGCGGCGGCGCGAGGTCACGCTACCGGACCCGGGGCGCGGTTTCCTGACCCTGACGGTGATCGACGCCGAGGGCCGCGCCGATCGTACCCGGCTGCGCATTGACTGACCCGGCCTGACGCATCGGCGTGGCTTTGCCACGCTCGATGCTTGATCTTGGCGCAAATGCTCCTGGTGTCGCCTGCCGCGCTCGGGCGCTCAGCCGCGTTCGATTGCCAGCGCGATGCCCTGACCGCCGCCGATGCACATGGTGATCAGGGCGCGCTTGCCGCCGGTACGCTCCAGTTCGTGTAGCGCCTTGACCATCAGGATGGCGCCGGTGGCACCCACGGGGTGCCCCAGGGCGATGGCGCCGCCATTGGGGTTCACGATCGCCGGGTCGAGGCCGAGCTTGCGGTTGACCGCGACGGCTTGCGCGGCGAATGCCTCGTTCGATTCGACGAGGTCGAAATCGCCTGCGGCGAGGCTGGTCTTTTCAAATAGCGCCTCCACCGCCGGGACCGGGCCGATGCCCATCACCTCGGGGCGGACGCCCGCATGGGCATAGCCCAGGATGCGCGCGCGGGGCGCCAGCCCGGCCTTTTCGGCTGCGTCGGCGCGCGCCAGTACCAGCGCGGCGGCGCCGTCGTTGATGCCGCTGGCGTTGCCGGCGGTCACGGTGCCGTCCTTCTGGAACGCCGGGCGCAGGCCGGCGAGCGCCTCGGCGCTGGTGGGCTTGGGGTGTTCGTCGGTGTCGAACTGCACGGTGTCGCGCTTTGCGCGCACCTCGACCGGCACGATCTGGTCGCGGAAGTATCCGGCCTCGATGGCGGCGGCTGCGCGGGTCTGGCTTTGCAGGGCGAAGTCGTCCTGGTCGGCGCGGGTGATGCCGTGTTCGCCGGCCACGTTTTCGGCCGTCACCCCCATGTGCCCGCTGCCGAAGGGGCAGGCGAGCGTGCCCAGCAGCATGTCGAGCGTGCGGATGTCGCCCATCTTGGCGCCCCAACGCTGGTCGGGCACGATGTAGGGCGCGCGCGACATCGACTCGGCGCCGCCGGCCAGCGCGAAATCGGCATCGCCCAGCATCAGCGCCTGCGCCGCCGAGACCACCGCCTGCGCCCCGGACCCGCACAGGCGATTGACGTTCATCGCCGGGGTGCTGTCGGGGATGCCGGCCTCGATCGCGGCGACGCGGCTGAGGTACATGTCGCGCGGCTCGGTGTTGATGACGGTGCCGAAGACGACGTGGCCGATCCTGTCGGGGGCCAGCCCGGCGCGTTTCAGCGCCTCGCCGGCGACGATCGCGCCAAGCCGGGTGGGGGGCACGCCGGCCAGTGCGCCGCCGAATGTTCCGATCGCGGTCCGGGTGCCGCCGAGTATCACAATGTCGCTCATCTTGTCCTCGCATCCTGAAGCTTTGGCGCAATGCTAGCGCAGCATCCGCGCGAAGGGCAGGGGGACGTTCCGTCATTTTTTCGCCGCCGGGCGCGCCATGTCGTTAGCACAACAATGGGAGTTCCCCGACAGGCCAACGCGATATATTCTGCAGGCACCCCCGCGCGCGAGACGAGGGGGCACACAGGGGAGTGAAAGGGGAGTGAAACCGATGAGGGGACTTGCACTTTATTTCTTCGTTCTGGGCGTCGTGGCAGCGATTGTCGGCATGTCCTGGGGTATACAGATGTCGGCGACAAAGGATCACTTGCTGGCACCGGCACATGCGCACCTGAACCTCCTGGGGTGGGTGACGCTTGCGCTGTTCGGGGTCTACTACCACGTCAGCCCGGCCGCCGCGCAGGGTGTTCTGCCGAAACTGCATTTCGCGCTTGCGGCGCTCGGGGTGATCGCCATCGTTCCGGGAATCGTCATGGCGGTGCGCGAAACCGGCGAAACCCTGGCCAAGGCCGGCTCGTTCCTGACCCTGGGGTCTATGCTGCTTTTCCTGTTGATCGTGCTGCGCAACGCGGGGCGCGAAGGCGCCTGAAACGAAACGCGCCGCCCCCCGGGGGCGGCGCGCGATGGGGCCCGCGGTGGCGAACGTCAGTCGACGTCGAACTGCAGCGGCTTGACCTGCCGGAAGAGGCCCGTCGCCTCGAGCGCCTTGAGCGTGTCCGGCGCCACGGGTGCATCCACGTAGAGAAGCGCGATCGCCTCGCCGCCCGAAGCCGACCGCCCGAGCGTGAAGTTGGCGATGTTCGACCCGGCCTCGCCCATCGTCTTGCCCAGGGTGCCGATGATACCGGGCACGTCTTCGTTGGTGGTATAGAGCATGTGGCGCCCGACCTCGGCATCGATGTTGATGCCCTTGATCTGGATGAAGCGCGGCTTGCCGTCCGAGAACACCGTGCCGGCGACCGAGCGTTCACGCTTGGCGGTGACAACGGTGACTTTCATGTAGCCTTCGAAGGCGCCCGACTTGTCCTGGTTTGTGGTGCTGATCTTGATGCCGCGTTCCTTGGCGACCACCGGCGCGCTGACCATGTTCACGTCGGGGTTGAAGCGTTTCATGATCCCCGCCACGACCGAGCAGTTGAGCGCCTCCAGGTTCATCCGGGATACCACGCCGTCGTAGAGGATGTTGATGGCCTTGATCGGCTCGTCGGTCATCTGGCCGATGAAGCTGCCGAGGTGATCGGCCAGCTTGATCCAGGGGCCCATCACCTTGGCCTCTTCGGCGGTAACCGAGGGCATGTTGAGCGCGTTGGTCACCGCGCCGGTCAGCAGGTAATCCGACATCTGTTCGGCCACTTGCAGGGCGACGTTTTCCTGTGCCTCGGTGGTGGCGGCGCCGAGGTGCGGCGTGCAGACCACGTTGGGCAGGCCGAAAAGCGGGTTCTCGGTCGCCGGTTCCTGAGTGAAGACATCGAAGCCGGCGCCGCCGATATGGCCGGACTGGATCAGGTCGGCGACTGCCTGTTCGTCGACCAGCCCGCCACGCGCGCAGTTGATGATGCGCACGCCCTTCTTGGTCTTTTCGAGGTTCTCGCGCGACAGGATGTTGCGCGTCGCGTCGATCAGCGGCACGTGCAGGGTGATGAAATCGGCCCGCGCCAGCAGGTCATCCAGCTCGACCTTCTCGACGCCCATCTTCGCGGCCTTTTCCGAGGACAGGAACGGGTCATAGGCGACCACCTTCATGCGCAGGCCGCGGGCGCGGTCGCAGACGATCGAGCCGATGTTGCCGGCACCGATGACACCCAGGGTCTTGCCGGTCAGCTCGACGCCCATGAATTTCGATTTTTCCCACTTGCCTGCCTGGGTGCTGACGCTGGCCGCGGGGATCTGGCGCGCGATGGCGAACATCATCGCGATGGCGTGCTCGGCGGTGGTGATCGAGTTGCCGAAAGGCGTGTTCATCACGATCACGCCCTTTTGCGAGGCGGCGTCCTTGTCGACGTTATCGGTGCCGATCCCGGCGCGGCCGATCACCTTGAGGTGTTCTGCGGCATCGAGGATCTTCTCGGTCACCTTGGTGGCCGAGCGGATCGCCAGACCGTCGTAGTTGCCGATGACTTCGAGCAGCTTGTCCTTGTCCTTGCCGAGGTCGGGCTGGAAATCGACGTCGATGCCGCGATCACGGAAGATCTGCACCGCGGTTTCGGAAAGCTTGTCGGAAACGAGTACTTTGGGAGCCATGTGCGTGGTCCTTTAACGAAGATTCAGGAGTAGGCCCCGGGGTCTTGAAAAGACTCCGGGACGTTTTTTTCAAGAAATCGGCGTCACGCCGTTTCGCCAAGCGCCGCGATCTCGGCGTCGAAGGCCCAGTCGACCCAGGGCAGAAGCGCCTTTATGTCGGCGGTTTCCACCGTGCCACCGCACCAGATGCGCAGGCCGGCCGGAGCGTCGCGATAGGCGCCCACGTCGAACGCGACGCCTTCGGACTCGAGCCGTTTCTGCACCGCCTTGGCGAAGGCCGCGCCGTCCTTGATGCGCGCGTCGGTGAACTTCAGGCATACGCTGGTGTTCGAGCGCGTCGCCGGGTCTTCGGCCAGGTTGGCGATCCAGTCGCGGGTCTCGCAGAAATCCCAGATGGCCTGCGCGTTGGCGTCGGCGCGTGCGATCAGGCCCTTGAGCCCACCGACATCGCGCGCCCAATCCAGCGCGACGAGGTAATCCTCGACCGCCAGCATCGAGGGCGTGTTGATGGTGGCGCCCTCGAAGATGCCTTCGTTGAGCTTGCCGCCCTTGGTCAGGCGGAAAATCTTGGGCAGCGGCCAGGCCGGTGTGTAGCTTTCAAGCCGTTCGACCGCGCGCGGGGACAGGACAAGCATGCCATGCGCTGCCTCGCCGCCCAGCACCTTCTGCCAGGAAAAGGTCGTCACATCCAGCTTGTCCCAGGGAAGATCCATGGCGAAGGCGGCGCTGGTCGCGTCGCACAGCGTCAGGCCGGCGCGGTCGGCCGGGATCACGTCGCCCGAGGGCACGCGCACGCCGCTGGTGGTGCCGTTCCAGGTAAAGCACACGTCGTTGTCGTAGTTCAGCGTCGCCATATTCACGATGCGCCCGTAGGGGGCCTCGTGCACGGTGGCGTTGATCTTGAGCTGCTTGACCGCGTCGGTGACCCAGCCGTCGCCGAAGGATTCCCACGCGACCATCTCGACCGGGCGTTCGCCCAGCATCGACCACATCGCCATTTCGAACGCCCCGGTGTCGGAGGCGGGCACGATGCCGATGCGGTAATCGGCGGGGATGCCCAGCACCTCGCGCGTGCCTTCGATGGCGGCTTTCAGCTTGGCCTTGCCCACGGCGGCGCGGTGGCTGCGGCCCAGGGGCGCGTCTGCCAGCTTGTCGAGGGTGAAGGTGGGGATCTTGGCACAGGGGCCGGAGGAAAAACGCGGGTTGGCCGGCCGCGTTGCCGGTTGTTCAGTCGTCATTTTTGCTACCCTTCCAGATAAGCGCCCCTCGTTGGGGAGGGGTGTCCCGCCACCGCATGTACCGGCGTTCGGCGGGTTTCACAACCGTCAAAATGTCGCTATAGCGCCGGTTGAATGTTCAAATGCGACGTTGCGCAGCTTTGACCGGACCCTTGCCATGTACATTGCCACCCTTCTGACCAACCCCGACGAGCCGCACCTGACCGACCATGCCGTGGCCGCGCAGCGCGATGCCTGGCAGGGCGGCGATATCGCCTGGCTGTCGCCCGGCGAGGCGGCGGAGTTCCCGGTGCCGGACTTGCCCGACGACCGCTGGTCGGCGTGGGAGACATGGCAGCGCCGCGGCGTCGACCTGGTGATCCAACCCGCCGGGGGGCGGCGCAAGGCGATGCTGATTGCCGACATGGACAGCACCATGATCGGGCAGGAATGCATCGACGAGTTGGCCGACGAGGCCGGGGTGGGCGCGCATGTCGCCGGCATCACGGCGCGCGCCATGAACGGCGAACTGGATTTCGAACAGGCGCTGACCGCGCGCGTGGCGCTGCTGAAGGGCCTCGACGAATCGGTGATTGACCGGGTGCTGAATACGCGTATCACGCTGGCCCCCGGCGGACGGGAGCTGGTGGCGACGATGAAGGCCATGGGCGGCTACACGGTGCTGGTCTCGGGCGGGTTCACCGCCTTCACCCGGCAGGTCGGGCGGTGGCTGGGCTTCGACGAGACGCACGCCAACATCCTGCTGGCCGAGGACGGCCGCCTGACCGGAGAGGTGGCGCACCCCATCCTGGGCCGCGAGGCCAAGATCGAGACGCTGGCCCGCGTCACCCGGCACCTGGATATATCCGAGGCCGACGCGATCGCCGTGGGCGACGGCGCCAACGACCTCGGGATGCTCGGGCGCGCCGGCACCGGCGTGGCGCTCCACGCCAAGCCCACCGTCGCGGCACAAAGCGACATCCGCATCAACCACGGCGACCTGAGCGCGCTGTTGTTCATCCAGGGCTACCGCCGCGACGAATTCGCGGGGTGAAGGGCCCAGGCTCTGACATTGGCAATGATGCGTGCCTGGGTCGTTCTGTCACTACACGCAGTGTGCGTTTGAACCGGCCCGGATGCAGCATGGCGTGCGGTTCGGGGCGATCTGTGTGCGGTCGCGAAGCCCCGCACATCCACCCCATTCCCCGGAAATTTCCTTGATAGATAATCGCGCGTGATCACATATGGATCAGCACGGCGGAATTGGATCGAGGATTATCATGACCCACGAAGCGACCGACATTCCGACATTGAAAGAAGCGCTCCAGAAGCCACGCAAACACCGCGACATGAAGCTTGCGCTGGAGCCGATGCCGAATTTCAGCAAGACACCGGGTGGCCCGAACGAAACCCCCGTATCCTTCTGGGCGTCGTGGGATCTGAAAGACCGGCCGCGTCGGATCGCCCTGCTTCTGGATGATTGCCAGGAAGAGTACCGCGCCTATGCGGGTGGTATTCTGCCCAACATGGAGAAAATCCTGGATGCCTTCCGAAATGCCCGGTCTGGCAGCGACGGCGTTCAGATCGCGTGGAGCGCCTGGAGCCGCCGCTTTGACGACGGAATTTCGAACGCCATGGATCGCTGGTACGGGCCCAGAGGCTTGCGCCCCGACGCCACCGAGAACGCGGCCTATATATTCACCGGCGCCCCCGGTCTGGAGCCATTGGCCGAAATAGCGCCGACCGATGAAGAGGTGGCCGATGGCTGGTTCTACCATGGCAAGCATCTGGACATGTTCTGGACGTTCGATGAGGACGGCGCGTCTTACCTGGACACGAAGCTGAAGGCCCATGACATCGACACCATCGTGATTGTCGGCTTGTGGACGGATGAGTGCGTTCTTAGCACCGCTTATGCCGGAAACTCGCGCGGCTACGACGTTGTGGTGGTCCGTGATGCCGTCGCCACCGCGACGGCCAATCAGGAAACGGCATTGACCGTGGCCAACAGCACCGTCGCCAACGTTCTCTCAACCGAAGAGGTCGTGGCCTACATGGAAAACGATTTTGTTACCGGCGCGCCGGGCGCAGTGAAAGGTACGCGCTTCCCTGACGGGCGCAAGGAAGATTGATCCGGTCGCGTGTGCCGCATACTATTTCAAGCCAAGACTTGCGCCATGTCTTGCCCAGCCGGATAATGGGGGCTTCCTTCCGGCAAGCCTGCGGAATTTCGCCAATCGCTCTTTCGCCGATGGCAGGTTTCAGGCTAATGTAGCAATGTCGAGAAGCAAGCGGCCCGTCGCAAGCTGCCGGAACAGGCAGGGCGGGCCTTCGGGATTGAGGCAAGGACGGCTGGAGGCTGGACAATGGTATCACGAGTGGCAGGTGGCGTGGCCGGCGCATTGATGGCGCTGCTGGCGGCGACGGGCGTCGCCGCGCAGGAAGAAAGCGACAACCAGGTCGCCGCCAAGACGGATTGGAGCGTTTTCGAGGACGCCGACCCCAAGGAATGCTGGGCGGTCTCTTCGCCCAAGAAAACCGTCAACACCCGCGACGGGCGCGTTGTTTCGGTGCGCCGGGGCGAGATATTGCTGATGGTGTTCTACCGCCCTGCAGCCGATGTCGACGGGCAGATCACTTTCACTGGCGGCTATCCGTTCGCCAACGGGTCGACCGTGACCCTGGACGTTGACGGGGCTGACTTCGACCTGTTCACCGAGGGCGAGTGGGCCTGGCCCGCCACCCCCGACGACGATGCCGAGATCATCGCCGCGATGAAGGCCGGCACCAAGGCGACGCTCACGGCAAGGTCCACCCGCGGAACCAAGACCGAGGACGAATTCTCGCTGCTGGGGTTCACCGCCGCCCTGGAAGAGGCCGAGAAACGCTGTAAGTAAGGGACGGAGCACCTCTGATGCGGGTGACGGGCGGGCAGGCTTGGCTTGTGTCCCGCCCCGCCGTTCGTGTATGGGGGCGGTTCGGTAACCACGGATGAACGCGCGATGACGGCCAAGGCCCCGATAACCCAGGACGTGATGACGTTGCCCCGCACCCTTGCGCAGGAGGGGCGGGTGAACCTCGTCGGCATGACGCGCGACCAGATGCGCGACGCGCTCGTCGCCATGGGCACGCCCGAGCGGCAGGCGAAGATGCGCGTCGGGCAGATATGGCAGTGGATCTACCAGTGGGGCGTGCGCGATTTCGCGGCGATGACCAACCTGGCCAAGGCCTATCGCGCCCAACTGGCCGAGCATTTCGTCATCGAGATCCCGGAACTGGTCAGCCGCCAGCTCAGCACCGACGGCACCCGCAAGTACCTGGTTCGCATCGCGGGCGGCCACGAGGTGGAGGTTGTCTATATCCCCGAGGAGGGGCGCGGCACCCTGTGCGTGTCATCCCAGGTGGGCTGCACGCTGACCTGTTCGTTCTGCCATACCGGCACGCAGAAACTGGTGCGCAACCTGACCGCCGGTGAAATCGTCGGCCAGATCATGATGGCGCGTGACGATCTTGGCGAATGGCCCGAACCCGGCGCCCCGAAGGATGAGACGCGGCTGTTGTCCAACGTCGTGCTGATGGGCATGGGCGAGCCACTATACAATTTCGAGAACGTCCGCGACGCGATGAAGATCGCGATGGATGGCGAGGGCATCAGCCTGTCGCGCCGCCGCATCACCCTGTCGACCAGCGGCGTGGTGCCCGAGATCGCCCGCACCGCGCGCGAGATCGGCTGCCTGCTGGCCGTCAGTTTCCATGCCACCACCGACGAGGTGCGTGACAAACTGGTGCCGATCAACCGGCGCTGGAACATCGAAACGCTGCTCGACGTGTTGCGCGAGTATCCCAAGGTATCGAATTCCGAACGAATCACGTTCGAGTACGTGATGCTTGACGGTGTCAACGACAGCGACGAGGACGCCCGCCGCCTGGTCAGGCTGATCGCGGGCATTCCCGCCAAGATCAACCTGATCCCGTTCAACGAATGGCCTGGCGCGCCCTATCGGCGTTCGTCCAACAACCGCATCCGCGCCTTTGCCGACATCATCTACAAGGCCGGCTATGCCAGCCCCATCCGCACACCTCGCGGCGAAGATATCATGGCCGCCTGCGGGCAGCTCAAATCCGCCACCGAACGCGCGCGCAAGTCGAAACGCGAGATCGAGGCCGAAAGCGGGCTATCGCGGTAACGCGCGCCCGTTCAGGGACGACCCAGATGCAAGGCCAGGATTTTGCCCCGTTGCCGCAGCCTCTCAACGCCGATGGCGAGCCGCGCCGCACCGGGGTCGAGATCGAGCTTGGCGGCCTGACCGAGGCGCGTGTTGCCGAGGTTTGCACCGAAACACTGGGCGGGCGGGCCGAACAGGGCGACGGCCCGTTCTGGACGGTCACGGGCTCGCGCATCGGCAAGATCGAGGTCTATCTCGACATCTTTTTGCGCAAGGCCGAACGCAGCAAGCTGCGCGATCTTGCGCTGGAGCTGGGGCGCGAGGTCGTCCCGGTCGAGGTCGTGACCGAGCCGCTCGATATGGACGGGCTGCGCGAGACAGATCGTCTTTGCGCCGCGCTGCGCGAGGCCGGCGCCCTGGGCAGCGAAGGCGGGTGGCTGTTCGGTTTCGGGCTGCACCTGAACATCGAGATCGCGTCGGAACGCGATGCCGACATTGTGCGCCCGCTGCTGGCCTATGCCCTGATCGAGGACTGGATGCGCAGCGCCAACCCCATAGACGAATCGCGCCGCGTGCTGCCCTTTTCCGACCCGTACCCGACCGATTTCGTGCGCGATCTGATCGCGCTGGGCCCCGATGCGACGCTTTCGCGGGTGATCGACGTCTACCTGCAACGCACACCGACGCGCAATCGCGGGCTCGACATGCTGCCGGTATTCGCGCACCTGCGCGGGGACCGGCTTGCCGACAAGCTGCCGCGGTTGGTGTCGGCGCGGCCCGCCTTCCATTTCCGCCTGCCCGACAGCCGGATCGACAACCCGCGCTGGTCGGTCGCGCAGGAATGGCAGCGTTGGGTCACCGTCGAAAGGGTCGCCGCCGACAGTGCCCTTTTGGGCGCGTTGTCGGATGCATGGCTGGACGATCACGGCGCGTTGACCCTGTTGCGGCAAAGCTGGGCCGACCGCGCCGGTGCCATCCTGTGCCGTGCCGGGCTCGATGACGCGGGCACGCCCCCGGCATGACCCGTCCGGTGATCGGTGTCTCGGTATCGCGGCGGTCGGGCTGGCGCATCTTTCCCCTGATCGCGCTGAATATCTTCATCGCCGGCGGTTGGGCCCGGCGCTGGAGCCCGGGCTACAGGCAGCCGGACATCGGAGAGGTCGACGGGCTGGTGATCGGCGGCGGCGACGACATCTCGCCCGATCTCTATGGCGGGCGGCTGATCACGTCCGCGCGACTGGACCACGACCGCGACGCGCTGGAACGGCGTCTGGTGCAAGAGGCCAACGCGGCCGGCATGCCGGTTCTGGGCATCTGCCGGGGGAGCCAGATGATGAACGTGGCCCTGGGCGGCACGCTGCACCAGGATGCCTATGGCACCTATACCGCCAGCGACCGGCGCTGGACGGTCCTGCCGCGCAAGATCGTGCATCTGGTGCCCGACACCCTGCTGGCAGACCTGACCGGCCCCGAGCCGATGACAGTCAACGCCCTGCACAGCCAGGCGGTGGACCGCCTTGGCGCGGGCCTGCGCGTGGCGGCCCGTGACCGCGGTGGCATGATTCAGGCGATCGAGCGCGTCAGCGACCCGTTTGCCATCGGCGTGCAGTGGCACCCCGAGCACCTGTTTTATGCCCGCCGCCAGCAGGCGCTTTTCCGCGCCCTTGTCCGGGCCGCGCGCGCCCATGCCGACAAGCGCGCGCAGCTTGCCGCGGTGCAGGCCGATAGCTGACGCGCCCCGGCCAATTGTTTACGCAAGGCCGCTCAATTGCCGCAATCGGGATGAATTGTTGCCACTGTTGCGGTGCAGCCTGCCTGTATCGAAACAATGATGCAGGAGGGCACCCAATGTTCGACGACATCTCTTACGGCGAATTCAACGCCGACGACATCCGCGACTTCGTTCTGCGCGAGCGCGGCAAGGCCGTTTCCTCGCGCGAGTGGAAGCACCGGCTGGCCGGCTACGGCTACCGGCTGACCGAAACCGACCGGGGCTATTGCGTGACCTCGGTTCTGGGCGGCGAAGAACTGTGCCGCCTGCCCGGGCAGGCGGCGGCCTGACCGGCGCTCAGCCCAGTGTGCTCCCGGGCGCGGGGTTGGCCTCGCTCCAGCGGTCGATGATCTCGACCGCCTCGGCCGCGGTCTCGACGAACTGGAACAGCGCCAGGTCTTCGTCGCTGATGGTGCCGGCCTCGGCCAGCGCGTCCCAGTTGATGATCCGGCGCCAGAAATCTTCGCCGAACAGCAGGAACGGCACCCGGCGCATGCGTTCGGTCTGAATCAGGGTGAGGCTTTCGAACATCTCGTCGAGGGTGCCGAAGCCGCCGGGAAACATGCATACCGCGTTCGCACGCATCAGAAAATGCATCTTGCGGATCGCGAAGTAGTGGAAGTTGAAGCACAAGTCCGGTGTGATGAACTCGTTGGGCGCCTGTTCATGTGGCAACACGATGTTGAGCCCGATCGAGATGCCGCCCGCATCGGCTGCGCCGCGGTTGCCGGCTTCCATGACGCCCGGGCCACCGCCGGTGCAGATGACGTTGCGGTGGCGCGCCGACCCGATGCCGCGCAGCGTCATCAGCCGCGAAAACTCGCGCGCCTCGTCGTAGTAATGTGACAACTCCGCCAGCGCCTGCGTGCGTGCGCTTGCCTTGTCCTCGGGCCGGGGAATGCGGGCACCGCCCATCAGCACCACCGTGCTTTCGATGCCGTATTCGTCCATCACCATCTGCGGCTTGAGCAGTTCGAGTTGCAGGCGCACCGGGCGCAGCTCGGCGCGGCTGAGAAAGTCGTCGTCGACAAAGGCCAGCCGGTACGAGGGCGCGCGCGTCTGCGGCGTATCGGGCACATCGTGGGCGGTTTCGATATCGCTGTGGGCATCGCGGAACACGCCGCTGCGATCCTTGCTGGTCACTTTCGACTCCCTTGATTGCGCAGTCGCCTCTCCCTAGCGTCCGATGCGCGCCAAGGCCAGCGAAAGCCGGATCGCCCGGCGCGATGTCGCCGCGGGTCGACGCGGCGCCGCATTGCGGGACGCGCGCCAAGGGCTTATAGGCGAGGCTCGGCATGCAACACGCAAGACAGGGAGAGCGCCCGGATGTCCAACACCGACCTCGAAACCGCGATCGAAGCCGCATGGGACGCGCGCGACCAGATAACCCCCGCCACGGGCGGCGAGACCCGCGAGGCCATCGAGGCCACGCTGGACGCGCTCGACGCCGGCAAGCTGCGCGTGGCCGAGCGCGATGATGCCGGCGAATGGCACGTCAACCAATGGGCCAAGAAGGCCGTGCTGCTGGGATTCCGCCTGCGTGACATGGAACAGCAAGACGGTGGTCCGCAGGGCGGCCGCTGGTGGGACAAGGTCGACAGCAAGTTCAAGGGCTGGGGCGACCGGGAATGGCGCGCCGCGGGTTTCCGCGCCGTGCCCAATTGCATCGTGCGCCGGTCCGCCCATATCGCACCGGGCGTAGTGCTGATGCCATCCTTCGTGAACCTTGGCGCCTACGTGGACGAAGGCACGATGGTGGATACATGGGCCACTGTCGGTTCCTGCGCACAGATCGGCAAGGGCGTGCATCTGTCGGGCGGCGTCGGTATCGGCGGCGTGCTGGAGCCGATGCAGGCCGGCCCCACGATCATCGAGGACAACTGCTTCATCGGTGCCCGCTCCGAGGTGGTCGAGGGCTGTATCGTGCGCGAGGGCTCGGTCCTGGGCATGGGCGTCTATATCGGCAAGTCCACCAAGATCGTCGACCGCGAAACCGGCGAGGTGTTCATGGGCGAGGTGCCGGCCGGGTCGGTCGTCGTCTCCGGCTCGATGCCCACCAAGAACAACCTCAACCTCTATTGCGCGGTGATCGTGAAACGGGTCGACGCGCAAACCCGCGCCAAGACCTCGATCAACGAGTTGCTGCGCGATTGACCCATACCGGGCGGGGCGTCCGTGTTGGGGCGGCATGCCGGGTTGAGTACTTTCGGCAAGATGAAGGCGGATGCGATGGCCGGCAAGAACGAGAAGGAAAGCCGCCAGCAGGTCTATACCCTATTGGTGGAACTTGGCCGCAAGCAGGGCGACGGGCTGCCCGAGGATGCCACCGGCGCGGCGCTGATGTGCTATGCCTCGGGCGTGGACGAGGCCGAGGCAGTGCGCGAGACGGTCGCGATTCTCAAGCAGGCCGACCAGGCGCCGCTGGACGTGACCGGCTATGGCACCGCCGAGGAACGCGCCGCGCAGGGACATGAGATCGACGAGGACGAGCATGCGCTGATGCGCCGCGCGCTGGAGGAAAACGCCGTGATCGTCGCGCAGGTCACGCCGCATTTCGACTAGCCGGCGCCTGCGTTCCGTTACCCGCTGCCGATCAGCACCCCCGCCGCGAACACCAGCGCCCCGCCCAGCACCACCTGGAAGGCGGCGCGCAGGAACGGCGTTTGCATGAACCGGTTCTGGATCCAGGCGATCGCCCACAGCTCGATGAACACGATGGCGAAGGCGAGGGTCGTCGCGGTCCAGAAATCGGGGATCAGGTAGGGCAGCGCGTGGCCCAGACCGCCCAGCGTGGTCATCACCCCCGACGCGATTCCGCGCTTGAGCGGCGAACCGCGCCCCGACAGCTCGCCGTCGTCCGAGGCCGCCTCGGTAAAGCCCATCGAGATACCCGCGCCCACCGACGCCGCGAGCCCCACGAGGAACGTCGTCCAGGTATCCTGAGTGGCGAAGGCGGTGGCGAAGATCGGCGCGAGCGTCGAAACCGACCCGTCCATCAGTCCCGCGAGCCCCGGCTGCACCCATGTCAGAATGAACTGCCGGTGCGCTTGTCGGTCTTCGGCGGCGCGGGTGTCATCGTCGAGGTGCTGCTCTTCGAGTTCACCCGCGGTGGTCTGGTGGCCCGCCTCGGCGGCGGCGAGATCGCCCAGAAGCTTGCGCGTGGCCGCGTCCGAGGTGCGCGCGGCAGCGGTGCGGTAGAAGTGCTCGGCGTCGCGTTCCATGGCCTCGGCCTCGGCGCGGATGCGCTCGATGCCGAGGTTTTCAATCAGCCAGACCGGCCGGCGCGCGTAGTATCCGGCCACATGTTCGCGCCGGATCAGCGGTATGGTGTCGCCGAAGCGTGCCTTGTGCAACTCGATCAGGCTTTGGCGGTGGGTGTCTTCCTCGCTTGCCATGTCTTCGAACACGCGCGCCGAATCGGGGTAGTCGTCGCGCAGCATCTGGGCATAGCTGCGGTAAATGCGGGCGTCGTCCTCTTCCGACGAGATCGCCAGCGCGAGCACTTCCTGTTCGTTGAGATCGCGGAAATGGCGGCGTTGGGTGAAAAAGCGCATGCTCACCTCGCTTGTTATAACGATTCTAAGATATGAAAATCTGAATGGCGTGCAACGCTTTCTTTTTCTGGGCCGCCGCTTGGGGCACCTTGTCGCGCCGCGTGCAGCCCGGTAATGCTGCGGCAACGCCGGGGGAGGCATGACCAAGCATCAAGCACGGATTCACCGCGGTCGCAAGTTTGATCAGGTGCTCGCAGGGGCGCGGCAGGTATTCCTGTCGGACGGGTTCGGCTCCGCCTCGGTCGACAAGATTGCCGCCGTGGCCGGGGTCTCGAAGGCCACGATCTATAGCTATTTCCCCGACAAGCGCGAGTTGTTCTGCGAGGTCATCCGATCCGAGTGCAACCAGCAGGCCGAATCGGCGTTGCGCCTGATCGACACCGGCCGCCCCCCGCGCGACGTGCTGGCCGAGGCGGCGCGGCAATTGCTGAGCTTTCTGCTGTCGGAGTTCTCGCAGCGGGTGTTTCGCATCTGCGTCGCCGAGGCCGACCGGTTCCCGGAACTGGGGCGCGCCTTCTATGAAAGCGGTCCGATGATGGGGCGCCGACGGCTGGGCGAGTACCTGCAGGCGGCTGGCGGGCGCGGGGAATTGGCGATCGAGGATGTCGACATGGCGGCGGATCAGTTCGCGGAACTGTGCAAGGCCACGCTGTGGCCGCGCGCGATGTTCGGCATTCAACAGGATTTCGACGAGGCCGAGATCGCCCGCGTCGCCGACGAGGCGACCTGGACATTTCTTGCCCGCTACGGCGCCTGAGCCGGGTCAGTCCAGCCGACGCACCAGTATCTGGTTGCCGGTGCCGCGCTTGGTTTCCAGCACCTTGATGGCCGAGACCAGATCGCTGAGCTTCTTGTGGCCGTAGCTGCGAGTGTCGAAATCGGGGTTGGCGGTGGTGATGAACTGCCCCAGTGGGCCAAGCGCGTACCAGTCGTCGTCTTGGTCGATGCTGTCCATCGCCTTGAGGATCAAGTCGCGTGCTTCGTTGAGGTCGCCGGTTGCGGCCTTTTCGGTCTTTGTCGCGGGCTTATCCGAGCTTGGCGCGCCTTCGAGGTTTTCAAGGAAAATGAACCGTTTGCAGGCTTTTCGAAACGCCTCGGGTGTCTTTTGCGCGCCGATGCCGAACACGTCGAGCCCCTGTTCACGGATGCGGCTGGCCAGGCGGGTGAAATCGCTGTCGGAACTGACCAGCACGAAAGCGTCGAAGCGGCCCGAATGCATCAGGTCCATCGCGTCGATTACCAGGGCGGTGTCGCTGGCGTTCTTGCCTACCGTGTTGGCCGGCTGGTGATGGGGCACCAGGCCGAACTCGGCCTGCACCTTGTTCCAGCCGCTCATCTGCTGGGACGAGAAATCGCCGTAGCAGCGGCGCACGCTGGCCTCGCCCATGGCGGCGATCTCGTCGAAGACGGCCTTGGTCCATTTCGGCGACGTGTTGTCGGCGTCGATCAGCACGGCCAGAAGCGGCGGGCGTTGGTTCTGCATTGTCTTGACCCTTTCCTTGCCGCCGTTGTGCCCGAATCGCGCGGCAAGCGAAAGGGCGCACGGCGCCGGAAGGGCGAAAACGGACGCCTGGTACGGTGAAACCGTATGACTTGAGCGGCCTTCGCGGGGCTTGACCGGCGCCGGGCGCCGCGCTAGGCCACTCGTGTTCTGGTTCGGGCGCATGCGCGTCCGGTGAAAAGGGAACGCGGTGAAATTCCGTGACTGCCCCCGCAACTGTAAGCGGCGAGCGACACCGGCAACGGCCACTGTCATGACCACATGACGGGAAGGCCCGGTGGAGCCCCGACCCGCGAGTCAGGAGACCTGCCAGAACGATCACCCTGTCCGGGCGCGGTGGGCGTCATGGGCAACGGTTTTTTCCGTTGTGGTGGCACCCGAACCGTCCGGGCAGGCCGCGCAGACCTTTCCGGGCATATTGTCAAACCCCGCAGTACGGGCCGCGAACGGCCCGTGCGAGGAAAGGACCACGCGAATGACACGGCTTTCCCGTTTCCCGATCTTCACGGTTTCCCCTATTGCCGCCCTGATGCTGGGCACTGCGCCGATGATGGCACAGGCGCAGGTCATGGACCTGGACGAGATTACCGTCCTGGCCGGCCAGAGCGACACCGAACTGTCGCGCACCGGTGCCAGCGTCGAGGTGCTGGGCCAGCGCGAGATCGACGACGGCCAGATCGACACCGCCAACACGCTGAGCCTGCTGCCCGGTGTCACCCTGTCGCGCAATGGCGGCATCGGTGCGACCACCACGCTGCGCATTCGCGGGCTGGGGTCGAAATACATCGCCGTGCGGATCGACGGCATCGACGTGTCGGACCCGTCGAGCACGCAGACCGCGTTCGATTTCGGCGGGTTGATCAATGCCGGGCTGGGCCGGATCGAGTTGCTCAAGGGATCGCAATCGGCGATCCACGGCTCCGAGGCGGTGGGCGGCGTGATCGACATCGCTTCGCGTCGCCCCGAGAAACTGGGCTTTTCGGGGCGGATCACCGCCGAGGCGGGGCGCTATGGAACCGCGCTGGGGGCGCTGACGCTGAGCAACGCCACCGAGGATGGCGAGGTAACGCTGAGCATGTCGCGGGTCGTGACGGACGGGTTTTCGAACCGCGACAGCGACACCGAAAAGGACGGATTGGAACAGACCGATCTGCGCCTGAACGCACGCCACGCGGTGACCGACCGGCTGACGCTGGGATTTGCGGCGCTGTATTCCGACGGCACCACGCAGTTCGATCGTTCGGCCACCGACCCCAGCGGCGACATCGACCAGACCCGGCGCGGCGCACGTGTCTTTGCCGAGTACGCCGGCGACCGCATCGACCACGAGTTCAGCATCCAGCGGTTCGAAAACGACAGGCTGGACGCCGGCAGTCCGTTCACCAACCGCTTTCTGGGACAGCGCACCAAGGCGGATTATGCCGGGCACACGGCGCTGGGCGCGCGTACCGACCTGAGCTTTGGCGCCGAATGGACCGAAGAGAGCGCGCGGCTGGACGCGACGCGCGCCGAGACCTCGGAAGTTGCCGGGTTTGCCGAGCTGAGCTACGCGCCGCGCGACGATATCGACCTGTCGCTGGCCCTGCGCCGCGACGAGCACGAGGATTTCGGCGGCCGCACTTCGGGCCGCGCGGCGCTGGCCTGGCGGTTTGCCGATGACATGACCCTGCGCGCCGTGGCCGGCACCGGGTTTCGTGCGCCGTCGCTTTATGAACTGTTCGGCCCGTTCGGCAATCCGAACCTTGATGCGGAGACCAGCGAAAGCTACGAGCTGAGCCTCGAAAAGCGGTTTGCCGGCGATGCGATGCTCAAGGCGACGCTGTTTCATACCGAGATCGACAACCTGATCGACTACAGCTTTGTGACGTCGAGCTTCGCGCAGGTGCCGGGTGTCACCCGCACCCGCGGCCTGGAACTGGCCGCGCAGGCGCCGCTAGGCGGGGCGGTGGACCTTTACGGCAGCTACACCCTGTCGGACACGCGCACACCGGGCGGTGGACGGCTGGCGCGCACGCCGCGGCACGACCTGACGGTGGGCGTGTCGGGGCGGACGGATTGGGGCCTGCGCGGCGACCTCGCTGTGAACCACGTCGCCGACCGGCCCGATGACGGGTTCCCGTCGCAGGCGATGGCGGATTACACGCTGGTGCACCTGGGCGCCGCCTATGCCGTGACCGACAGCGCCGAGGTCTACCTGCGCGTCGAGAACCTGACCGACGCCGACTACCAGACCGCGGCAGGGTTCAACCAGTCGGGCCGCGCGGCCTATTTCGGGCTCCGTGCGTCGTTCTAGGGTCATATCGCTTGTGGTGGCGGCCGGCCTTGCGCTGGCCGCCAGCACCGCACCGGTGCGGGCCGATGAGGCACCGCGCCGGGTGGTGTCGATGAACCTGTGCACCGACCAGTTGGCGATGATGCTGGCCGGGGAGGGGCAATTGGTGTCGGTGTCAAACCTGGCGGTGGACCCGCGTGCCTCGGCCATGGTGGATCAGGCGCGGAGCTACACCATCAACCATGCCCGTGCCGAGGAGGTTCATGCCCTGCGCCCCGACCTGGTGCTGGCAGGACGCCATTCGTCGCGCGCCAGCGTCGCGATGCTGCGCCGGCTGGGCATCCGGGTCGAGGTCTTTGCAGCCGCCCGATCGATGGAAGACATCGGCGCGGTGCTGGAACGAATGGGGCGGCTGTTGGGCCGTGCCGACGCCGGTGCGCTCGCCGCCGCGCGGTTCGAGGCGCGGCTGGCGGAGCTGCGCGCCACGGTGCGGCAGCGGCCCGAGGCGGCGCTGTATTACGCCAACGGCTATACGGTGGGCGACAAGACGCTTGCCGGGCAGATCCTGCTGGCGGCGGGGTTTTCCAACACCGCCACCCGCGCCGGGATCAGTGGCGGGCAGGTGATGGCGCTGGAACAACTGGTGATGCATGCGCCCGAGGTGCTGATTTCCGGCACCTCCTATTCCGGCGAGACGCGGTCCGAGGCGATCCTGGATCACCCTGCGGTAGAGATTCTCAGGCGCACCCGGCCATCGGCCAACGTGCATGACCGCGACTGGATTTGCGGCACGCCTTACGTGCTGCGCGCTGTTCATGACCTGGGCGGGCTGCGCCGCAAGGCGTTGGAGGGCGCGCGATGATGCGGCTGTTCGTCACCCTTGCCGCGCTGGTGGCGGCGCTGTTCATCGCCTCGCTGCTGGTAGGCCCGGCGCGGATCGGCGCGGTCGAGGGGCTGCGCGCCCTGGTCATGGGCGGTGACGGGCCGGTGCCCCTGGTGATGCGCGAGATCCGCCTGCCGCGCGCCCTGCTGGCGGTGATGATCGGCCTCAGCCTCGGGCTGTCGGGGGCGGCGATGCAAGGCTACCTGCGCAACCCGCTGGCCGAGCCGGGGCTGATCGGGGTGTCGGGGTCGGCGGCGCTGGGCGCGGTGCTGGCCATTCACACGGGGCTGTCGGCGGCGTGGGCATTCGGCCTGCCGCTGGCGGCGCTGGCCGGCGCGCTGGCTGGCGTGATGCTGGTGATCGCGCTGGCCGGGCCGCGCGGGTCGTCGCTGACGCTGATCCTGGCCGGGATCGCCATCTCGTCGATGGCGGCGGCGCTGACATCGCTGGTGCTGAATCTGTCGTCCAACCCGTTCGCCGCCAACGAGATCGTGTTCTGGATGATGGGCTCGCTGGCCGACCGCTCGATAAGCCATGTGGGGCTGGCGCTGCCACTGATGCTGGCGGGTTGGGTGCTGCTGCTGCCGCTGGGCCGGGGGCTGGACGCGCTGACGCTGGGCGAGGACGCGGCGGCGTCGATGGGCGTGCGCCTGTCGCGGATGCGGCTTGTGCTGGTTATCGGCACCGCCTGCGTTGTCGGCGCGGCGACGGCGGTTGCGGGCGCCATCGGCTTTGTCGGGCTGGTGGTGCCGCATATCCTGCGCCCGCTGGTGGGCGCGCGGCCATCGCGGCTGCTGTGGGCATCTGGGCTGGGCGGCGCGGTGATGGTGCTGGCGGCCGACCTGGCAGTGCGGCTGATCCTGCCCGAGCGCGACCTGAAGCTGGGCGTGCTGACGGCGCTGGTGGGTGCGCCCCTGTTTCTGCACCTGATCTACAAGACCCGGAGGGAACTGCCATGACCCTGCTGGCGCTTGACGATCTGTCTGTCAGCCTGCGCGGGCGCGACATCTTCACCGGGGTCAACGCCCGGGTCGAGGCCGGGGAGTTCGTCGGCCTCATCGGCCCCAACGGCGCCGGCAAGACGACGCTGATGCGCGCCGCGCTGGGGCTGGTGGCGGCGCGGGGGCATTCGTCGCTGCTTGATCACGGGGCGGCGGAACGCGCCCGCCTGGTGGCGTGGATGCCCCAGGCGCGCGACATCGCCTGGCCGGTCAGCGTCGAGGCGCTGGTGGCCCTTGGCCGGGTGCCGCATCTGCCTGTCGGGCGGCCGCTGTCGGCCCGCGATCAGGCACATGTGGATGCGGCGCTGTCGGCGATGGGGCTCGACGACATGCGCCGGCGCACCGCGACGCGGCTGTCGGGCGGCGAACAGGCGCGGGTTCTGATCGCGCGGGCGCTGGCGCAGGACACGCCGCTGCTGATGGCGGACGAGCCCATCGCCGGTCTGGACCCGGCCAACCAGATTTCGACCATGCAGGTGTTCGCCGGGCTGGCGGCCGAGGGACGCGCGGTGATCGCGTCGCTGCACGATCTGGGGCTGGCGGCACGCCATTGCACGCGGCTCATGCTGATGGGCGAGGGCGGGCTTGTCGCCGACGGGCCGCCGGGCGACGTTCTGACGCCCGACAACCTGGCGCGGGTGTTCCATGTCAACGCGTGGTTCGAGCGCACACCGCACGGGCCGGTATTCCAGCCGCTGGAGGTGATCGGATGACCGCGCACCTGACGCTTGAGCGGCCCTGGCTGTGCCTTGACCTGGGCACGCCGATGCGGGTGCTCAGCTGGGCGGTGAACCGGCCCGGCATGGTGACGGCGCGGCGCATCGCGTGGCGCGAGGTGCGCAACGCCGATCTGCCCGAAGAGCTGGACGCTGTGGCGTGGCTGCAGGGTGAACTGGCCGCGCGGGGGGCGGGCGACGCGGTGGCGTTCCTGACCTCGCGCGACGTGCGCGCCTACGTGGATCGCAGCGTGCGCATGGGTGCCGTCGAAGCCCGCGCGGTCGCCACGGTGGGCCTGTCAAATGCCGAGCGCGTGGGCACCCGGATGGACCGGGCCGGCCACGACTGGGGCACCATCAACATCGCCGTGGTGATCGAGCCGGCTGGCGGCGGCCTGTCAGAGGCGGCGCTGGTCGAGGCGCTGAGCATCGCCACGCAGGCGCGCACCGCCGCGGTAATCGCGGCGGGGCCGGACCTGCCCACCGGGCGGGCCACCGGCACCGGCACCGACTGCATCGCCGTGGCTGCGCCATCCGGCCTCATGAACTATGCCGGGCTGCATACAGACACGGGCGAGGCCGTCGGCCGCGCCGTATACGACGCGGTGCTGGCGGGCACGCAAGACTGGATGACCCATGTGCGCCGCCATGATGGCGCGGCGGCACCGATCAAGGGGGCGATGTGATGGAAACGGATGCGCTGTTGGGGTTCCTGCAAAAAGGCGGGCCGGCGCTGTGGGTGATTGCCGCGCTGTCGGTGCTGACGCTGGCGCTGATCCTGTGGAAGCTGCTGCGCCTGTTGCGGCTTGGCGCCTGGGCGGGCCACGCCACCGCGCGGGCGGTCGATCTGTGGTCCCGGCACGATGACGCGGCGGCGCAGGCGGCGCTTGAGGGGCGCAGTGGACTGCGCGCGCGGCTGGCGCTGGCGGCGATGCGCGCGGCGG
>NZ_JAGXFK010000092.1 GCF_024637375.1 Sediminimonas sp. | reverse complement strand
GTCGCGCGGTGGCCAAAGCGCACGCCGTCATAGCGCGCCAGGTTGCTGGATGCCTCGGCCGGCGCGATCACGTAGTAGGCCGGCAGCGCATATTGCGTGTGCGACAGGGAAATGTCGCGGATCTCGGCCCCCGCATCGGCCAGCATTTCGCGGCCCTTCTGCCACAGCGCCTCGATCTCGGCGGGCATTCCCTCCATGCGGTATTCGCGCGGGATACCGATCACCTTGCCGCGGATATCGCCGGTCAGCATCGCCTCGAAATCGGGCACGGGGATGTCGGCGCTGGTCGAATCCTTCGGGTCGTGCCCGGCCATGGCGCCCAGCATGATCGCCGCGTCGCGCACCGAGCGGGTCATCGGCCCGGCCTGGTCGAGCGACGACGCGAACGCCACGATTCCCCAGCGCGAGCAACGCCCGTAGGTGGGCTTGAGCCCGGTGATCCCGGTGAATGCCGCCGGCTGGCGGATCGAGCCGCCGGTATCGGTGCCGGTCGCGGCCAGGCACAGGCCCGCCGCCACCGCCGCCGCCGAGCCCCCCGACGAGCCGCCGGGCGTAAGCGGCGCCGTGTCATCGGCGCGCCGCCACGGGTTGACCGCGTTGCCGTATACGGATGTCTCGTTCGAGCTGCCCATGGCGAACTCGTCCATGTTGAGCTTGCCCAGCCCCACCGCGCCGGCGTCACGCAACCTGGCGGTGACGGTCGATTCGTAGGGCGGCAGGAACCCTTCGAGAATGCGGCTGCCGGCCTGGGCAGGCACGCCCTCGGTGCAGAACAGATCCTTGATGCCGATGGGGATGCCGCACATCGACGGCGCATCGCCGGCCGCGATACGCGCATCGGCGGCGCGCGCCCGGTCGCGGGCCTGATCGGGCGTCAGGTGAACGAACGCGCCCAGCGCACCGGCCTCCGCGACGGCATCCAGGCAGGCGTCGGCCAGCTCGATGCTGGTCAGGTCGCCGGCGCGCAGCGCATCACGCGCCGCAGCGATGGTCAGGCTGTTGAGGTCGGTCATTGCACACCATCCACTCCGTTTCGCGCGCCTGCCCGGCCGGCTGCGGCGCGGGCATCGTCACTCATTCCACGACCTTGGGCACCGCGAAGAACCCCTCGCGCGCATCGGGCGCGTTGGCCAGCACCTTGTCCTGCTGATCGCCGTCGGTGACCACGTCCTCGCGGCGCTTCAGGCGCATCGGCGTGACGCCGGTCATCGGCTCGACACCGTCGATGTCCACCTCATGCAACTGCTCGATGAACCCCAGGATGCGGTTGAACTCGTCCGCCAGTTCCGGCAGCGCGTCCGCCTCGACGCGGATGCGCGCCAGTTTCGCCACTCGGGCGGCGGTTTCGAGGTCGATGGACATGGCCAGGCTCCGTTGTCGCGTCGCGCCCGTCCATAGCGCCCCGACGGCGCGCCTGCAAGCACCAGGCCGCGCGCCTTTGCCCTGTGATCGCGGCGGCGTGGCGTGCTAGTCTGAAACGCAGCAGCGAACACCCAAAAAGGAGCAAGGCAATGAAACTCACATGGCTGGGCCATTCCGGTTTCCGCATCGAGATCGGCGATCAGGTGCTGCTGATCGACCCCTGGGTCACCGGCAACCCCGTCTTCCCCGAGGACCGACGCGCCGAGGCCATCGCCGGGGCCACCCACGTGCTGGTCACCCATGGCCATTTCGATCACGTCAACGATGCCGGCCCCATCGCCGCGGAACTCGACATCCCGGTGGTTACCATCTTCGACCTCGCCGGCTGGCTGGAAAAGCAGCACGGCATCGACACCGTGGGCTTCAACAAGGGCGGCACCGTGATGCTGGGCGATGTCGCGGTGACGATGGTCAACGCCGCGCATTCGTCGTCGCTGGCCGGTGACGACGGCGCACCGGTCTACACCGGGCACGAATCGGGGTTCATGATCGCGGGCGAAGGCCACACCATCTATGTGTCCGGCGACACCGACGTGATGGCCGACATGGACGTGCTGGCCGACCTGCACAAGCCCGATATCGGCATCCTGTGCGCCGGCGGACATTTCACCATGGACATGGCGCGCGCCGCCTACGCCGCCAGGCGCTTCTTCGACTTCAAGACGGTGATCCCGTGCCACTACAAGACCTTCCCGCTGCTGGAGCAATCCGCCGATGCGCTGATCAAGGCTCTGCCCGGGGTCGATGTGCGCACGCCCGAGGTGCTGGAGACAGTCACCATCTGACGCCGGGCCGGGCATGGGGGCGCTGCCCCCGCCGCGCGTTTCACGCGCGACTCCCCCGGGATATTTGTGGCCAGAAGAAATCCGATAGACGCAAGAGACACCCGTGCTTCATCTTTCCAAAAATACTCCCGCCGGAGGCGGTCTATCGGGCATCACGGCGGGCGGCGAAGAAGGTCTTGAGCAACGCCTCGGCCTCGGGCGCAGCGATGCCGTCGACGATTTCCGGGACGTGGTGACATTGCGGATGGCCGAAGATGCGCGGCCCCTGCGCGATGCCACCCGATTTCGGGTCGGCGGCACCGTAGCAGAGCCGCGCGATGCGCGCCGCCGAGATCGCCTGCGCGCACATCGGGCACGGCTCCAGCGTCACGTATAGCGCGCAGCCGCTCAACCTTTCACTGCCCAGCACCGCGCAGGCGGCGCGGATCACCAGCATTTCGGCATGGGCGGTGGGATCGCGCAATTCGCGCGTGCGGTTGCCCGCCCGCGCCAGGATGCGCCCGTCCGGCGCGACCAGCACCGCGCCCACCGGCACCTCGCCGCGCCGGGCGGCAGCGCGCGCCTCGGCCAGCGCGGCCTTCATGTGGCTGTTGAACACCATACCCCTGCTTGCCCCGCTATCGGCGCTTTCGCAATACGCGATTCCGGGCTATGCATGCAGCCCGACCGCAGCGGCAGAAAAAGAGGCCCCCGACCCGTGACCGACAGCAGCCCCCCCGGCGAACGCATCGCCAAGGTCATCGCCCGCGCCGGCGTGGCCTCGCGCCGCGCCGCCGAGCGCCTGATCGCCGAAGGTCGCGTCAGCGTCGATGGCCGGGTGATCGACAGCCCGGCGCTCAACGTCGCACCGGGGACACGGATCGCCGTCGACGGCCGCCCCCTTGCCGCGCCCGAGCCGCCGCGCCTGTGGCTTTACCACAAACCCGCAGGGCTGGTGACCACCACGCACGACGAAAAGGGGCGCCCGACCATTTTCGACAAGCTGCCCGACGACATGCCACGGGTGATGAGCGTCGGCCGGCTCGACCTCGGGTCCGAGGGTCTGCTGCTGCTGACCAATGACGGTGCCATCAAGCGCCGGCTGGAACTGCCCAGCACCGGCTGGTTGCGCAAGTACCGGGTGCGCCTAAAGGGACGGCCGCAGGACAGCGATTTCGACCCGTTGCGCAAGGGTATCGAGATCGACGGCGAGGTGTTCCAGCCGATGACGGTTACCCTCGACCGGCAACAGGGCGCCAATGCCTGGGTCACCGTGGGTCTGCGCGAGGGCCGCAACCGCGAGGTTCGCCGCGCCATGGACACGCTCGGGCTGAGCGTGAACCGGCTGATCCGGGTCTCCTATGGCCCGTTCCAGCTGGGCCAGTTGAAGCCCGGCGAGGTGGAAGAGATCCGCCGCCGCGTGCTGCGCGACCAACTGGGCCTCGACGCCGGCGCTGACGGAGATGCCGCGCGTACAGGTACCGCGGCGCGGGCTGGCAAGGCGCGGCGCCCACAGAGGTCGCGGCGCTGAGATGTACCAGCCGATCTGGAATAATGGCCGCTGCCCCGCTATACTGATGTATATATCCTGCTGCCCGAAGACACCCACGCAACCGCCCGGAGCGCCCGCCAGATGACCGCCGCGACCCGCCAGCCCCCGGCCGCCCGCGCACGCACGATCCGTGCCGCGCTTGGCGGTGGTGCCTTGCTGGCGCTGGCCGCCTGCCTGCCCGCAGGCGATGACCCCCGGCCCACAGCGCCGCAAGCGCGCCCCGACACGTTGTCGGCGCCCGAGCCCTCGGCGCGCAGCGAATTGTTGTCGCGCCATTACGCGCGGCTGCAAAGCCAGCTTCTGGCCAAGGGGCTGCTGCGCACCGATGGCGGCGGCGTGGATACACCCCATACAGCCGCGATGCTGGTGCGCAATTTCGAACGCATTGCCCTTTTCGACGAATATCAGCGCGGCGCCGGGCTGACCGCGTCGGACGGGAAGCCCGGCGTGCTGCGCCGCTGGGACGTGCCGGTGCGCCTCGGGATCGAATTCGGCGCCTCGGTGCCGACCGGGATACGCCGCGCCGACCGCGCCACGCTGTCACGCTATGCGACGCGCCTGGCACGGCTGACCGGCCACCCGATCCGCATGGTCGACCGCGACCCCAATTTCCTGGTGCTGGTGCTGGGCGAAGACGACCGTCCCGCCGCCAAGGCCCGGGTGCGCGCGATGGTGCCGGATGTCAATCCAAGCGCCATGCGCCTGTTCGACCGCCTGCCGCGTGCCATCCATTGCTTCGTCTTCGCCTTCTCGGGTGCCGACAACGATGCCGCCTATCGCCGTGCCGTCGCCGTGGTCCGGGCCGAGCACCCCGACCTGCTGCGCCGCTCGTGCTATCACGAGGAAATCGCGCAGGGCCTTGGCCTGCCCAATGACAGCCCCGAGGCACGGCCCTCGATCTTCAACGACGACGACGAGTTCGCGTTGCTGACCACGCATGACGAGAAGCTGATGCAGATGCTCTACGACCCCCGCCTGCGCCCCGGCATGAGCCCCGCGCAGGCGCGCCCGATCCTGCGCCGCATCGCCGCCGGGCTTACCGCCGGGGCTAGCTGACGCGCATCGCGTTCAATCGCGTTTCCCCCCTGCCCGGGGCGCCTGACACGCCGGGCGGCCCCGGCCGCGTGCGGCCGCGCTTGTCTATTGCTGATCGCGCCTCAGCGCTGCGTCTGCTGCCAGCGCGGGTGTATCCAGGCGGCGGCGTTCTCGGGCGGCAGCGGCGCGCGCCCCAGCAGGTGATCGCTGACCTTCTCGCCCACCATGATCGAGGGCGCGTTGAGGTTGCCGTTGGTGATGCGCGGAAAGATCGAGCTGTCGGCGACGCGCAGCCCGCTTGCACCGATCACGCGCGCCTCCTCGTCCACCACCGCATGGGCGTCGTCGGCGCGCCCCATCCGGCAGGTGCCGCACGGATGAAAGGCGCTTTCGGCGTGGTCGCGGATGAAGGCGTCGAGCGCCGCGTCGCTCTGCGCCGCCGCGCCCGGCTGAATCTCGTGGCGCCGGTATGGCGCAAAGGCGGGCTGCGCGAAAACCTCGCGCGCCAGACGGATCGCGCGGCGGAAATCGCGCCAGTCCTGATCGGTGCTCATGTAGTTGAAACAGATCTCCGGCGCATCGGCCGGGTCGGCGCTGCGCAGCCGTACCCGCCCGCGCGAGGGCGAGCGCATCGGGCCGACATGGGCCTGGAAACCGTGCCCCTCGGCCGCGGCGCGCCCGTCATAGCGCACCGCGATGGGCAGGAAATGGAACTGGATGTCAGGGTAGTCCACCCCCGCCGCCGAGCGAACGAACCCGGCGCTCTCGAACTGGTTGCTGGCGCCCGGCCCACTGCGCGTCAGCAGCCAGCGCAGCCCGACCCAGGCCTTGCCGGCAAGGTTCCAGTACTTGTAAAGGCTCACCGGCCGAGACGCCGCCATCTGCACGTAAACCTCCAGGTGATCCTGCAGATTGGCGCCCACGCCGGGGCGATCGGCGACCACGTCGATGCCATGCGCGGTCAGTTCCGCCGCCGGGCCGATGCCCGACAGCATCAACAGCTTGGGCGAGTTGATGCTTGACGCCGCCAACACCACCTCGCGCCGCGCGGCGATGACCTCGCGCCGGCCGCCGCGGTCGACCTCGACGCCGATGGCGCGGCCATCCTCGATCACCACGCGGCGCACGAAGGCACGCACCAGCACGCAGTTGGGGTGCGCCAGCGCCGGCCTGAGATAGGCGTCCGCCGCTGACCAGCGCCGCCCCTTCCACACGGTCATGTCATAGGGGCCGAAACCCTCCTGCTTTTCGCCGTTGTAGTCGTGGGTCAACTCGTAGCCCGCCTCGCGCCCGGCCTCGACGAAGGCGCGCGTGAGCGGGTTGTCGCGGCGCCCGCGGGTGACGTGCAACGGCCCGTCGGTGCCGCGCCAGGCCGGGTCGCCGCCATGGTCGCCATCGTGCCAGCACTCCATGCGCCGGAAATAGGGCAGCACATCGGCATAGCCCCAGC
The DNA here is from genome assembly GCF_024637375.1 of Sediminimonas sp. Taxonomy (GTDB): domain Bacteria; phylum Pseudomonadota; class Alphaproteobacteria; order Rhodobacterales; family Rhodobacteraceae; genus Sediminimonas. Next base: position 18,711 of record NZ_JAGXFK010000092.1, on the reverse strand, counting down.
CGCGCGCGCCCATGTCGCGCCAGTGGTCGAAATCGCGCGCATGCCCGCGCACGTAGACCATGCCGTTGATCGACGACGACCCGCCGATCACCTTGCCGCGCGGACAGGCCAGGCGCCGCCCGCCCAGGCGCGGTTCGGGCTCGGTGCGGTAGCCCCAGTCGTAACGCGCCATGTTCATCGGGTAGCTCAGCGCGCCGGGCATGCGGATGAACGGCCCCGCGTCCGAGCCGCCGTGCTCGACCACCAGCACCGAGCGCCCCGCCTCGGCCAGCCGCAAGGCCATCGCACAGCCGGCGCTGCCGGCGCCCACGATCACGTAATCCGCCTGCACCATGCCCTCCCTGCGCAACCGGGCCATGGCCGCAAATGGCCGGGCCATCGCCCCGGCGCAGCGGGGCGGGCGGGTGGGCGGTGCGCCGGGGCGGTGGCCATCAGAACGGCGCCTCCATCCGCCCCATGCGCACGTATACCGATTTGAGCTGGCTGTAATGCGCTATCGCGGCGGTGCCGTTCTCGCGCCCCACGCCCGACATCTTGACACCGCCGAACGGCACCTCGACCGGTGCGTCGTTGTAGGAGTTGATGAAACAGCTTCCGGCCTGCAATTGCCCGATGACCCGATGCGCACGCGCGATGTCGCGTGTGAACACCCCGGCCGACAGGCCGAATTGCGTATCGTTGGCGCGGGCGATGACCCCGTCTTCGTCGTCGAAAGCCAGAACGCTCATCACCGGGCCGAAAATCTCCTCGCGCGCGATCACCATGTCGTCGCGTACATCCGCGAACACCGCGGGCGTCAGGAAATAGCCCGGCCGGTCCAGCCGCTGGCCGCCGCAGACCAGCCGCGCGCCCTCTTCCGCCCCCTTGGCGATATAACCCTGCACGATCTCCATCTGCCCGGCGCTGATCAGCGGGCCGAAATTGGTCGCCTCGTCCATCGGGTCGCCGATCACCACGCCGGCCAGGCGCTCGGTCAGCCGCTCAAGGAACGCCGCGTGCAGCCCGCGCTGCACGAACACCCGCGTGCCGTTCGAGCACACCTGCCCCGACGAATAGAAATTGCCCATGATGGCGCCGCCGACCGCGTCTTCCAGATCGGAATCGTCGAAAACGATCAGCGGCGACTTGCCGCCCATTTCCATGGTGACGTGCTTCATCCCGTCGGCGGCTGCGGCATAGACCTTGCGCCCGGTGGGCACCGACCCGGTCAGGCTGACCTTGTCCACCCGTGCGTCGGTGGCCAGCGCCGCGCCGACCGCGCCGGCGCCCTGTACCACGTTGAACAGCCCCGCCGGCGCGCCGGCCTCGATCAGGATCTCGGCCAGTTTCAGCGCGCAAAGCGGCGTTTCCTCGGACGGCTTGAACACCATCGCGTTGCCGCACGCCAGCGCCGGCGCCGCCTTCCAGCAGGCGATCTGGGTGGGATAGTTCCACGCCCCCAGGCCGACGCACAGGCCCAGCGGCGCGCGCATGGTATAGGCCCAGTCGCCACCCGGCAGCGCGATATGCTCGCCGTTGATCGACGCCGCCAGGGCGCCGAAATATTCCAGCGCATCGGCGCCGCTGGTGGCGTCGGCAACCAGCGTTTCCTGCAACGGCTTGCCGGTGTCCATCGTTTCCAGTTCCGACAGTTCGCGGTTGCGCGCGCGCATGATGTCGGCGGCGCGGCGCAACACCCGTCCGCGTTCACCCCCCGACAGGGCGGCCCAGTCGCGCTGTGCCGCGCGGGCGGATGTGATCGCGCGGTCGATCACCGCCGACGTGGCGGCGTGAACGGTGGCGATGACCTCTTCGCTGGCGGGGTGGATCACCTCGATGGGCGCGCCGGCGCTGTCCTCGACATAGGCGCCGTCGATGAAATGGCTGGCTTGCGCCTGGGTCTGCGGTCGGTCTGGCATGCGGGTCATCCGGGTTGGGTGATGAGTTGAGGCGGGAACGCGCGGCGGTTCAATGGATGCCGTGCGCCAGTTCCAGCGACAGGCTTCGCAACACCTGTTCGGCCGCGGCGGCGCCGTCGGGTTGGTCGATGCCCAGCGAATGACGCAGGTAGAAGCCGTCGATCAGCGCCGCCAGCCGGTCGGCCACCGGTCCGGCGCGCGCGCCGATGAGCGGACGCAGCCCGTGGCGCAGGTTGCTGCGCAACCGTCGCTGGTAGAGGCACAACAGCCGATTCGCCTGTGCCGATGTTTGCGCCAGGACGTAGAAGTTCAGCCATGTCGCGATCACCTCGCGGCGAAAATGCGAATCGCTGAAACTGGCGCGCACGATCGCCTCGATCCGCGCCTCGGGGCCCTGCGCCATGGCCAGGGCGCCGCGCACCTCGGCGCCGTAGACGGTCAGCGTGTGGCGCATCGCGGCCAGGAATATCTGCTCCTTGCCGCCGAAATAGTGGTGCGCCAGCGCGCTCGACATGCCGGCGCGGCGCGCGATTTTCGCCACCGTCACGTCCAGGGTGCCCGCCTCGCCGATGGCGCCAATTGTGGCCTCCACCAGTGCCGCGCGGCGCAGCGGCTCCACTCCGAGCTTTGGCATCATCCTCTCCGTCCCAAGGGGTCGGTGCAGGCTATGTCGAGCTTGATTGACTAGTCAATCAATAAAATTCGACGTCCGCCCGGCCCGCCGCGAGCCCCGGCGGCCACGGATCAAAGCCTGGTCGCCGCCGGCGGCGGCGTGATCACCCGGCGCTTGAGCACCGCCTCGCGCCAGGTGATGAAGGTGACCGAGCCCAGGATCACCAGGCCCCCGGCCACCACCCACGGATCAACCGCCTCGCCGAACACCAGCGCGCCCAGCGCCACCGCCCAGACCAGTTGCAGAAACGTCACCGGCTGCGTCACCGTCACCGGCGCGACCGAAAAGGCCAGCGTCATCGTGTAGTGCCCCGCCGTGGCCAGCGCCGCCACCGCGGCCAGCACCGCGATGGCATGCCAGCCGGGAGGCTCCCAGACGACTGCTGCCATCGGCGCAAGGCCCAGCGTCACCCAGAACGACAGCATACCCACCACGATGCCGGCGCTGAATTCCTCGCTCAGCGGCTTGGTCACCAGGTAGGAAACACCAAAGACGAACGCCGTGCCCAGCATCGCCAGATGCCCCGGCCCGATCTCGCGGAAGCCGGGGCGCAGGATGATCAGCGCGCCCAGCAGCGCCACGATGACCGCCGTGATGCGCCGCAGCGCCAGCCGCTCGCCCAGAAACAACGCCGCGCCCAGGGTGATATAGATGGGCGACATGTAGTTCATCGCCGTCACGTCGGCGATCGGAATGCGTGCCATGGCGAAGAACCACAGCACAACGCCAACCGCGTGCGCCAGCCCGCGCAGCGCGAACAACCCCCACTGCCGTGTCGTCAGCCGCATTTCCACGATGGGGCGCAACAACGGAGCCATGAACACCAGCCCGATCGCATAGCGCAGGAACGCCGCCTGCGCCGCCGGGATGTCGGTGCCGAGGTATTTCACCAATGCCGTCACGCCGACGAACAGAACGCCGGTGACGACCATCCAGAAAACGCCCAAGACAGGGCGTGGCTCGATTGCCTCGCGCGTGTGCATCGGCCCATCAACACACGCCGCACGGACGGGCGCAAGCCCCGCGCCGTGCGGGTCATACCCCTCGGATCAGCATCGCGGCGACGCTCCACATCACCGCACCGACGCCCAGATCCAGCACGCGCCACGCGCCGGGCCTTGCAAACAAGGGCGCCAAGAGCCGCGCACCATAGCCCAGCGCGAAGAAAAAGACGAAACTGGCAAGGATTGCACCCAGCGCAAAGCTGCTATGCGCTTCGTATTGCGCCGCGACCGAGCCCAGCAACACCACCGTGTCGAGGTAGACATGCGGGTTCGCCCATGTCAGCGCCAGGCAGGTCAGCACCGCCGCGCGCCGCCCCTGCGCGGTGCCGCTCGCTTGCAGCGTCTCGTCACCCCGCCACGCCGCCAGGAAGGCCCGCGCGCCATAGATCAGCAGAAAGGCCGCCCCGCCCCAGCGCATCACAGGTTCCAGCCAAGGGACGGCCGCGATCAGCGCGCCGAACCCTGCCACCCCGGCGGCGATCAGCACCGCATCGCTGACTGCGCAGGTCAGCACCACCGCCAGGACATGCGCGCGCCGGATTCCCTGCCGCAGGACAAAGGCGTTCTGCGCCCCGATCGCCAGGATCAGCGAAAACCCCAACCCGAATCCGGCCAGAAATGCCTCGATGCTCATGCTTTGCCCCCGCGACCCCTGCTTCGGTGGCCCTAAACACCGTCCCGCGGTCGGTCCAGCGCAAAAAGTCCCTCCATCGCAGACCGGAACCGGGCGGGAGAGGGCTGGCCGGTTGTTGCGCCCGGCGCTCGCGCTCAGTTGTCCATGCGCACGGTCACCGACGCCTTGCCCGACATCGGCTCGGGCCAGCCAAGATGCACCTGATCGCGGTTTGCGCCCTGCGCGGTGAACGCGTAGGGCATCTCGTGGCGCGTGGTGTTCGCCGCGTCCTTGACACGGCTGCGCATCACCAGCGCATCGACATTGCGCGCGTTGCCGCCGAAGGCAAGCAAGCCGGCGCCGTCGATCACCCAGGTCGCGGCGGGCGTTGCCTGGTCATGCTGAATCACCACCGGGTTGGTGACGCTCTGCTCGACCGCGTTGAACATGTTGCCCTTCACCACGATGTTGCGCATCCGGTCGTAGTCGAGGCCGGCAAAGCTGGTATCGACGTGCTCGACCCGGTCGATATGGCCGCGGATCGCCCGGAACATGTTGCCCACCATGGTCAGCCCGTCGATGAAATGCCCGGGCCCGTAGGGTTTGACCACGACGAACCGGAACCACGGCGCCACGTCGATCGCCTGGAAGATGTTGTCGGCGATGTTCAGCGCGCTGAACGAGAACTCGCCGGCAAAGGGCGGATGCGGGTCGTGCTCGTTGGCCCACTCGATGAAACAATTGTCGATGTAGTTGCCGCTGATCGTGACGCGGTTGTGCGTCGATGTCAGCACAAGCCCGGCGGTGCGCACGCCCTGCGGCTCATTATCGCCCTGGAACCAGTGATTGCCACTGACGATCGAACTGGTGCCGCCCAGCACCGCAAAATGCCGGAACTGCGTGATGCGGTTGTTGCGCAGCTTCACGTCGTTGGCGTTGGCATTGAGCCCGATCACCGTGCGATCCTGCGCGCGCATGTTTCCCTGGTCGGTCAGGAACTGGCAGCGGTCGATCAGCATCCCCTGGCAGCCAATGCCGATACTGGTCAGCCCGCGATCCTTGGGACGGGTGATGAAACAGTCGCGCAACTGGAAGATCAGCCCCGTCGGCGCCAGGATCACGGCGCTGGCGCGACCGTTGCACTGGAACTCGATGTCGGACATCGAGAACTTCGACAACTGGTCGAACCCGGTGAAATCGAGGAGGTACTTGAAGCGTCGGAATGTGAACGCTTGTGTGCCGGCCGCATCGAAAAGCGGCATCGACAGCGTGATCTCCTGCGTGCCCACGTTGCGCGCGCGCACATAGACCTCGCGGCCTACGCCCGCCCCCTCGATCAGCGCGCCGACGGGGATGTTGGCCACGTTGACCACCCCGGTCAGGCGCAGCGGATCGGCCGGGTCATAGCTGGCCTGCGAGGTGACCACGCCGGTCTCCCATTCGGGCGAGACCTCGACGTAGAACTGGCCGTTGTGGATGTGGCGGCGCTGCGCGTATTGCGTGCGGTTGGCCACCGCCGCCTGCATGTCGATCGGTGCGCTCAGATTGATCCGCCGCCCGCCCAGATCCAGCGACTCGTGGTCGGCATTGTTGAGCAGCGCCTGGAACGCCTTGCGAAAGGCCTGCACCTCGTCTCCAAGGGCGTTGATATACGAGGGCAGGTCGAAATTGCGGCTCAGCACCAGCCGCGTGTCGTCATTCATCTGCACGGTGCCCTCGAACTGCACCGGGCTCTCAAAGGTGACGTTCTGTGCCAGCCGGTAAGTGCCCGCCGAAACCAGCACCCGCCGCCCCTGTGCGGCGGCGTCGGCGGCATGAAAGGCGGCGCTGTCATCGGTCACCCCGTCGCCGATGGCGCCGTAGTCGCGCACGTCGACCCAGTTCATCATGTCGCGCAGGAAGACACGGGTGACGTCCTCGATCACCAGGTCGTCTATTCGCACGATGCCGCCCGAAGGCCCGGTCAGGTCGAGCCCGAAATGGCCGAAAACCGGCTCGGCCCCCCAGACCATGTCGACCCCCTGTCGCGCCCCCGCGCCGACGATGGCGCTGACCTCGACGACCTCGCCGTAGGCCTGAAGCGTCACCTCCGGCCCGGTTTCGGTCAGCCCGGGCACATGCGCGCCACCGGGGCTGCCCGCCCAACCGGCGATGCGCACCAAAGGCAGGTTGCCGCTGATCGCCTTGATACGCGCGGTGATGCGCAGGTAGCAGCCCGGCAAGAGCGGCGTCTCGCCCATGTAGCGCAGCTTCTGCACCGCATCGACCTTCTGAAGCTCCAGCGCACCGCCGAAATCCTGGTCCGCCGGAACCAGCGCGGCGTTGAGCGCGTCGGCATAGGTGTCCGAGCCCGGCGTGCCCTCCTGCGAGGACCATTGATCGAGCCCCGCCGCGAACGTGGGGGGCATAAATACGATGCCGTCGGTAATCGCCTTGTTCATTCGCTTCCCTTTCCTGCCGCCGCGCGCCACCCCGACAGGCAGCCGCGGCCGATATCCGGTCCTCCGGGCCTGGCACCCGGAAGGGAAAGGAAATGGCATGGCAAAGGTTAACGACACCTGAGACAACCGTGACGGCGCCCGTCAGAACCCGTGCCCGGCACGTCGATAGTGCGGGGCCTCCGGCGGGAGTACTTGGGGAAAGATGAAGACCCGCGCGGCAAGCAGCGTTTCTTGGGGCCGCAGGCCAAGAGGGGCCGCACCCCCCAACCCGGTCTCAGGCCAGTTCGCCCACCAGCGCCCTGTCGATCAGGGCCACCGTTTCATCCACCCCGTAAAGCGCGATGAACCCGCCAAAACGCGGCCCCTGGCTGGCGCCCAGCAGCACCTCGTAAAGGGCGCGGAACCAGTCGCGCAGCGGCTCGAACCGGTCACGCCCGACCGCGTAGACGATGGATTGCAGCGCCTCGTCCTCCACCGGACCGTCATAGGCCGCAAGCCGATCGCGCAAATCGCGCAATGCCTCGCGCTCCAGGTCGGTAGGCGCACGGCAGGCGCGCTCGGGCTTGACGAAATCGTTGTAGTAGCGCACCGCGAACCCCGCCGCCTGGTCGAGGTCGGGGTTGGCCTCCGGGCTGGCCTCGGGCGCGTAGCGGCGGATGAACCCCCACAGCGTCGCCCGGTCCTCGGCGCCCGACACGCTGGCCAGGTTCAGCAGCATCGAGAACGGCACCACCATGCGGCTTTCCGGCGGGCTGCCGCCGTGAATGTGCCAGACCGGGTTGTTGACGCGGGCCTTGGCGTCCTGTCCGGGATAGGCGCGCAATTGCTGGTGATACTCGTCCACCGCCTTGGGGATCACGTCCCACGACAACCGCTTGGCGGTGCGCGGCTTGAGGAACATGTAGTACGACAGCGACTCGGTGCTGGCATAGCTCAGCCATTCGTCGATGGTCAGACCGTTGCCCTTGGATTTGCTGATCTTCTCGCCATTCTCGTCGAGGAACAATTCGTAGATGAAATGCTCGGGTTTGCGGCCACCGAGAATCTCGCAGATGCGGTCGTAGATCGGCGTGTTGGTGGAATGGTCCTTGCCGTACATCTCGAAATCAACGCCCAGCGCCGCCCAGCGGGCGCCGAAATCGGGTTTCCACTGCAGCTTCACATTGCCGCCCGTCACCGGCAGCGTCCACTCGCGCCCGTCCTCATCGTCGAAGGTGACGGTGCCCGCGCGCCCGTCGACGTGCTTCATCGGCACGTAAAGAACGCGGCCCGTCTCGGGGTGGATGGGCAGGAAGATAGAATAGGTTTGCCGGCGCTCCTCGCGCAGGCTTTTGAGCATCACCGCCATGATCTCGTCATAGGCCGCGGCGGCGCGCAGCAGCACCGCGTCGAAACGCCCCGAGCGGTAGAACTCGGTGGCACTGATGAACTCGTACTCGAACCCGAACGTATCCAGGAAACGCCGCAGCATGGCATTGTTGTGCGCGCCGAAGCTGTCGTGGGTGCCGAACGGGTCGGGCACGTCCGAAAGCGGCTTTTGCATGTGCGCGTCCAGGGCCCGCGGGTCGGGCACGTTGTCGGGCACCTTGCGCATGCCGTCCAGATCGTCGGAAAAGCACACCAGCCGCGTCGGGATATCACTGATCAACTCGAACGCGCGGCGGATCATGGTGGTGCGCGCCACCTCGCCGAAGGTGCCGATATGCGGCAAACCGCTGGGGCCATAGCCGGTTTCGAACAACACATGCCCCTTTTCGGGCGGCGCCTTGTCATAGCGTTTGACCAGCTTGCGCGCTTCCTCGAAGGGCCAGGCTTTCGACACGAGGGCGGCGTCACGCAGATCGGACATCGACAGGCTCCAAATCGCAAATGGTCCGCGCGCGCCCCATGCGCGGCAGACCGACGCTTCCTATTGCGGCGGGGCGCGACAGTCAATATTCTGCGCTGCAACACCGCCCCAGGCGCAGGAGCCCCGATGACCCGCGAGATCCCCCACCCGCTCACCCCGCAGGACAGCCTCGTGGCGCTGATGATCGCCGTCTCGGCGTCGGACGAGCAACTGCGCACCGCCGAACTGGTCAAGATCGAACAGGCGGTGAACAACCTGCCCGTCTTCGCCGCCTACGATATCGACCGCATGCACATCATGGCGCAAACGGTATTCGACCTGTTCGAACAGGAAGACGGGCTCGACGCGCTGTTCGGACTGGTGCGTGACAACCTGCCCGAGCACCTGTTCGAGACCGCCTACGCGCTGGCCTGCGACGTCGCCGCCGCCGATGGCACCCTGCACGAGGAAGAACTGCGCCTGCTCGAGGAAATCCGATACGAGCTGACCATCGACCGCCTGCACGCCGCCGCGATCGAGCGCGGTGCCCGCGCCCGCCATTTGCCCGGCTAACGCGGCGCCCCCCCTTTCGTCCGGCCCCGGCCTGGGCTATGGCGCGGCCCACGCAACCGGGAATTGCACCATGACCGACGCATTCGACACCTTGACGCAGCTCTTGCACGACCGTCATAGCTGCCGCAGCTTCCGTCCCGACCCGGTCCCGCGCCCGGTGATCGAGCGTATCGTCGCCGCTGCGGGGTGCGTGCCATCGTGGTGCAACGCGCAGCCCTGGCAGGTGACCATCACCGCGCCTGCGCAAACCGCACGGCTGAGCGCGGCGCTGCTGCGCGCCGTCGAAACCGACGCCCCGGCGCCCGATCTGCCCTGGCCCGACCGTTACACCGGCGTCTACCAGGACCGGCGACGCACCTGTGGCTTCCAGCTTTACGAAGCGGTCGGCATCACCCGCGACGACCACGCCGCGCGCCACGCTCAGATGCTTGAAAACTATCGCTTCTTCGGCGCGCCGCATGTCGCTATCGTCAGTTCCGAGGCCGATTTGGGCCCTTACGGCGCGATGGATACCGGCGGCTTCGTCGCCGCCTTCACGCTCGCGGCGCAGGCGCTCGGGGTGGCCACCATCCCGCAGGCCGCCGTGGCCGCCTACGCGCCCACCCTGCGAGCCGAACTCGGGATGCCCGCGCACCGCCTGATCCTTTGCGGTATTTCGCTGGGCTACACCGACCCCGACCACCCGGCCAACGCGTTCCGCACCGATCGCGCGCCGCTCGACCAGATCATCGACTGGCGCGACTGACGCGCGCCCCAAGCAGGGAACCGGACCCAATGCGTGCCCTCGTCCAGCGTGTCACCCATGCCAGCGTCAGCGTGGACGGCCGGGTCGTCGGCCGCACCGGGCCGGGACTGTTGCTGCTGGTCTGCGCCATGCGCGGCGACGACGCGGCCGCGGCGGAAAAGCTGGCCGCCAAAGTGGCGCGGCTGCGCATCTTCCGCGACGACGCGGGCAAGACCAACCTCTCGGCGCTCGACGCCGGCGCCGGGGCACTGGTCATCAGCCAGTTCACGCTGGCCGCCGACACCGCGCGCGGCAACCGACCCGGATTTTCCGCCGCCGCCCCGCCCGACGAGGCCGAGGCCCTTTACCTGGACGTTGCCAAGCACCTGGAAAACATGGGAATTGCCACCCAGACCGGCCAGTTCGGGGCCGAGATGCAGGTGGATCTGACCAATGACGGCCCGATGACCATCTGGCTGGATATCTAGCCCAGAAACACCACGCCACGCATGGTATCGGGCACCGGCGCGCCCAGCCGGCTCAGGATCGTCGGCGCCAGTTGCAACTGGTCCAGCACCGTGCCCGGCTCGGGGCCGCGGGCGGGGCCAAAATAGTAAAGCGCCGCGTCCTGTTGCAAAGGGTCGCTCCCACCGTGATGGCCGCGCGCATCCTGCCCATGATCGGCAGTCACGATCACCTCGTAGCCCAGCTCGCGCCATTTCGGGATGAACGGCGCCAGCATCTCGTCCATCACCAGGCAGGCATGGTCCATCTCCTGGCAGTCGTGGAAAAACCTGTGCCCCATGCTGTCCAGCGTGCAGGTGTGCAGCATGCCGTAATTCAGGGAAAACCTGGCGCAAAGATTGGTCAGCGTGGCGAACAGATCGACATCGCTGGGCGTCATCTGGTTGATCAGCCCGTAGCCGGTCATGGTGTGGAACCGACCGTGGTTGATGCTGTCGCTGTCGGGCTCGTCATACTCGATGTCGCGCACCCGATCAAAAGGCGCGCGGTTGAAGAACTCCGACCAGAACGAATGCGCCACCGCGCCGGTCACGCCGCCGGCCTTGCGCACCTGCCCGAACACGTCCGGCTGCGACAGCCGGAACACGTTTCCGTTGCCGGTGCAGCCATGCACCTGCGGGCTGACCCCGGTGTGGATCGAGGCATAGCAACTGGCCGAAATCGACGGCAGAACCGACCGGACGGTCCAGCTTTGAGCGTCCCCCGACGCGACCCAGCCTTCCAGGTTGCCGAACAGCCGCCGCCAGTTGCGCAGCGGCACGCCGTCAAGGATGATCAGCAAGAGCTTGTGTTTCATGTATTTTCCCTGTTCCGTCGCGCCGATGCGTGCTTCTTCTGGCCGAAAATATCCTCGGGGGTGAATTGGCCGCAGGCCAAGAGGGGGCAGAAAGCCCCCTTTGCCGCGGCCCGCCTCAATGCCCCGCACTCTCCATCTTGCGATGCGCGATGACCTCTTCCAGCCAGCCCAGCTTCATTTCCGGCACCGACGACAACAACAGGTCGGTGTAATCGTCGAACGGCGGCGACAGCACCTGGCTCTTGGTCCCGTAGCGCACTACCCGGCCCTGGTACATCACCGCGATGCTGTCGGCGATGGCCCGCACCGTCGCCAGGTCGTGGGTGATGAACAGGTAGGCCACGTTCTCGATTTTCTGCAAGTCCAGCAACAGCTTGAGGATACCGTCCGCGACCAGCGGATCAAGCGCCGAGGTCACCTCGTCACAGATGATCATGCGCGGCTCGGCGGCCAGCGCGCGGGCGATGCACACGCGCTGTTTCTGCCCACCCGACAGCTCGGCCGGGTAGCGATCGATGTAGCCCGTGCCCAGCTCGATCTTTTCCAGCAGCTCGGTCACCCGGCGGCGTTTCTCGGCCCCGCGGTGGCCGAAATAGAACTGCAAAGGCCGGCCGATGATGGTGCCCACGGTCTGGCGCGGGTTCATCGCCACGTCGGCCATCTGGTAGATCATCTGCACCTCGCGCAGATCGTCGCGCGTTCGCCCGGCAAGATCGGGCGACAGGCGCCGCCCGGCAAAGGCGATCTGCCCGTGCGCGGGCGGCAACAGCCCCGTTATCACCCGCGCCAGCGTCGATTTTCCCGACCCGCTTTCACCCACCACCGCCAGCGTCTGGCCCGCGTCCAGCGCCACGCTGACATCGTGCAGCACGTCGAACTTGGTGCCCTTGTAGCGGGCGGTGACATTGCTGACCTCCAGGACCGGATCGCCGCCGGGCTGCTTTTCCTCGTGTCGGATCGAGCGGACAGACACCAGCGCGCGGGTATAGTCCTCGCGCGGGGCGTTGATGATCTGCTCGGCGGTGCCGTACTCCACCTGGTGGCCGCCCTGCAGCACCATGATGTCGTCGCTGACCTGTGCCACCACCGCCAGGTCATGAGTGATGTAAAGCGCCGCCACCCCGGTGTCGCGGATGGCATCCTTGATCGCCGCCAGCACGTCGATCTGCGTGGTCACGTCCAGCGCCGTGGTCGGTTCGTCGAAGATCACCAGTTCCGGTTCGGGGCACAGCGCCAGCGCCGTCATCGCGCGCTGCAACTGCCCGCCCGATACCTGGTGCGGATAGCGGTCGCCAAAGGTTTCGGGCTCGGGCAGGCTCAGCTTGGAAAACAGCGCCACGGCCCGCGCGTGCGCCGCCTGGCGGCTGGCGCGGCCATGAATGATCGTCGCCTCGATGACCTGGTCCATGATCTTGCGCGCCGGGTTGAACGCGGCTGCCGCGGATTGCGCGACATAGCTCACCTCGGCGCCGCGCAGTCGCCTGAGCCCCGCGGTGCCCAGCTTGAGGACATCGCGTCCGTTCACCCATACCTCGCCGCCGGTGATCCGCACGCCGCCACGCCCGTAGGCCATGGCGCTCAGCCCGATGGTCGACTTGCCGGCGCCGGATTCGCCGATCAAACCCAGCACCCGGCCCTTTTCCAGCGCGAACGACACCCCTTCGACGATGGTGATGTCCTGCGGCGGCTCGCCCGGCGGGTAGGCCGTCGCCTCGATCTTCAGATCGCGCACCTTCAACAGCGGATCAGCCACCGCGCCCCCCTTTCAGGCTTGTGGTGCGGTTCAGAACCCAGTCCGCCACCAGGTTGACCGAGATCGCCAGCGTCGCGATGGCAAAGGCGGGCACCAGCGCCGCCGGGATGCCATAGACGATCCCGTCCTTATTTTCCTTGACGATGCCGCCCCAGTCGGCGGCGGGCGGCTGCACGCCCAGCCCCAAAAACGATAGCGTCGAGACGAACAGCACCGCGAAAATGAATCGCAGCCCCATTTCCGCCACCAGCGGCGACAGGGCATTGGGCAGGATCTCGCGAAAGATCACCCAGCCGCGCCCCTCGCCGCGCAGGCGCGCGGCCTCGACGAAATCCATCACGTTGATATCCACCGCCACCGCGCGCGCCAGACGGTAGACCCGCGTCGAATCCAGCAACCCCATGACCACGATCAGCACCGGGATCGTTACCGGCATCACCGACAGCACCACCAGCGCGAAGATCAGTGTCGGGATCGACATCAGCAGATCGACGAGCCGCGACATCACCTGGTCCATCCAGCCGCCCAGTACCGCCGCCAGGAACCCCAGCACCGACCCGGTGACAAAGCTCAGCAGCGTCGCCATGGTGGCGATGAAGATGGTCGTGCGCCCGCCGTAGATCATCCGCGTCAACAGGTCGCGCCCGATGCTGTCGGTGCCCAGAAGGTGGGTGCGCGAAGCCGGCTCCCATACGTCGCCGACCACCTCCGCCAGGCCGTAAGGCGCGACCAGCGGCGCGAAAATGGCCCCCAGGAAATAGGCGGCGGTAAAGAAAAACCCGATCAGGGCGGATACCGGCACACCCCTCATTTCGGGTGCCTCAGCCGCGGGTTGGCCAGGATCGCGACAATGTCTGCCACCATGTTCAGCCCGATATAGACGGCGGCAAAGACCAGCCCGCAGGCCTGCACCACCGGCACGTCACGTTTTGACACGTGATCGACCAGGTACTGCCCCATGCCGGGGTAGACGAACACCACCTCGATTACCACGACGCCCACCACCAGGTAGGCGAGGTTGAGCATCACCACGTTGACCACCGGCGCGATGGCGTTGGGAAAAGCGTGGCGAAAAATCACCCGAAACGCGCTCAGCCCCTTCAACTCGGCGGTCTCGATATAGGCCGACTGCATCACGTTGAGGATCGCCGCCCGCGTCATGCGCATCATGTGGGCCAGCACCACCAGCGTCAGCACCGCAACCGGCAGGGCGATGGCGTTGAGCTTTTCCAGCACCGACATCGAATCGTTGATCATTGCCACGGTGGAAAACCACCCCAACTGAACCGCCACGAAATACATCAGCACATAGCCGATCAGGAATTCCGGGATCGAGATCGACGCCAGCGACACCGCCGAAATCAACTTGTCGGGCCAGCGATCGCGGTAAAGCACCGACAGCAGCCCCAGGAAGATCGCCAGCGGCACCGCCACCACCGCGGCCCAGAACGCCAGGAACAGCGTGTTGGACAACCGCCGCCCCATCGAGGTTGCGATGTCCTGTCCATTGGTCAGCGCAGTGCCCAGGTCGCCCTGAAGCACCCCGAACAGCCAGTTGAAATAGCGCGTCACCGGCGGCTCGTTCAGGCCCAGCTCGGCGCGCAGGTTGGCCAGCGCCTCGGGCGTGGCCGACTGGCCCAGGATCGACTGCGCCACGTCGCCGGGCAAAATCATGGTGCCAGCGAAGATCAGCACCGAGGCGGCCAGCAACAGCAACAGGCCCAGCGCAACGCGCTGGACCACTAGTTTCACGACGGGATGCATTCAGCCGCGCCCCGCCTCACGCCAGCCAAAGCTTGGACGACCATTGCCCCGACATCGTCTCGCCGGTCGGGTCGTTGACCCAGCCCCGAACCTCGTCGCTGACGCCGGTGATGAAGTCGTTGAACATCGGGCAGATCAGACCGCCCTCGTCGCGGATCATCCGGCCCATTTTCGAATAAAGCGCCTTGCGCTTGTCCGGGTCCAGCTCGGCGCGCGCCTCCAGCAGTATCTTGTCGAAATCCTCGCGCTTCCAGCGGGTGTCGTTCCAGTCCGCGGTCGACAGGTAGGCGGTCGAATACATCTGGTCCTGCACCGGACGCCCGCTCCAGTACGAGGCACAAAAGGGCTGCTTGTTCCACACTTCCGACCAGTACCCATCGCCCGGCTCGCGCTTGAGCTCCAGCGGGATGCCCGCCGCCTCGGCGCTTTGCTGGAACAGTTGCGCCGCCTCTATGGCGCCGGGAAAGGCGACATCGGAAACGCGCAGGATGATCGGGCTGCCGTCGTGACCGGACTTGCGGTAATGCTCGGCCGCCTTTTCAAGGTTCTGCTCGCGCTGCGGGATCGACTCGTCGAACAGCGGATAGGCCGCGTTGATCGGCATGTCGTTACCGACCGAGCCATAGCCGCGCAGGACCTTGTCGACCATCTCTTCGCGGTCGATGGCGTATTTCAGCGCCAGGCGCAGGTCGTTTTTCGAGAACGGCTCGGTATCGACATGCATGATGAACACGTAGTGCCCCGGCCCCGAATCGCTCTCGACCCGCACGCCGGGCGCCCGGTCGACCAGCGCGGCAACCTTGGGGTCGACGCGGTTGACCAGGTGCACCTGCCCCGACTGAAGCGCCGCCATCCGCGCGGTGGCATCGTTGATGACCAGGATCTCAACGCTGTCCACATGGCCGCGGCTGTCGTCCCAGTAATTGGGGTTGCGCTTCCACAGGTGGCGCACGCCGGGCTCGTCGGCCTCAAGGATGTAGGGCCCCGTACCGATGCCCGCGCCGGGGTTGTCGAACCCGCCATCGGGTTGAATTTGCAAGTGGTAGTCGCCCATCAGGTAAGGCAGGTCGGCATTCGGCGTCTTGAGCGTGACCGAGAACACGTCGCCCTCGACCTTCATCGATTCGATGCCGCGCATGATGCCCAGGGCGCCCGATTTGGAGTCTTCGTTGGAATGGCGCTCCATCGTGCGCAGCACGTCCTCGGGCGTCAGGGTCTTGCCGTTGTGGAATTCGACCCCCTTGCGAATCTTGAACATCCAGGTCTTCGCATCGGGGCTGGAGCTGACCTCCTCTGCCAGGCGGTTGCCCAGACTGCCGTCCGGCGTCACCTCGACCAGCGTGTCACCGAAAAGGTTGAGGTTGTAATAGGGTACCTGGCTGGCGGCGGCGGCCGGGTCCAGCGAGTTGGTGCTTTCGCCGCCGACCGAGCCCATCTTGAGGTGACCGCCCTTCTTGGGCCCCTCGGCACGCACCGCCTGGGCCATCATCACGTTGGCCATCGCGGCGCTGACGCCCAGCGCCCCCAGCCGGCCGACGAATTCGCGCCGGGTGATACGGCCCTGGCCAACCCGCTTCTTGAGGTATTCGATCTGGTCTTTCATGGATACATCCCCCTGTCGGTATGTCTTGGTCCCGGTCTTCCGGGTCATTGACTGACGAGTCAACAATGCCGATTGCACCTCGTGTATCAAGCAAAAACTCCGCGTTTTCATGACAACGCCAATACCGCCGGCCACATCATCTACCCTGATCGGTGTCGCAAATGCAGATCGTCGCGTCGTTTTTCAGCCCGTCAGCCTTCATGCCATTCCGTTGCGTCATCCGCGCCACCGCGGCGCCGGGCACGGCAAGACCCGCTGTCGCGGCACCGCCCGCTGACCGCTTGCACGACGGGCCCTTTTGCAAAATAGTCGGCACAAAGGAGCCCCCCATGAGCCAGTCGTTCCGGCAGCCCGACATCCTGGAAATCGCCCGCAGCGAAGGCAAGGTCACCGTCGAGGGGCTGGCCGCGCGCCTCGGCGTCACCGTCCAGACGATTCGCCGCGACCTGACCGACCTGGCCGAGGCCGGCAAGCTGGAGCGCGTGCACGGCGGCGCCATCCTGCCCTCGGGGGTCAGCAATATCGGCTACGACGAACGCCGCCGCCTCAACGCCACCGCCAAGACCCGCATCGCGCGCGCCTGCGCGCGCGGCATCCCCGATGGCGCGTCGGTGTTCCTCAACATCGGCACCACGACCGAGGCGGTGGCATCGGAACTGCTGCGCCACCACAACCTCATGGTGGTGACCAACAACATGAACGTGGCCAACATCCTGGCCGGCAACGCCGATATCGAGGTGATCGTCGCCGGCGGCGTGCTGCGCCGCACCGATGGCGGGCTGATCGGCAGTCTGACCACCAAGGTGATCGAGCAGTTCAAGGTCGATGTCGCGGTGATCGGCTGCTCGGCCCTCGACGCCAGCGGCGATATCCTCGATTTCGACGTGCAGGAGGTCACCGTCAGCCAGACGATCATCCGCCAGTCGCGCCGCACCAAGCTGGTGGCCGACCATTCGAAGCTGCAACGCACCGCCCCGGCGCGCATCGCGTCACTCGAACAGATCGACACGCTCTACACCGATGCCGCCCTGCCCCCCGAACTGGCGCGGCGCTGCGCCGAATGGGGGACCGGTGTCGTGACCTGCGCGCCCGAAGGGTGAGGGCTCAGAACGCCTTGAAGGTGGGCGTGGTCATGGTGCGCTCGATGCCGGGAATATCCATCAGGTTGTCGTTGATGTACTTGCCCACGTCGGCGCCGGCGGGAATGTAGAGCTTGCACAGCAGGTCCCACTCGCCGCTGGTCGAATACAGCTCGGAATGAATCTCGCGCAGCACGATCGCCTCGGCGACGCGGTAGGTGGTGCCCGGCTTGCACCGGATCTGTACGAAAACACAGGTCATGTTGTCCTCCGGGGATGCACTGGCGCGCCCGCGCGCCGTTCTGTCCGCACCGCCCCCATTCACCACAGTCGCGGCGGCCGCGAAAGCCAAAATCGCCGGCACCGCCCCGCGCTGGACAGGAATGTCGCGTTTACGGACACCTGTGTCGCGTTTTGCTTTGACCGCGGGGGCGTTTCCGGGGCAACCTACCGCCACCAGACAAACCCCGATGCCCGCCGCAACAACCCTCCGGTGCCGCCATGTCCAGCGATCCGCTGCTGCAACCCTACCAGCTCAAACACCTGACGCTGAAGAACCGCATCATGACCACCGCGCATGAGCCCGCCTACCCCGAGGACGGCATGCCGAAAGACCGCTACCGCGCCTACCACGAGGAACGCGCGCGCGCCGGCGTCGGGCTGACCATGACCGCCGGCTCGGCCGCGGTGTCGCGCAATTCGCCGCCCGTTTTCAACAACATCCTGGCCTACCGCGACGAGGTCGTGCCGTGGATGAAACGGCTGACCGACGCCTGCCACGAACACGGCTGCGCGGTGATGATCCAGTTGACCCACCTGGGCCGGCGCACCCACTGGAACAAGGGCGACTGGCTGCCGGCGGTGTCGTCGTGCCATGAACGCGAGCCCGCGCACCGCGCCTTTCCCAAGCGCGTCGAGGACTGGGACATCGCGCGCATCATCAGCGATTACGCCGACGCCGCCGAACGGATGCAGGCGGCGGGCCTCGACGGGATCGAGTTGCAGGCCTACGGCCATCTGATGGACCAGTTCTGGTCGCCGCTGACCAACACCCTGGAGCCTCCCTATGGCGGCAGCCTCGACAACCGCATGCGCTTCTCGCTGGAGGTGCTCGATGCCATCCGCGCCCGCGTCGGCCCCGATTTCATCGTCGGCTTTCGCTACACCGCCGACGAAACGCTGGAGGGCGGCATCTCGGTCGCCGAGGGGCTGGAAATCTCGCGCCGGCTCAAGGCGACGGGGCAGGTCGATTTCCTCAACGTGATCCGCGGCCATATCGAAACCGACCCGGGCCTGACCGACGTGATCCCGGTGCAGGGCATGAAATCGGCCCCGCACCTCGATTTCGCCGGCACCATCCGGGCGGAAACCGGCATGCCCACCTTCCACGCCGCGCGCATCCCCGACGTGGCCACCGCCCGCCACGCCGTGGCCGCG
>NZ_JAGXFK010000091.1 GCF_024637375.1 Sediminimonas sp. | reverse complement strand
GTTCCGTCCCGCGCTCAGGTCGGTGTCGCAAAGCTTGCAGCGGCATCCCGGCTCCACGGTTCGCGTCGTCGGCCACACCGACAATGTCGGCACGGCCGCTTACAACAACGAGCTGAGCCAGGAGCGTGCGATGTCCGTTGCGCGCGAACTCATCGCTGGCGGAACCCGCGCCGGGCGGATCACCGTGACGGGGCGTGGCTTCAACGAGCCGATCGCGTCGAACGCGAGTGCCGCCGGCCGTGCCGAGAACCGGCGCGTCGAGATCGTGATCACACCGAGCAGCTAGGTGCGATCACCGCACGGGGCAGGGGCGGGTTCATTTTTGTGCCCGCGCCCTCGCCCTTTTTCGCGGTGGCGTGACACATGTGAAAATTGGCCCCTTTGGTACTAACCTGGGTCAGCCCCGCCCACGCTGCTTTTCGATATGCTAACTGTGGCGGCAACATATTCAGCCGTCGGTTGCTTTTTTACCAGTGACGGCGAAGCCTCCCGGTTTGACCGGGAGGCTTCGCCGATTGGAACAATCCCCGCGGGATCAAGCCCATACGTGCGCCACCTTCCGGCCCCCGGGACAACAGCGGCGCTGACCCAGGGCCATGCCACAGCCGTCGCGCGGCGAGGCGCGCTTGCGCGGCCCGCGGCAGCGCAGATGACGACGCCTCTTCGGCGGGTTGCATTGAAAGGGATACGCCTCAGCGCAGTAGCGGGCCGCCCTGGTCCAGGTAGGTTGTGTCGAACGCCGCGAGTTCCCTGATGCGGGCAAAATCGTCTAAGATCACGTGCCCCTTCTGGAACGTCAGGATGCCGTCTTCGCGCAGTTTGCGAAGAACGCGGTTCACATGTACGGCGCTCAACCCGAGCGCATCGGCAAGGTGATATTGCGTCAGCGGACACTCGAAGCCCGTCTTGTCTGCCATCCCCACGAGTTGCAGCCGGGCCCCGAGCTCGAGCAGGAAATGCGCCATGCGCTCTTCGGCCGTGCGCCGGCCAAGATCGACCAGATGCTCCACGATCATCGCCTCGTCCCGCGCGGCCGCCCAGAGAACGGCGGTTGCAAGCCGCGGCGCGGTCGAAAAGGCATCCAATATGTCCGATTCGAGCACTTCGGAAACCTCGATGTCAGTCACGGCTTCGACGCTATGATCGGCGGTGCGGAACAGAATGCTGCGCAGACCGAGGAAATCACCCGGGACCGGGAAGTCGATGATCTGCCGCTCGCCGTCCGGCAGCATCTTGTAGGAACTCGCCCAACCGTCGAACAGGATGAAGGCCGAGGCTTTTGTCTGCCCCTCATGGATCATCTCGTGCCCGGCCTGAAACGTGCGGCGCCGCCGGTAAAGACGCGCCAGCGTTTCCTCGTCGGTGTCCGACAGGGCGACAAAAGCCGAGAGCTTTCGGGTGAGCGGGCTTTCAACGGGCAATATGCGGGGGTTTTCATACGCGATCGACATCAGGTGTTCACCGATACAAATAATCAAGGACATGGCGCCTGAGACTGCTCTGCATCAGTCCAGTATACCAGATAACGCGTATATTGGCGAAACGTTCCATCCAGCCGAGGCTGGTCCCCTTGTTCCCAGCTTGAAAGCGAATCCGATCATGTCTACTCCCGACGATATTTCAGGAACCGCCGCGCTGACCATCTGTGAAGCTCTGCTGCTTGCGCTGAACGATCACAAGATCCTGCCCGAGAAAGAGATCGTCGGCATTCTTGAGGATGCGGCCGCCGCGCACGAAAATGTACCTGCCAGCGACAAGGATGCGTTGAACGCCGCCGTTGCCAAACTGATCAATGGCATTCTGGCCGGCGGCAATTCGGTGCGCCGGCACTGAGGCCATCGCAGGGCGCGCCCGTCAAAGCCGCGCCCCGTGAGCACAAGCGCGATCACCAGAATGATCCCGATGGTGCCGCTTGGCGCATAACCCCAGGACCGACTGTGACCCCAGGTGGGAAGCACCCCGAGCAATACCAGCAAGAGCATGTCGATGAGAACGGTGCCGAGCCTGGCGTTTTCCTTATCCCCGAGGTTGCGAATAAGTGACCCCGCCGCGCGAGGGAAGACGCGGCGGGGCCATCCGGCAGCACTGTCAGTCAACCCTTGCGCAGGGCGTCCTTCGCCTTGCCGAATTTCTTCCGGGCGGTTCCCGATGCCTTGTCCATCTTGCCTTGCACCTCAAGAGACTTGTCGCCTGACGCCTTGCCCAGTTTCTCCTTGATGGAGCCCCCGGCGCGCTTGACGGTTCCCTTGATGCGATCCTTGTCCATGGCCCGAGCTCCCTTTTCGGTGGCGCATACCCCAACGCAGGCCGACGAATCGGGCCTGCGGGCACCGCGATTGGGAACAGTTTCGTCCGTTGGCGTCTGCCCGGCGCTAACCTGCATCAGCGCGAGCGTCAGCAACTTCGGCTAGTGTCTGTCTTGTCCGAAAAACCTGTCAAATCCGTCATGCCCTCGGCATCGGTGGCGCGAAAGGGCGGGCTTCATTTCCTAGTAACGGATCGCATGATCTGCCCGCCGAGCGTAAACAGAAAGGCTGACGCGCCCCATGCATGACGAGAGGCTGCACCCGACACCACCGCCACCGCATCAAACGCCACCGCATCGGGGAGCATCCACCGGGTGGTTCTCCAGGCTTGATCGCGGCGCGCTCCAGACCATGCTGCTGGCTATCATTGCCGGCGTGACGATCCTTGCGGCGCTGAACGCTTCGAGCCTGATCGCGGTGCCGACGGTTCTGGCGCTGCTCTGTGCGATCGCCCTCGCGCCCACGGTTCGATGGTTGGAACGCACCGGCGCCCCCGCATCGCTTTGTGCGGCGTTCGTTGTCGGTGGCCTGCTTATTGGCGCGGCGATTACCGTGTATTCTCTTGCACCTTCGGCCGAGTCCTGGAACAGCCGCGCGCCGCAGATCCTGCGCGAGGTGGAAGGGCGCGCACGCCAGGTCCTGTCGGAGCTGTCACCGTCGCTCGAAAGCGAGTCCGGGGACATTGCCACCGCGGAGCCGGAAACCACCTCGCCGACCGCGGCTGACGATCCGCCTGCATCGGACGCGAAGGATGAAGCAGACGATGGCGCGGACGACGACGCCGTTGGCAAGCTGGTGAAGGAGGGGCAAAATATGCTGACCGACATGGCAATCGGCGCACCGAGGATTGCCGCCGGAGCCGCGTTCTGGGCCATGCTCACGTTCTTTATGCTTCGCGATCGGGCGATGTTGGCCCACTGGGGTCTGTCGCTGGTGTCCGGGGCCTCGGCCCGGCTGGCGGTCGGCCGAGCCATGCGTGACGTGCGAACGAACGTCGCGCGCTACCTGTTGGCGATCACCGCTGTCAATCTGGGGCTCGGGCTCTGCATTGCCCTGGCGTTCTGGTTGCTGGGCGTGGCGAACGCCCCGCTGTGGGGCGTTGCCGCGGCGCTTTTGAACTTCATGCCCTTCATCGGGATCGCCATTCTGGCGCTGGTGACACTGGGTGTCGGGTTCGCATCGTTCGAGGACCCGATCATCGCTTTCGCACCCTTCGCCGTGGTCGTCGGGCTGAACCTGATCGAAGCCCAGATAGTCACACCGATGGTGGTCGGCGCACGCATCCGTATCGCGCCGATCGCCGTCTTCGTGGCAATCGCCTTCGGCGCCTGGCTATGGGGGGCCGCCGGTGCGCTGGTCGCGACACCGACACTGATCGTCGCGGTGGCCTTCGTGCGGCGGCTCAACGCTGCCGCGCATCCGCCACTGCCGCCGCACCAGCACGATGAACGCGAGGAAAGCCGCCGCGATTCATGATCCGATATTCCGCGACCACCTTTGTGGTCCTGCCGCGTTCATCCGGGGGTCTCTGACAGGTTCCTCGTCGTGCCTCATCTGCTGTATTCCAGGATGCGTTCGTGCCACCACCACTCGGGGTGTTGCGTGCGCACGAAATTCACCAGATCTTCGCGCAGGCGCATTTCAACCGACCAAGCCGTAGAGGGATCGGGGGCCATCGCGTAGAAACCGACTGTCATCCCTTTCGCCGAATGGTCCGTCACATAGGTCCACAGCTTGCCGTGCTCGATCACTTCGGGATCGGCTTTGGCAATCGCGTTGAATTTCTCGCGCAGGACGGCCACATCTGCCATCGGATCAAGGACAAGTTGAACCCCGCAAAGCACCCGTTCATCGACGACCGACCAATTCTTGAACGGATGGGACAGGAAGTATTTGACCGGCACGATGATCCGTCTCTCGTCCCAGGTGCGCAGCCGGATGAAGGTGAAGTAGATCGCTTCGACGATGCACCAGTCACCTTCGTAAAGAATGCTGTCGCCGATCCGCACAGGCTTGGCGATCGCGATCTGCAGAGACGACACGATGTTGCCGAGCGTCGATTGCCCCGCGATGCCGATGATCACCGTCAAAACACCCGCAGATGCAAGCAGTGTAAGGCCCATTTCGGCGAAAATGCTGAACTGCATCAGCACGAAAACGCCCGAGAAGCCGACCGTGATCACCAGCACGATCCGCCGCAGGGCGTACATCGACGTGTAGAACTCGCGTTCGGATGAAGTTGGCGCGTCGTTGGTGTTCCCCAGATACCGGCGGGTTACACGGTCCAGCAGTGCGTCGATCGCGCGCAGGGCGGCAAGGCTGAAACCGACGGCAGCCAGCAACACCAACGCGGGTGTGATGACGGCGTTCGCCGGGCCCGATAGGGAAACGATGAATCCCAAGAACCAGTGCGCCGTTGCCGCCGCCACCACCAGCGACAACGGTAGTGCCGCGCGCTCGATCGCGCGGCTCACCACGCGACCATCAGAAATGTATTTCCCCAGGCCGATCAACTTCGATGTGAGCATGCCGACAAGCACCACGACACCCACCAGAAGCGGAAGTGCGACCCACTCCCAAAGCTGCAACCAGCCAATTCTGGTCTTCATAGTGTCCGGTATGAAAGCCTCGAAGTCCCTCGGACCGAAGGCGTCGTAGAGAACCTCGACATTGCCGACCGTGTCCGGCGAGAAAAGCCAGACAGGGTCGACATCTTTTCCGTCCGAGGGTTCAGTGGCGTAGCGACCGAGACGAATGGCGTAGATCCGGCCGTCCACATCGAGCTCTTCAAGAAGGTAGTCCCGGCGAGGTTGCGAAACGCTCTGATCATCCGCGCTCCGGGGCGTCCGCGCATCGGGTTCGGGCGGAACGCTCGACCAGTTGATCCGGAGCTTGCGGTTGATGATCGACGCGAATTTGGCCGCGAGCTCAAGACCCCGCGCCTTCTGTTCCTCTTGCGGCAGCTTCGACAGGTTCAGGACGTGCGCGGCGGCTTCGAATTTGCCCGCTTCGGCAAGATCGAGAAAGCTTCTGAGTGCCGCTCGCGGGGAAGTCCGATCCAAATCGCTCGACACCGGTTCGAGGCCCGGATTGATTGTCTCGGTTTCATACCAGAGCGCCGGGTCATCCTGCGCGGCAAGCTGAACGCCTGTCGCAAGAGTTGCTGCGAGGCCCATGAAAAGGAAAACGAGAAGGCGTTTGACGTGAATCGCGACAGGGCTCATCGAACCGGACCGCGATTTTCGGAGATGAATGAATTCGTCACTTGCAGAACTTCCAACCTGATTAGACCGACGTCTCAGAGACCGGCGCCGAGAATGGGGGCTGTCCGACGGCGCGGCAGCCCTGATCGTATTGCCCACGGTGATGTGTAACGTTCCGCGGAAGGTCTGCACACAATAGAATGCGACTCGCCCCGAGGCGAGAGGCAACATGAATGCCCAACGCCATCGTGCGACCGGTCGCCTGAAGTGTCTGGCATTTCGGGGGCACCTCGGTCGGCCGAACCGGTTGTATCAGGGGGCTATGCGCGGTGGCTCAACGCCGCCGCGCATTTATCACTCACGCTGCGCCAGCACGAAGGCCGCCAAAAAGGCCGCGAGCGGCAATAGCGGCCGCGCCGACCGCGCAAGCGCGGTCGCGAGGGCCATGTCAGCCTCGGCGCTGCGTTGCGCGGCTGCCATCCGTGCCGCCCGGCGGGCCGAGCGCGCGCGCCCGAACAGATACACCGCCAGCGCAAGCACCGCGAAGAGCGCGGCAAACACCAGCGCGGCGACCGGAAAGCCGGTTCTGGCCGTCAACTCGACAAGGCCGGCCGCGACAACAAAGGCTGTCGCCACGACCGCGAGAAATATCGTGGCAATCGTCGTTGCAACCCGCCCCGCCACGCCGCCGGCATAGGCAGCGAGAAGATCGCGAAGCGGACCCAGCAGTGGCAACGCCATGGTAGCTCAGCCTTTCCGTGCCATCATGCCGAGCAACAGCCCGATGCCCGCGGCAATCCCGACAGCGGTGAGGGGATGGCCAACCACCGCGTTGGTGGCCGTTGCCTGTGCGTCCCGGCCGGTCTGGTTGATTTGCCGTCCGGCCTTTCGGATTTCGCCGGATACGTCGTCCGAGATCGTTTCGGTAAGCTTCATCAGGTCTGCCCGCAGGTTCTCGATCTGCTGGCTGAGATCGTCGGCGGAGGGGGCGTCTTTCTTGGTCGACTTCAGGGGGTCATTCATACTCTATCTCCAGAATTGGGTCTTTCGCACCGGATCGTGCCGGGCTCACATAGGTATTCGCCGAACTCGTTTCTCAGGCACTGGATGTTTCATGCCTGATTATCCCGCGGCCGGTCGCCGTGGCGCGGCTCTCGCGGCGCTTAACGCAGCCCGAAATAGCCCAGAATGAAAAGGACGATCACGATGAGTCCGACGATGTATATAATTCGGTTCATTGGCTTCCTGTCTGTTCGATGGTTTTCAATTGATCGCCATTTTAGCACAATAACCTCATTGTGATCGAGCGAAACAACATGGATCAGTCTCCGGGTGGTCCCACGCGAAAATCGAGGCCCGCACCGGTGCCGATCGCAGCGATCGCTGGGTCGTGGCACGTCGTCATCGGTGCTGCCAACCGGTGCAAGCCTGCCTGGGATGGCTGCACACGATCGAAAGACCCGCCACGATGCACAAAAATCACGGCTTGCTGATCTGCATCAGTCGGGTGGCAGTGCATTCAATGCAATGTAGACCTTGGCGAGCGAATCTCCGTTCGCCAAAGGGCCATTCCAGGGATCGGTAGTGCACAAGACAAGCCAACTTATGGATTGTCGAAAACTCCTGTGCTGCAACGTTTTGGGATAGGCCAGTAGGAGTTTTTAATGAATATCAAGCTTACTTTGGGTACCACGGTCGCTGGTCTGGTTCTTGCCTCGTCAGCCTTCGCCGAAACCACGGCCACTGCCTGGACCGATCTCAACCTTCGGGCAGGGCCGAACACGACATATGACATCGTCTCGGTCATCCCCGCCTCGCAAAGCGTGGTGGTCGACGGATGCCTTGAACAATCCAACTGGTGCCGGGTCACGTATAACAACGTCGATGGCTGGGCGTCCGGGGACTACCTGACCGCGATGGTCGAAGCGCCCATCGCTGCCAACCGCGAACGGATGGCCGTCAAGACCATTACCTACGAAAAGAAGAATGCTGACGCTACGGTCGGCGGCGGAGCAGCCGGTGCAGTTGCCGGCGCTGTTGTCGGCGGTCCGGTCGGCGCACTGATCGGTGCGGCTATCGGCATGAGCGCTGGCAATGCGGTCACGCCTGAAAAGCGCGTGACGACCTATGTCCGCAGCAACCCGGTCGAACCGGTCTACCTCGACGGAGAGGTTGTCGTGGGTGCCGGCATTCCCGAGGCCGTGACCCTGTCCGAAGTGCCTGACAGCGAATACTACTATGCCTACGTCAACGGCGTTCCGGTCCTGGTGGAACGCGAACAGCGCCGCGTCGTGCACATCGTTCGGTAAGACCTGGTCACGTCTCCATGACCAAGTCGGCCAGATCTGTGGCGATCCGGGAAGCCGGGTCGCCATTCCGCCAATAAATCATGGATGTCATGTAAGTACCTGAAAGCATTGAGCGCCCATGTTCGTCAGCCAGGGCTTCCCGCGTGTCGGCACATGGCGTACATTCATCAGCATCGGTCGGCTCGCTCGTATGGGCCGGTTTCTGATCCAACCTCAAAGGAGCATGAATTGTCACCAACAAACATTCTCGGCCTCGTCGCGCTCGTCGTGGGCAGCTTGCTGCTGTTCCTTGCCTGGCGCGCCTCGAATGCCCCGGTCGACCAGATCTCCGAGGCACTCACCGGACGCTATACCGAAAACACGATGTGGTACCTGGTTGGCGGGCTGATCGGAATTGTCATCGGCGTCGCGCTTTTGCTTCGCGGCAGAAAATCGGATTGAGCAACGGACCGGTGACCGCCTACACAGCGGTCGTCGGCAATTCCCGGCTGTTCGATATGTCCCATGACCCGATCTGCTGATTTGCATCAGCTCAAGAATTCGACCCCGAGATCCCGTTGATCCGTGCGGCAAGATGAAACCCCCTGACGTCTGATCGGGGCGATCCGGGCCAACGGGCCGGGTCAAATATGATTCCCGCATTGCGCGATTTCGTTGCCGACGCCCTGTCCCGCACATTGAAATCATGCGGGGGCAAACCTAGATCAGTCCTGCAAGCATCGTTTCCGTGTATTCGAATCACAAGGCGTGACAAACTGTTGCGCGTGCCCATTCAATGCGCGCGCTCATCGAAGCGCCGGATTTTTTGACCAGGGATTGGCCTCGGGCCTCTCGGTCGGCGATGGGGTTCCCCAGGGGAGCCGCAACAATCGAGAAAAGGGAACGAAATGACCTCCAAGTCACTCAGGACGACCACGGCGATACTTGCCGCACTGTCGCTCATGCAGCCCCTCCCGGCGCTGGCACAATCCGCGCCCGGTGCCAATAGTGGCCAGAAGGGTTTGACGACGGCGCAGGGTAAACGGATTAACCGTGCCAACATCCGCTCGTTCGAGGAAATCTGTGCCGAGGCAGAGATCCTCGACGCGCGCGCCTGCGAACTCCGTGTCCGGGAACTCCTGGAGGTGGCGGAGGCTGACGCAGAGGCCGCCGCACAGTTCGCGAGCGAAGCCGAGGCTGCGGCAGAAGCCGCGACGAAGGCCGAAGCGCCGGAACTGAAACAAGCCGCGGCGAAGGCCGAAGTGCAGGCTGAGAAAGCGGCCGATGTCGTCGCACGATTGGCCGCCGAAGCAGAGGCCGCGGCCGAGGCCGCGCGCGAGGCAGAGGCAAAAGCCGAAGCCGACGCAGAGGCGCAAGCCGAGGCGGACGCCAATGCCGCCGCGCAGGCCGCAGACGAAGCCGAAGCGGCAGAGGAGAAAGCCGCTGCCGAAGCCGACGCAGAGGCGCAAGCCGAGGCTGACGCGGAAGCCGCCGCGCAGGCCGCAGACGAGGCCGAAGCGGCAGAGCAGGAAGCCGCCGCCGCTGCCGAAGCCGACGCAGAGGCGCAAGCCGAGGCTGACGCGGAAGCCGCCGCACAGGCCGCAGACGAAGCCGAAGCGGCAGAGAAGAAAGCCGCTGCCGAAGCCGACGCAGAGGCGCAAGCCGAGGCGGACGCCAATGCCGCCGCACAGGCCGCGGACGAGGCCGAAGCTGCAGAGCAGGAAGCCGCCGCCGCTGCCGAAGCCGATGCAGAGGCGCAAGCCGAAGCAGACGCGGATGCCGCCGTCGCAGCCGATCGAGACCAAGAGCCCGCTACGGAAACCTCTGCCGAAACACCGGCACTCGCGCCCAGTGCCGCCGATTGCCCGGCCGAGGTTGTCGACGCCGACGGAACGATCCGCTGCGTCGATGCGCTGACTTCAAATAGCGTTGCCGCAATCGCAACCGAAGAATCCGATGTCCAGACCCAAGAGCCGGCCGAGGTGACCACCAAGACCGTCGAGGAGGGCAGCCTTCGCTCAAGCGACGAGGAGTTCAGCGAATGGAGCCCGGATGACAAGCAAAGCGCGGAGAATCAAAGCGCCTCCGATTCAGCCGCTCCGACCAAAGCGAAAAAGGACTCCGGGTTGAGCGATCTCGAAAAGGCCGGCCTTGTCGCGCTCGGCGCGGTGGTCGTCGGTGCGATCCTGTCCAACGGCCAGCGGGTGGAAGCCAACACCGGCGATCGGGTGGTCGTGGTCGATGACGACGGCGCCTACCGGGTGCTGAAGAACGACGATGCGCTCCTCGGTCAGCCCGGCTCGAAAGTGCACACCGAACGGTTCAGCGACGGTTCGGTCCGAACGACAATCACCCGCGACGATGGGACTCGGATCATCACCATACGGGATTCCACCGGCCGCGCCCTGTACCGCACGCGCATTGACCCGGATGGGCGCGAATACGTCTTGATCGACGACACCCGCGCCGCCGAACCCGTGGTTGTCCGGGATCTGCCGAGACCGGTCTACGACGACATCGATTACCGTGCGGCATCCGACCGTGAAAGCCTGCGCCAGGCGTTGCTCGCCGTCAACCGGCGCGATCTCGGCCGCAGGTTCAGCCTGCGCCAGGTGAGGGAATATGCCGAAGTTCGCGAACTGGCACCCGAGATCAACCTCGAGGCCATCACCTTCGCCACGAACTCCGCTGCGCTGGAGCCGTCGCAGGCGGAACGGCTGCGCCAGATGGGTCAACTGATGCGCGAACTCGTCGCCGAGGATCCGACCGAGCTGTTCCTCATCGAGGGCCATACCGACGCGGTCGGCGGCGGTGGTCACAATCTTCTCCTGTCCGATCGCCGGGCCGAGTCCGTGGCGCTGGCCTTCAGCGAGTATTTCGGGGTTCCGGCAGAAAACATGGTCATTCAGGGCTATGGAGAAAGCTATCTCAAGATCCGGACCCAGCAGGCCGAGCGCCTGAATCGGCGGGTCGCCGTGCGCCGGATCACGTCGCTGGTACGGTAGTATCGGCGCCGGCTGAGGGCACGCTCGCGCAATCCGGGCCACCTGATCGAAGTACGGTTGCTTTAATGGCGGCACCTCCGACCTCTCTTTTGGTCGGGGGCGCTTTTCGTTTTGAACGATGGCGAGCCAGGGTAGGTATTTCCAAGGCCGAGACCGCATTTCCTGTCGCGTTCAAGGCTAACACCGATCAGTCACGCGCGACCCCGGGCGTAGTACCCTTGGGCGTCGCAACTGTCACACCAAGTCGAGATAGCGGTTGCTACCCGCTCCGCATAGCCGCGCTCGATCTTCCCCGCCGGGCGCGCCCCGGCAAAGCACGCCGGGTATTGCGGCTGACAAAACGAGAGGCATATGAAGATGGACGACCAACTATTGGACCAGTCAACCCTGAAAACGGCGCGCGGCGACGTGCTTGCCGAACGTATCTGTCTGCGGTGCCGATCCAAGTTCCCGAGCAACGGATTCGGTGAGCGGATTTGCAAGCGCTGCAAGGGTTCCGGCGCCTGGAAGAATGGCGCATTGCCGTTGGGCAACGGCAGCCGTGGCAGCAAGGCGAGGTCATCGGGATCTGGCTATTGACGGGGCCGTCGTGGTGACGCCCGGGATCTTGAAATCCATTGTTTCGCTTCATCCCCCATGCCGGCGATTATTGCGACGGTCTGGCGGCAAGGCAGTTCACGGACCTGGCCACGATCAGGGCCGTGGGCTGGTGCGCCAACTGTGCGGATCGACAAATGATTGGCGGAAATGGCTACGCACCAAGGCCATCGGCCCGGTGATCGGCGTTCCGCGTCGCCATGCCAGCCCGACATCCATCGACGGAATTTCCTGACAACAGCATGTTATGGGGACCAATCGAAGTCGGTTTCATCCAGATTCTGGATGCATGGCAAATAGATATTGGAAATTTACAAAACGCCGTGTCGCCGGTAGAACCTCTACGCCAGCACAATCCCGAGGGGCACGCCGATGAAAACGAAAGTCGATCTGAACTGCGACATGGGCGAAGGCTTTGGCCAGTGGGTGCTTGGAGAGGCCCCGGACGAAGACCTCATGTCCCTGATCAGTTCGGCCAACATTGCCACTGGCTTTCATGCCGGCGATCCGAATTCGATGGACAGGGTCGTGAAGTTGGCCCAGGAATATGGCGTCGGGCTGGGCGCGCATCCGGGCTATCGTGACCTTCAGGGGTTCGGGCGCCGCTACATCCGCACCAGTGACGATGAACTGATCAACGACATCGTGTACCAGGTGGGCGCGCTCCGCGAGTTCGGGCGCCGCTATGGCATTTCGCTGCAACATATCAAGCTCCATGGTGCGCTGTACATGGAAGCGGCCGTCAACGAGCAGTTGTCGCAAGCGATGGTCGATACCCTGCAAAAGACCAGCAGCGACGCGATCATCTTCTGCATGGGGGTTTCGAAAACCTACGAAGTGGCCAGGCGCCTGGGGCATCCGGTGGCGCGAGAGTTCTATGCCGACCGCGATTATGACGACAGCGGCTCGATCGTCTTCAAGCGCAGCGTGGTCCGCCCCGATGCCGAAGCGATTGCCGCGAAATGCGTGCGCGCCTGCAAGGAGGGCCGTGTGCGCACCGTCGAGGGTAACGACATCGAAATCGAGTTCGAGTCGATCTGTTTTCATTCCGACACGCCCGGCGCACTGGAAATAGGGCGCGCCATTCGTGATGGACTGAGGGATAACGGCATCGCCATCGCGCCGGCCGCGACGGTGCTGGAAAACGCAATCTGAGACGACAGACCGACAGAAGGGCAACATATCATGGCGGCGGGATCGGGCGCGTGAATAGCGTCGTGCTGGGCGCGTTCTTTTCGCGCTGGCTGCCATTGCTGGCCGGCGGGCGCGGCCGGCGAACGTGCTGTCACGCGCCTGGCACCGCACGGGCCGGTTCATGTCCGCAAAGCCGATGTCGGGCCCTTGCGTGAAACGACTCCTGGCCCAGATAATCGACGGTGATCGCCAGCGTCACCCTCGGCCGCGCGCGGCGGACCTGCGGCCCGTGGCCTGACACCTCTGGTCACACGCCGCAGCCAAAACGTCTGCGGCGCGCATCCTGTTCCTGCCCGCCGGTTGCGTGCGGGGGGGGGGCGCAGTCAGGCCCGTTTGACCAGACGGATCAGGAACAGCAGGATCACTGCCCCGATCGTGGCATGGATGATCGCACTGATAATGCCGGAGCCGATGTTCAGCCCCAACTGCGGAAGAATAAGGCCGGCCACGAACGCGCCCACGATCCCGATCACGATGTTGCCCAGCAGGCCGTAGCCATAGCCCTTCACGATCAGCCCCGCGAGCCAACCGGCCACTGCGCCGACCACCAGTATTATCAACAGACTTTCGATTGTCATTTCGGGTCCTTTCCCTCGTCGTGAAATCATTCGACCGGTCAGCCATCGCCTGACCCCAATCGCGAACCGGCTTATGCCCGTTCGATTCAATACCATATGTATCGCATATCGACGGCACGAATGATAGCATCATCCGCCCGCGCGCGCGATCACGGCGCGGCTTCGGGAACGGAGCAAATGACGCCGCGATGCAGCCCAAAGGCGACATCACCCCGGACCTGTCGCGTATTCGCGCCGACCGGGCGCCCGAATGCCACGGGACGTTCCCGGCCAGGGGCCGAGTACCGACAGCGCGCAGCCGGGCCGCCATTCGCGCGATATTCGGGCAGTAGAGGACAGGGCAACGCTGAACAGAGCGCCGCCGGCTTGCCTTCGGCCCAGACGAGCTGACGGACAACGAGATCGCCTGGGCGGAGTTCCTGCGGATGATCGGCAATGGCCGCGATCTGCGCCCGAGTCTTCGTCGTGTGCAACTGCTCAGGCAGGTGTGCGGGGTGAGGTGGATCAGCGCGCGCGGCGTCGTCGCCCCTTTGCCAACCGCAAAGGATCATGGACGTTTACCAGATGGTGTTCACCTGCCAGAGTAGAACACGGTGGATTGTATTTAATCTCGCGAGGACGACGATGCTCAGTCGCGTCTATACTCTCTGGGACAACTTGCGGACCGGCTTCTGGTTTGTACCCACGCTCATGGCTCTCGGCGCCATCGGGTTGGCTGTCATTGCACTCAACCTCGATGCCGGCCTGCCGGAGGAGAAGGCCCGGCAGTTCTGGCTTCACAGCGGCGGGCCGGAGGACGCCCGCAATTTGCTGTCGACCGTCTTTTCCTCGATGGTCACGATGGCCACGCTCGTCATATCGATCACCATGGTGGTCTTGACGCTCGCCGCCAGCCAGCTCGGACCACGACTGGTCCGCAACTTCATGGGCGATCTCCGCACACAGGTCGTGTTCGGCATCTTCCTGATGAGCATCATTTACTGCCTGCTCATACTCCGCACGCTCAACAGCGAACTCGACATATCGGCGGTACCGCACATTGCCGTCACGCTCGGGACCGCGTTCGCCCTCATCAACCTGTTCGCACTGCTGTTTTTCATTCACATTCTGGCCCGGTCGATCATTTCCGATACAGCGATCCGGCGCGTCGAGAGGGATCTCCGCGATGCGATTTCACGCCTGCTGCCGACGGAGGACCACGGTCAGCCGCGCGTCGAGCGACCGACAATCGATGACGTGCTGCCGGCCGACTTCGATGAACGTGCGGCCTCTTTGTGGATGTCCGGCGAAGGCTATGTGCAGGCGATCAAGTACGAGCGGCTTGCGGAAATCGCCTGTCGGTACAATGCCGTCATCCGCCTGAATTTCCGTGCCGGTCATTTCGTCATTTGCAAG
The DNA here is from genome assembly GCF_024637375.1 of Sediminimonas sp. Taxonomy (GTDB): domain Bacteria; phylum Pseudomonadota; class Alphaproteobacteria; order Rhodobacterales; family Rhodobacteraceae; genus Sediminimonas. Next base: position 3,621 of record NZ_JAGXFK010000091.1, on the reverse strand, counting down.
TCGCACAAGGCCGATGTCTATCCAGGGCACCTGCTCGGGCCGGATCTCGCGACTGAAATCGAAAGCGCGATCATGGTTGGTGACGAGCGCACGCCGGTTCAGGATCTGGAGTTCTCGATGCGCCACATGGTTGAAATCGCCGTGCGCGCGCTTTCGCCCGGCATCAACGATCCTTTCACCGCCATGGCCGTTATCGATCGTTTGGGCGCGGTGCTCGGCGATCTGATGCGCCGCGAACTCCAGCCCGAGGTCTTTTTCGATGCGGCCGGCGTGGTCCGCGTGATCGGCCGTGCGTCGAGCTTCCGCGGTTTTGCGGACGTTGCTTTCCACCAGATCCGGCAAGCAGGAGCCACCCACCCAGCGGTCATCATACGTATGCTCAGCATCATCGCACAGATTGCGGTCAACGTTCGCTTTTCCAGCCAGCGCGTCGCTTTGCTCGACCACGCAGCCATCATTGCCGAAACCGGCCGCCGCGAGGCGTCGGAAGCCTCCGATATGGCCGACATCGATCGCAGCTATCGGGCCGCTCAAGTGGCCCTGACTCAATCAGAGAGATTGAAGACTCCCGCCTCGGCCGCGCCGTGAGAACATGTTTCACCTGGTGAATAGTGCGCAAGTTATCGCCATGGTTGCCGCGTTCTACACCGGACGTGGCCAGCCTTTCGTCTTCGCGATCTTTGTCGCGATCACCGCGCTCGCCCGGTTGAACGCGCTGCGAAGCAAGGGAATGGACCCGATGAGCATCAGCTAAGCGTTTGTTTTTCCCGAAACGAGAGGCCCCGCTGGCGATGGCTGGCGGGGCTGATTCCAAGCCGCAGATCGTGGGGACATACGTTTCGCAAGTCATTGAAAACCAACGCGGTAACAATGACCCCATAAATTTCACAACGCATTGATATTGCTGGATTTTGGTAGGCCCGGAGGGACTCGAACCCCCAACCAAAGCGTTATGAGCGCTCTGCTCTGACCAATTGAGCTACAGGCCCGCCACGGCACAGTAGTTACGCAGGGCGGGGCGGGGCGTCAAGGCTTTCGGATTGCGAAATGCGGGGCGATGGTCTAACGGAAACCGGCGAATGGCAAACGGAGCGGCCCCATGAGCGATGGCAGGAACGGCATCACCTACGCCGATGCGGGCGTGGATATCGACGCGGGCGCCGCGCTGGTGAACCGGATCGCGCCGGCGGCGAAGCGCACCGCGCGCCCCGGCGTGATGGCCGGCCTGGGCGGGTTCGGGGCGCTGTTCGATCTCAAGGCGGCGGGCTACTCCGACCCGATCCTTGTCGCCGCCACCGATGGCGTGGGCACCAAGCTGCGTATCGCAATCGACACCGGCCATGTGGGCACCATCGGTATCGACCTGGTGGCGATGTGCGTCAACGACCTGGTCTGCCAGGGGGCCGAGCCGCTGTTTTTTCTTGATTATTTCGCCACTGGCAAGCTGGACGTGGACAGTGCCGCGCGCGTCGTCGAGGGCATCGCCGAGGGCTGCGCGCGGTCTGGCTGTGCGCTGATCGGCGGCGAGACGGCGGAAATGCCCGGCATGTACGGGGCGGGCGATTTCGATCTTGCCGGCTTTGCCGTCGGCGCGATGGAGCGTGGCCGCGCCCTTCCCGACACGGTGGAGGAGGGCGACGTGCTGCTCGGCCTGGCGAGCGACGGGGTCCATTCCAACGGCTACAGCCTGGTGCGCAAGCTGGTCGGGATGTCCGGGCTGGGTTGGGACGCGCCGTGCCCATGGGACGACGGCACCACCCTGGGCGCGGCGCTGCTGGCGCCGACGCGGCTTTACGTGCGCCCGGCGCTCGATGCGATCGCGGCGGGCGGGGTGCACGCGCTGGCGCATATCACCGGCGGCGGGCTGACCGAGAACCTGCCGCGGGTGCTGCCCGAGGGGCTGACCGCCGGCGTTGACGTGGAAAGCTGGCAATTGCCGGGCGTCTTCGGCTGGCTGGCCGAAACCGGCGGCATGACGCAGACCGAGATGCTCAAGACCTTCAACTGCGGCGTCGGCATGGTGCTTGTCGTCGCCCCCGAATCTGCCGATGCGGCCGAGGCGGCGTTGTCGGCGGCGGGCGAGACGGTGTTCCGCATGGGTCATGTCACCCGCGGCGATGCGGTGGTCTATGGCGGGGCGCTGGCGTGAGCAAGCGCGTCGCGATCCTGATTTCGGGCGGCGGGTCGAACATGGTGGCGCTGGTGCGCTCCATGACCGGCGATCACCCCGCGCGCCCGGTTCTGGTCGCCGCGAACGACCCCGCGGCGGGGGGGCTGGACAAGGCCCGCGACATGGGCGTTGAAACCGCAGCGGTCGATCACCGCGCGTTCGGCGGCGACCGCGCGGCGTTCGAGGCGGCGCTGATGGCCGAGCTGGAGCGTGCGGCGCCGGATATCATCTGCCTGGCCGGGTTCATGCGGGTGCTCGGCGCCGGCTTCGTGACCCGCTGGCAGGGGCGGATGCTCAACATCCATCCGTCGTTGCTGCCGAAATACCGTGGCCTCGACACCCACGCACGCGCCATTGCCGCGGGCGATACCGAGGCCGGCTGCACCGTGCACCTGGTCACCCCGGCGCTGGACGATGGTCCCATCCTGGGCCAGGCGCGGGTGCCGGTCCTGCCCGGCGACACCCCCGATACGCTGGCCGCCCGCGTTCTGGAGCAGGAGCACAAGCTCTACCCGGCGGTGCTTCGCCGCTTCGCGGCCGGCGACCTTACGCCGGTGACGATGGATTGAGCGCATCGCTTCCAATTGCTGCGACACTGTCCTAGACACGCGGAGGGTGGCACCACCAAGCCGCCCGAACCACAAGCGATAGCGGTAGAGATGAAAACACTGACGACAACAGCGGACCTGGCCGAGTTCTGCACTGCGGCGCGCGCCTGTGATTACGTTACGGTCGATACCGAGTTCCTGCGCGAGCGGACCTATTACGCCAAGCTCTGCCTGGTGCAACTGGCGATGCCGGGGCAGGGCGACGAGGGCGCCGTGCTGGTCGATCCGCTGGCCGGGGATGTCTCGCTCGATCCGCTTTACGAGCTTTTCCGCGACAAATCGGTGGTCAAGGTGTTTCACGCCGCGCGCCAGGACCTGGAGATTTTCCAGGTCGAAGCCGGCGTGATCCCGCAGCCGCTGTTCGACACGCAGGTTGCCGCGATGGTCTGCGGCTTCGGCGAGCAGGTGGGTTACGAGACCCTGGTGCGCAAGGTGGCGCGCGCCAGCCTCGACAAGTCGTCGCGTGTCACCGACTGGTCGCGCCGCCCGCTTACCGACGCGCAGAAGACCTACGCGCTGGCCGACGTCACCCACCTGCGGGTGATCTATGAACACCTGTCGGCGGAACTGGCCCGCAAGGGGCGCGAGAAGTGGGTCGCCGAGGAATTGCGCGTGCTCACCGACCCGGCCACTTATTACACCCTCCCCGAGGACGCGTGGAAGCGCGTCAAGACCCGCACCAATTCGGGCCGCTTTCTTGCGATCGTGCGCGAACTGGCCCGCTTTCGCGAGGAGTACGCCAGGGCGATCGCCGCCTCGGCGTAGCCGGCGCGGTCACATGCCGAGGTAGGCCCTCTGCACGTCCGGCGAGTTGAGCAGCTCACTCGCCGGGCCCTCCTGGAC
>NZ_JAGXFK010000090.1 GCF_024637375.1 Sediminimonas sp. | reverse complement strand
TCCTTTCGAGTTCAGGTTCAGGATCGGTTTCGATCTGCACCCAAGATGGCCGCCGCCGCCGGGGGATTCAAAACACGTCCGTTCACCGCCGCGTGCCTGGCCGCGAGCACCCCGCGCCCGGCCGCGCCGCGGGCGCGGAACCCGGATTAATATAACGCAATGTCAGATAGTTATACGACATCGAAACGGTAACATCACTCACGCATCACGCGACCGTGGCGCCCGCGTTACCGATATCGTGATCGCCCCCGCGCCGCATCGGCGCGCAAGATGGTTCAACGCTCAACAATCCCGCACAGACAGGGTGCGCGCCCGCGCGAAACGCCCCGCCAAACGCCGAATCGACCCCGGCGCGCGGCCCGGTCGCTCATTCCAATTCGATCAACAGATCCTTGGCGTCGATCTGGCCACCGGGCTGGACGTGCACCGCCTTGACTGTGGCGTCGCGCTCGGCGTGGATGCCGGTTTCCATCTTCATTGCCTCGATGGTCAGCAGCATGTCGCCGTCGCGTACCTTCTGACCCGGGGTGACGGCCACGCTGGCCACCACGCCGGGCATCGGCGCAGCGACATGGTTGGGGTTGCCGGCCTCGGCCTTGGGGCGCGCGGCCGTCTTGGACTTGACCAGGCGGTTGGGCACGCGGACCACCCGCGGCTGGCCGTTGAGTTCGAAGAACACCTTGGCGTCGCCGTCCTCGCCCGTTTCGCCCACGGCCTGAAGGCGGATTTCCAGGATCTTGCCGGGGTCGATCTCGGCGCTGATCTCCTCACCCGGCTCCATCCCGTAAAGATAGGTGCGCGTGGGCAGGGCGCGCACCGGCCCGTATTGCCGGTGACGGCCCATGTAATCGAGGAACACCTTGGGATACATCAGGTAGCCGTTGAGATCCTCGTCGTCGACCGGTTTGCCTTCGAGTTCCTCGACGACCTTGCGGCGCGTCTCTTCCAGGTCGACGGGCGCCAGGTGCTTGCCGGGGCGCTCGGTATTGGGCGCCTCGTCCTTGAGCACCTTTTTCACGATTCCCGCGGGAAAGCCGCCCGGCGGCTGGCCGAGGTTGCCGCGCATCATGTCGATCACCGAGTCGGGGAAGGCGACCTCTTTCTCGGGGTCTTCGACATCGGCGCGGCTGAGCCCCTGGCTGACCATCATCAGCGCCATGTCGCCCACCACCTTCGACGATGGCGTGACCTTCACGATATCGCCGAACATGCGGTTCACGTCCGCGTAGGTGCGGGCGATCTCGGGCCATTTCTCCTCGAGCCCCAGGCTGCGCGCCTGCGCCTTGAGGTTGGTGAACTGCCCGCCGGGCATTTCATGCAGGTAGACCTCGGACGCGGGCGCCTGCACCCCGGCCTCGAAGGCCGAATATTGCGCACGCACCTGTTCCCAATAATCCGAGATTTCGCGGATGCGCTCGATATCGAGGCCGGTCGCGCGCGGGGTGTGGCGCAGCGCCTCGACGACCGACCCCAGGCAGGGTTGCGAGGTGCCGCCCGACAGCGCGTCCATCGCGGCGTCGGCGGCGTCCACGCCGGCCTCGGCCGCGGCCAGGATCGTGGCCCCTGCGATGCCGCTGGTGTCGTGGGTGTGGAAATGCACCGGGATCGACAGCTCGTCCTTCAGTGCTCTGACCAGAACGCTGGCGGCGGCGGGCTTGAGCAGGCCGGCCATGTCCTTGAGCCCCAGCACATGCGCGCCGGCGGATTCAAGCTCGCGCGCCATGCCGACATAGTATTTCAGGTCGTACTTGGCGCGGTCGGGGTCGAGGATATCGCCGGTATAGCAGATCGTGCCCTCGCAGATCTTGCCGCTCTCGATCACCGCGTCCATGGCGACGCGCATGTTTTCCACCCAGTTGAGGCTGTCGAAGACGCGGAACACGTCGATGCCCGTTTCGGCCGCCTGGCGCACGAATTCGCGCACCACGTTGTCGGGGTAGTTGGTGTAGCCGACCCCGTTGCTGGCGCGCAGCAGCATCTGGGTCAGCAGGTTGGGCATCGCCGCGCGCAGATCGCGCAGGCGCTGCCACGGGCATTCCTGCAGGAAACGGTAGGCCACGTCGAAGGTCGCCCCGCCCCAGCATTCGACGCTGAAAAGCTGCGGCAGGTTGGCGGCATAGGCCGGGGCGACACGGATCATGTCGATCGAGCGCATGCGCGTGGCCAGCAGGCTCTGGTGCCCGTCGCGCATGGTGGTATCGGTCAGCAGCAGCCGCTCCTGCGCCAGCATCCAGTCGGCGACCGCCTTGGCGCCCTGCTCTTCCAGCAGGGTCTTGCTGCCCGGCGCGGGCGCGCCCTGCAACCGGGGCGGGCGCGGCGGCTTGGCGGCGGCGGGCTTGGCGCGGCCCTGGGTCTCGGGGTGGCCGTTGACGGTGATGTCGGCGATATAGGTCAGGATCTTGGTCGCCCGGTCGCGGCGCTTGGAGAACTTGAACAGCTCCGGCGTCTCGTCGATGAACCGGGTGGTGTACTCGTTGTTCAAGAACACCGGATGCTTGAGCAGGTTCTCGACGAAGGCGATATTGGTGGAAACCCCGCGGATGCGGAACTCGCGCAGGGCGCGGTCCATCCGGGCGATGGCGCCTTCGGGGGTCTGGGCCCAGGCGGTGACCTTGACCAGCAGGCTGTCGTAGTAGCGGGTGATGACGCCGCCCGCGTAGGCGGTGCCGCCGTCGAGCCGGATGCCCATGCCGGTGGCCGAACGGTAGGCGGTGATGCGGCCGTAATCGGGGATGAAGTTGTTTTGCGGGTCCTCGGTGGTGATCCGGGTCTGGAGCGCGTGGCCATTGAGCGTGATCGCCGCCTGCGCGGGCTTGCCGGTGGCCTGCGCCAGCAGCTGGCCCTCGGCGATCTTGATCTGCGCCTGCACGATATCGACGCCGGTCACTTCCTCGGTCACCGTGTGTTCGACCTGGACGCGGGGGTTGACCTCGATGAAATGGAAATCGCCCGTGTCCATGTCCATCAGGAACTCGACGGTGCCGGCGCATTCATAATTGACGTGCTGACAGATGCGGCGGCCCAGGTCGCACAGTTCTTCGCGCTGCGCCTGGGTCAGGTAAGGCGCGGGGGCGCGCTCGACGACCTTCTGGTTGCGCCGCTGGACCGAGCAGTCGCGCTCCCACAAATGGTAGATGCCGCCCTGCTTGTCGCCGAGGATCTGCACCTCGACATGGCGCGCGCGGACGATCATCTTTTCAAGGTAGCCCTCGCCGTTGCCGAAGGCCGCCTCGGCCTCGCGCCGGCCTTCCAGCACCTTTTCCTCAAGCTCGTCGGGGCCATTGATCGGGCGCATGCCCCGGCCACCGCCACCCCAGGACGCCTTGAGCATCAGCGGATAGCCGATCTCGTCGGCCTGCCGGCGGGTTTGATCCATGTCGTCGCCCAGAACGTCGCTGGCGGGAATGACCGGCACGCCCGCCTCGATCGCCACGCGCCTTGCGCTGGCCTTGTCGCCAAGCGCGCGCATGGTCTCCGCTCGTGGCCCGATGAAGGTGATCCCGGCGGCGGTGCAGGCATCGACGAAATCGGGGTTTTCCGACAGCAGCCCATAGCCCGGATGGATCGCGTCGGCGCCGGCCTCGCGGGCTACGCGGATGATCTCATCGATCGACAGGTAAGCCGCGACCGGCCCCATCCCGTCGCCGATGCGATACGCCTCGTCCGCCTTGAAGCGGTGCAGGCTCAGCTTGTCTTCCTCGGCGAAGACGGCCACGGTTTTCTTGCCCAGTTCGTTGGCCGCGCGCATCACGCGGATGGCGATCTCGCCGCGGTTGGCGATGAGGATCTTTCTGAACTCGGGCATCTGTCGGGCTCCTGTCTTGGTGTCCGGGCGGGCGCGTTGCGATGTGGTAGCGTCATGCCGCAACGCAGAGCAACAGTTTGGTGGCGGTCGCGGGAAAGATTCTTGAAAGGAATGCGCGGCGCGGCGCCGATTTCGCGGGTCGCGAGCAGAATTGGCAGAACTTCACGGGCCATCGCGTAGCAAAACGACGCGGCAGCGCGGCAAAGCGGCATTGCGCGCGTCCGGCCCCGTGCCGCCGCGCCCGGGGCGGGGCTCAGCGGGCGAAAAGCCCGTCTTCCGAGGCCAGGCCCTTGATCTCGATCGGGTTGCCGCTGGGGTCGCGGAAGAACATCGTCCATTGCTCGCCCGGCTCGCCTTCGAACCGCACCGAGGGCGGGAGGATGAAATCCACCCCCGCCGCCGTCAGCCGATCGGCCAGCGCGCGCCATTCGCCCAGCGGCAGCACGACGCCCAGGTGCGGCATCGGCACCATGTGATCGCCCACGCGGCCGGTATCGGTGGTGGCGAACGGCGCGCCCAGGTGCAGGCTGAGCTGGTGGCCGAAGAAATCGAAATCGACCCATGTGTCGGTGCTGCGCCCCTCGGTCGCGCCCAGCAGGCCGGAATAGAATTCCCTTGCCGCGCCCAGGTCGCGAACGTGATATGCCAAATGAAACGCCGGTCGCATTCTTCGTCCTTTCGCCGTCATTGTCGCGTTGTCGCCCCGCCCCCCATGGATTAGTGATTTGGGTGACAAGAGCAAGGAGGGACATTCCATGACAGACGACGCACCCGGTTACGGCTTCGACACGTTGCAGGTTCACGCCGGCGCCCGGCCCGACCCGGCCACCGGCGCCCGCCAGACCCCGATCTACCAGACGACCGCCTACGTGTTCCGCGATGCGGATCACGCCGCGGCGCTCTTCAACCTGCAAGAGGTCGGCTATATCTATTCGCGCCTGACCAACCCGACGGTGGCGGTGTTGCAGGAACGCATGGCCACGCTGGAAGGCGGCGTCGGCGCGGTGTGCTGCTCGTCGGGACACGCGGCACAGATCATGGCGCTGTTCCCGCTGATGGGGCCGGGGCTGAACGTGGTGGTCTCGACCCGGCTTTACGGCGGCTCGATCACCCAGTTCAGCCAGACGATCAAACGCTTTGGCTGGTCGGCCCGGTTCGTCGATTTCGACGACGTCGAGGCCGTCGCGGCAGCCATCGACGACGACACCCGCGCGGTGTTCTGCGAATCCATCGCCAACCCCGGCGGTTACGTCACCGACCTGCCGGCAATCGCCGCGGTGGCCGACAAGGCCGGGCTGCCGCTGATCGTCGACAACACCAGCGCCACCCCCTACCTGTGCAAGCCGATCGAGCACGGCGCCACGCTGGTGGTGCATTCGATGACCAAGTATCTGACCGGCAACGGCACGGTGACCGGCGGCGTGGTGGTCGATTCGGGGCGCTTCGACTGGTCGGCGTCGGGCAAGTTTCCGTCGCTCAGCGAACCCGAGCCCGCCTATCACGGCCTCAAGTTCCACGAGACGTTCGGCAATCTCGCCTTCACGTTCCACAGCATCGCGATCGGCCTGCGCGATCTGGGGATGACGATGAACCCGCAGGCGGCGCATTACACGCTGATGGGGATCGAGACGCTGTCGCTGCGCATGCAGCGCCACACCGAGAACGCCCAGAAAGTGGCCGAGTGGCTGGAGGCCGATCCGCGCATCGCGGCCGTCACCTATGCCGGGCTGCCCTCCTCGCCCTATCACGACCGCGCGGCGCGGCTGTTTCCCAAGGGCACCGGCGGGTTGTTCACCATCGCGCTCAAGGGCGGCTATGCGGCGTGCGTGAAACTGGTCGAGAGCCTCGAGCTGTTCAGCCATGTTGCCAACCTGGGCGACACGCGCAGCCTGGTGATCCATTCGGCCAGCACCACGCACCGGCAACTGACCGAGGAGCAGCAGATCGCCGCCGGCGCCGGGCCGGACGTGGTGCGCATCTCGATCGGGATCGAGGACGCCGACGACCTGATCCGCGACCTCGACCAGGCATTGGCCAAGGCCACCGCGTGATACGAGCCGTGAGGCGGGGCCGAGGCGCCCCGCTTCACTCGGCCTCGACCAGTTCGAACACCATCGACACCGACGCGCTGACGCCCACCTCACCGCCCGCGACGGGCACGGGGGCGGCCTGCGCCATCTCCATGCGCGTGTCGCGGAACTGAGGCACCCGGGCGCCGGATTCGTCGATCGACAAAACGTCACCCACGCTCACGCCGGCGGCGCGGGCCTGGATTTCTGCCCGGCGCACCGCGTCGGCCACGGCGCGGCGGCGTGCTTCGTCCATTGCGTCTTGCGGATCCTCCAGCGCAAAGCGGATATTGTTCAACTGGTTGGCGCCGTCGGCGACCAGCAGATCCAGCGCCTCGCCCACGATATCCAGATCGCGCAGGCGCACGGTGATCATGTTCGACGCCTCGAAGCCCGCATGAACGCGCCGGGCATCATCCCTGGGCTTTTCCCAGACCGCCCTCAGCGACAGCGACGACGTCTGCACATCGCGTGCCTCAACCCCCAGCTCCGAAAGCCGTTCGAGCATCGCCGCGGCTGCGCGCGACGTCTTGCGCAGGGCGGCGGCGGCCTGCAGGTCGCGGTGGGTCACGCCAAGGTCGATCACCGCCATGTCGGGGGCAAGATCGACGCTGCCCTGCCCGGAAACGCTGATACGGCGGGACTCCTCGTCGCCGGCCTGCGCGGCGAAGGGAAGCAAGAGGGCGACGATCATTGCGATCAGGAACCTGTTTCGCATGGCGATTCTCCTTGTTACCATGGCCAAGGATCTCATTCGCGGCAGCGCAGGCAAGCGGAATATGCGCCATCCCTTTCCCTGCGCGAAAAGCTGCTGTAACAAGAACCGATTGATGCGACGGACTCCACGGCCGCGCGGGGGGATGATAAGACCAAAGTCATGAAACCGAACTTCGCGTTGACCCTGTCCTTTGACGGTATTGGCCTGTTGCACCGCGTGCCTTCGGGCTGGCACCTCGTGGGCGAGGTGGACCTGAACGCCGACGACCTGGCCGGCGAACTGGCGGTTCTGCGGCGCACCGCGCTGCAACTCGACAGCGGCGGCCTGCACTGCAAGCTGGTGATCCCGAACGAACAGATTCGCTATATCACGCTCGATACGCCCGGCGCCGACGACGTGGCGCGCGAGCGGGCCGCACGCGCGGCGCTTGATGGCGCGACGCCCTATACACTGGAACAGTTGCGCATCGACTGGTCGGTCGACGGCGCACGCACCCATGTCGCCGCCGTGGCGCGCGAGACGCTCGAAGAGGCCGAAACCTTCGCCACCGAGCACAAGTTCGGCCCACTGGGCTTCGTCGCCACCCCATCCGAGGATGCCTTTGTAGGGGAACCCTATTTCGGCAATTGCGCCGGTGCCGAGGCACCGATGGAGCGCGACGCCGAGGCGATCCGCATCGTCGGCATGGCGCACCTTCCGTCGACGGAAACGGCCACCGAGGAGACAACGCCCCCCGCGCCGCCACAGCCATTCTCGCAACCGCCCGAGGGTGCTGCGACCGCCGGCAAGAAACCGGTTGCCGATCCGCCCGAGCCGCCACGCAAGGCCGCCGCCACCGCCAAGCCGACGCCGGCGCCGGCGTTCTCATCGCGCCGTCAGGCAGAGGGCAGCGATGCCGACAAGGGCGTCGACCCGAAGGCGATGGCACGCACGCTGGTTGCCAAGGCCACCCCGCGCCTGACCTTCGGCCTGGGCAACACGGGTGGCAAGGGCACCGCCGCCAAGGCAGCGGGCAAGCGCGGCACACCGCAAGCGGCGACGAAACCGCAGCCCAAGCCGGGCGGCAAGCCCGCCGCCGCCACGACGCATGCCCGCAAACCATCCACCCCCGCCAAGCCGGCCGCACCAGCGCGCGGCACCGGAACGGCGCCCGAAATCGCACCGCCGGCGCGGTCGGCCACCAGCGGCGGCGGCGCGGCGCGTGGTGGCTGTCTCTTATACACATCTGACGCTGCCGACGATATG
>NZ_JAGXFK010000089.1 GCF_024637375.1 Sediminimonas sp. | reverse complement strand
CGTCAGGGGAGGGCGGCAACCATCCCATCTACCTCGGCATCCACAGCATCGTTTTTGCCGCGCTTCACGTAAGGCTTGACGTAGCCGGCGGGCATAAGCTTCACGTCGTGCCCAAGCTTGCGCAGCGCTCGCCCCCAGTGATGGGACGATCCGCATGCCTCCATGCCAACGGTGCAGCGCGGAAGTGCCTCAAAAAAGGCGAGCAGCTTCGCGCGTTTGATGGCTCTGTTGAATATGACGCGGCCATTCTCCGAAATCCCGTGAACTTGAAATACGTCCTTGGCCAAATCCAGGCCCACAGTCTTTACTGTCATCGGGTGGCTCCTTTCCTCGCAGTCAATGACAACTGCACTTTGGCACGTTTGATGCCGGTGGAGCAGGAGCCATCCACCTCATCCGGAAAGGGCCGGAAAGGGCCATTGAGCACCTTGTACCAGGTGGTGGACACCAGGGCGCGGGCGGATCAGGAAACACCCCCGTCATCTGCATGATTGCCTGCGCGCCCCGGTCACGCTATCCCATGTCGGACGCGCGCCGGTGAGCGGGCAGCGCCGGCATGAGGGGCAACGCATGAACTTCGTGGTCTTCGTCAACGGGCTGATCCTGCTGTTCATGGCCGCGTTGATGCTGCTTGACGCGGCGTTGTTTCCCGCCACCGCCGGCGTTTTCGCCACCTCGGCGCTGATCACCGGCATGGTCGGGGGGGCGCTGGCGCTCGTCACTTACGGCGCGTTCACCGGCTTGCGCCGGCTGCAAACCTTCCTGCTGACCACCTCGATCTGGCTGACGGCGGCCATCGCCGGGGCGCTGCCGCTCTATCTGTGGTCTATGTCGCCGGTCGATGCGCTGTTCGAGGCGACCTCGGGGTTCACCACCACCGGATCGACGGTGATGACCGGGCTCGACGACACCCCGCACGGCATCCTGATGTGGCGGGCGATGATGCAGATGATGGGCGGTATCGGGTTCATCGTCGTGGGCATCGCGCTGCTGCCGATCCTCAAGGTCGGCGGGATGCAGCTTTTCCGCACCGAAAGTTCCGACAAGACCGACAAGGAACTGGGCAACGCCGCGCGCTTTGCCTTCGGCACGCTGGTCGTCTACGCCGCGCTCATGGCGCTGTGCGCAATGCTCTATCGCATCGGCGGCATGTCGGTGTTCAATGCCGCCGCCCACGCCATGACGACAGTGTCCACCGGGGGGTATTCGACCTCGGATTCCTCGTTCGGCCAGTTCGACAGCGCCTTTCTGCAATGGGTCGCGGTCGTTTTCATGGTGATGGGCGCGTTGCCCTTCGCGTGGTATCTCCGGGTGCTGCTGCGCCACCGGCTGCGCAGCGAACAGGTGATGGCGCTTCTGTGGACGCTGGCGGCGGTGATCGCCTGCATCAGCCTGTGGCTGACCCTGACGACCGGCACGCCGGTGCTCGATGCGCTGCGGCTGGTGGCGTTCAACGTGGTCTCCGTCATCACGACGACCGGCTACGCCACGACCGACTACACCCTCTGGGGGCCGTTCGCGGTGGCCGCGTTTTTCATGCTTACCTTCGCCGGCGGCTGCACCGGCTCCACCTCGGGCGGGGTCAAGTCGATGCGCTGGATCATCCTGTTGCGTGCCGCCCACGCCGAGATCCGCAAGATCCCCCTTCCCAACGCCGTATCCACGATCCGCTACGAAGGCCGCAAGGTCGAGGATGACGTGATGTCGGGCGTGATCTCCTATTTCACCATCTTCGCGCTGACCCTGGCCTGCCTGGCCTTCGCGCTCGGGCTGCTGGGGCTGGATTTCCAGACCGCGCTCAGCGGCGCGCTTACGTCGCTGACCAATGTCGGCCCCGGTATCGGCCCGGTGATCGGCCCGGCGGGAAGCTTTGCGCCGCTCGGGGATTCGGCGAAACTGCTGCTCGTGGCGGGCATGCTCCTGGGCCGGCTGGAAATGCTGACGGTGCTGGTCCTGCTGACGCCCGCCTTCTGGCGCGAGGTCTGAGCAGCGCTTGCCGCGGGCAGCCCACTGTGCTCGCCCCGGCGGCATTGCCGCGCCGGTCGCTCCCGTGCCATGTTGGCTGCATGAGCCACACCTTCCCGCCCGAGGCCCTGCTGCACAAGCCGCTGATGGCCAACCTCGCCACGACCACCCACGACGGCGCACCACGAAACGCGCCGGTCTGGTTCTTGTGGGAGGACGGCGCGCTGTGGATACCCGCGACCGAGGGCGGCAGCTCCGCCCGGCGCCTGCGGCATGATCCGCGCTGCGCGGTCGAAATCGTCGAGTTCGACGGGCCCGGCGGTATCCTGCTGCACCTCGGGATGCGCGGCCGCGCCGCAGTGGTGGCAACGCGCCCGGCGCTTTTCCGCCGCCTGCTGGGCAAATACCTCGGCCCCGAAGATGGCTGGAACCCGTGGTTCGTCGACACCGTGGCGCGGATCGACGCGCCCGACACGCGGCTGATCCGCATGAGCCCGGACAGCACCTTCACCAGCAACGTGTCGTATTTCCGCACCGGTCCGGCCCTGGCCGCGAATCCCGGCGCGGCCCCCTGACCCCGTTGCGCCGCCCCCGGCGCACCAGGCGCGGCACTCAGCCCTTGGCGCCCTTGGCGTTTTCCTCGACCCGGTCGGCCAGCGATTCGGCCCGCGCAGCCAGTTCGGCCAGCGCGTCGGTCACCTTGGCGGGCACCACCGGCACCTCGACGCGCTCGGGTTCGGGCGCCGGGGCCGAGCGCAGCTTTTCCAGTTCGGATTCCAGCTTGGCGATCTTTTCGGTCTTTTCGCGCAGGTTGTCCTCGAAACCGGCGGTCTTGTCGGCCAGCATCAACCCCGCCATCAGCAGCATCCGCGATTCCGGCAGCCGCCCGATCTGCTTGCTCAGGACCGAGGCCTCGGTGTCCAGCATCGCCGCGGCGGCGTGCAGGAACTGCTCTTCGCCCTCCTGGCAGGACACCTCGAACGACCGTCCCCCGATCCGGATCTCGACTTCGGGCATCAGTTCGCCTCCTTCGCGTCATCGCTCAGCAGCGGCTCCAGCGCCGCCTTTATGGCGCGCGCCTCGGCGACGTCGGCGGCACGCGCGGCGCGCAATGTCTCCAACTCGTCGCGCAGGCTGTTGTCCAGCAAATCCGCCCCCGCCTTGCCCTCGGCGGCGCGCAGCGCCTCGGCGTTGCGGTGCAGGGCGTCGCTTTTCGCCTTGAGCGTCTCCAGCGCCTCGCCCATTTCCGACAACGCCGTGCGCGCCGCGCCGAGGTCTTTCTCCAACTCTGCCATGCGCGCGTCGTGCTTGCGGTGCAGCGCCTTGATCCGCTCTTCGAGCTGCGCACTCACCAGCCGCTCGTCCTCAAGCTCCTGGCGCAGGCGCGCGACGTCCTCGCCGCCCGCGTCGTCGGCCCCAACGGCCGGGGGCGCCGTATCGCCGCCGCCCGCCTCGGGTGCGGCCGTTTCGGCTGTTTCGGCGGCGTCGGCGGCGCGTTCCGACAGCGCCTCGACCCCCTGGCCGATCCGGTCCATCGCCGCGGTCAGCCGGCGTTCAAGCTCGGTGATGTCATCGCTGCCGCTGGTTTCGCTCATCGTCCCTAATCCCCGTTCTGGCAAAGCTTCGGGCAACGAATCAACCGCCCCATGCCTTGCGCCCGAGTTTAGCCAATCGGCGCGCGAAATGCTTCCCCCTTGCGACCGCTTCGCGCCACGCCCGGGGCGCCGGTACGCTTGATCTTCGCCGCCGGGCTGGTATTGAGCAGCCAGTCGCAGCCATACCAGAGGATCTCAGCCCGTGGACATACCCACCCTTCGCAACACGCACCCCGACCACTGGATGCGGGCGGCAGCCATCCGCGCGCTCACGCTCGACGCGGTCGCCGCCGCCAATTCGGGCCACTCCGGCATGCCCATGGGCATGGCCGATGTCGCCACGGTTCTGTTCGCGCGCCACCTCAAGTTCGACGCCGCCGATCCGCACTGGCCCGATCGCGACCGCTTCATCCTCAGCGCCGGGCACGGCTCGATGTTGTTGTATTCGCTGCTGCACCTGACCGGCTATGCCGACATGCCGATGGACGAGCTGCGCAATTTCCGCCAGTGGGGCGCGCGCACCGCCGGGCACCCCGAATACGGCCATGCCAGCGGCGTTGAGACCACCACCGGCCCGCTGGGCCAGGGAATCGCCAACGCCGTCGGCTTTGCCATCGCCGAGGAAATCCAGCGCGCCCGCTATGGCCGCAAGATCGTCGATCACATGACCTATGTCATCGCCGGCGACGGCTGCCTGATGGAAGGGGTCAGCCACGAGGCGATCGCGCTGGCCGGGCGTCAACGCCTGGGCAAGCTGGTGGTCCTGTGGGACAACAACAGCATCACCATCGACGGCAAGGTCGATCTGGCCGACCGCACCAACCAGGTGCAACGTTTCCGCGCCGCCGGCTGGCATGTGCAGGAAATCGACGGCCACGACCCCGATGCCATCGACGCCGCGCTGGCGGCGGCAAAGGCGGCGCGCAAGCCCTCGATGATCGCCTGCAAGACGCATATCGCGCTCGGCTCGGCGGCGCAGGACACCGCCAAGGGCCACGGCGCGCTGACCGACCCTGCGCTGATTTCGGATACCAAGGCCGCCTACGGCTGGACCGCCGCGCCCTTCGTCGTGCCCGACGACATCAAGGCCCAGTGGGAGGAAATCGGCCGCCGCGGCGCGAGCGAGCGCGCCGCCTGGGCCGAACGGCTGGCAGCACTGCCGGCGCGCCGCCGCGACGAGTTCGCCCGCATCCAGGCCGGCTCGGCGCCCAAGAAGCTGTCGGCGCGGATCAAGGCGCTGAAACGCCAGATCAGCGACGAAGCGCCCAAGGTGGCCACCCGCAAATCCAGCGAGATGGTGCTCGAGATCATTAACCCCATCGCGCCGGAAACCGTGGGCGGCTCGGCCGACCTGTCCGGGTCGAACAACACCCGCACCGCCGACCTGAGCGTGTTCGACGAGGGCAACCGCAAGGGCCGCTACATCCATTACGGCATCCGCGAACACGCCATGGCCGCGGCGATGAACGGCATGGCCCTGCATGGTGGCGTGCGTCCCTATGGCGGCACCTTCATGTGTTTCACCGACTACGCGCGCCCGGCGATGCGGCTGTCGGCGCTGATGCGGCTGCCGGTGAGCTATGTCATGACCCATGACAGCATCGGCCTGGGCGAGGATGGCCCCACCCACCAGCCGGTGGAACACCTCGCCATCAGCCGCGCCACGCCCAATACCCGCGTCTTTCGCCCCTGCGACACGGTCGAAACGGCCGAGGCGTGGGAACTGGCGCTGACCTCGACCGAAACGCCCTCGGTCCTGTCGCTGACGCGCCAGGGGGTGCCCACGTTGCGCACCGAGCACCGCAACCGCAACATGGTGGCCCAGGGCGCCTACGTGCTGGCCGAGGCGACGGGAAAGCGCCAGGCAATCGTGATCGCCACCGGCTCGGAAGTGGCCATCGCCATGGAGGCGCGCACCATGCTCGAAGCCGATGGCATCGGCACGCGCGTCGTCTCGATGCCCTGCATGGAGCTGTTCGCCGAGGCCGATGCGGCCGTGCGCAAGCGCGTCCTGCCCGGCGGCCCGGTACGCGTCGGCGTCGAGGCCGGTGTGCGGCAAAGCTGGGACAGGTGGCTTTGCGGAGAGCGCGGGCGCGAGGCCAGGGCCGATTTCGTCGGCATGGACAGCTTCGGCGCCTCGGCCCCGGCGGAGGTGCTCTACGAGAAATTCGGCATCACCGCGCAAGCCGTGGCCGACAGGGTGCGCGCGCTGCTGGGTTGAGCGCCCACCGGCGGGCCGCGCCCATCCGCCGCACGACCGGACACGCGGTCGGCCGCGATCCGTACACGTACCCGTGACAAAACGTACAGCCCCGGCGCCTCACCGCGCCGGGGCTTGCGCGTTCAGTCGCCGTTGCGTTCGGTTTCGATGCGGCGCCACTTGCGGACGTTGGCGTTGTGCTCGGCCAGCGTCTCGGCAAAGGCATGCCCGCCGCTGCCATCGGCCACGAAATACAGGTATTCGGTCGGCGCCGGGTCCAGTGCCGCCTCGATGCTGGCGCGGCCCGGATTGGCGATCGGCGTTGGTGGCAATCCGTCGATCACGTAAGTATTCCATGGGGTTTCACGGCGAAGTTCACTTTGCAACAAGCCCCGGCCAAGCGGCTTCTGGCCCTCGGTGATACCGTAGATCACCGTCGGGTCTGTCTGCAGGCGCATGTCGGCTTTCAGGCGGTTGACGAAAACGCTGGCGACCTGCCGCCGCTCCTCGGGCAGCGCGGTTTCCTTCTCGATGATCGACGCCAGGATCAACGCCTCCTGCGGGGTTTCCAGCGGCAGGTCGTCGGCGCGCTCCCGCCATGCGGCGTTGAGAATGAACTGCTGTTTTTCCTGCATCCTCTCGATCACTTCCTGGCGAGTCTCGCCGCGCCGCAGTTCGTAGCTGTCGGGCGCCAGCGTGCCTTCCGCGGGCGGCGCGTCGAGCCCGCCCGCCAGGATTTCGATCGCGTCGAGCGCCCGGCTGACCTGCCAACTCGTGACACCCTCGGCCATGGCCAGCCGGTGGCGCAGGCCAGTGCCGGCGCGCGCTTCCGAAAAGGCCTCGGGCCGCGGTTCCTCTGAGCCTAAACTATGCTCAGCAACAGTCTGGTATTGAACGGTTTTCGGGTCGAGTTCACGCAACTCGATGCGGGTGTCGGCGATGCCGACCCGATACAGGATCTCGGTGCCGCAGGTGCTACCACCGCCGCGCGTGACGATGTCGGCGATCTCGGCCATCGAGGCACCTTCGGGGACCAGGAAGCTGCCCGCCTTGAGGTCGTCGCTGAGTTCTGAATAATCGGTGCCCACGCGGTAGATGAAGCCGCTCGTGACGGCCCCCTGCGCCTCGAGCTTGCGGCTGATGCCGGTCATCGTCGCGCCGCGCTCGACCTCCAGGCAAATCGGGTCTTCCAGCGGGCCGGTGGCGCTGTACTGGCTTTTGCCCCAAAGAATCACGCCGCCCGCGAGAAAGGCCAGAACAATCAGCAATGTCAGCGCGTTGGAAGCAATATTTCGCCACATCAGATGACTTTCCCGAGTACCAGGCTGGCATTGGTGCCGCCAAAGCCGAAGCTGTTGGAAAGCGCCACGTTCACGGCGCGTTCGCGCTTGGCATTTGGCGCCAGGTCGATCACGGAGTCCACCGCCGGATTGTCAAGGTTGATCGTCGGCGGCACCACCTGGTCGCGCAGCGCCAGGATAGAGAAGATCGCCTCGATCGCGCCCGCCGCCCCCAGCAGGTGGCCGGTGGCGGATTTCGTCGAACTCATCGTCACCTTGTCCGCCGCGTCGCCCATCAGGCGTTCGACCGCCGCCAGTTCGATCACGTCGGCCATGGTCGAGGTGCCGTGCGCGTTGATGTAATCCACCGCGCCGGGTGCCAGGCCCGCGCGCTCCAGCGCCGCCTTCATCGACCGGAAACCGCCATCGCCATCGGGCGCCGGCGCGGTGATGTGGTAGGCATCGCCCGACATCCCATAGCCCAGCACCTCGGCATAGATGGGCGCGCCGCGGGCGACAGCGTGGTCGTAATCTTCAAGCACGACAACCCCCGCGCCCTCGCCCATGACGAACCCGTCGCGGTCGGCGTCATAGGGGCGGCTGGCGGTCGTTGGGTCATCGGCGCGCTTGGTGGACAGCGCCTTGGAAGCATTGAACCCGGCGATCCCGATCTCGCAGATCGCCGCCTCGGCGCCACCGGCGACCATCACGTCGGCATCGCCCCACTGGATCAGACGCGCCGCGTCACCGATGGCGTGCGCGCCGGTGGAACAGGCGGTGACGACCGCGTGGTTGGGCCCCTTGAACCCGTAACGGATACTGACATGGCCGCTGATGAGGTTGATCAGCGCCCCGGGGATGAAAAACGGGCTGACCCGCCGCGGCCCCTTCTCGGCCATCATCAGCGTCGTCTGCTCGATCGACTGCAAGCCGCCTATCCCGGACCCGATCATCACGCCGGTGCGCTCGCGGCTGACCTCGTCCTCGGGTGTCCAGCCGGCATCGCGCACCGCCTGGTCCGCCGCGGCGATGCCGTAGAGGATGAAATCGTCGACCTTGCGGCGCTCCTTCGGTTCCATCCAGTCGTCGGCGTTGAAACTGCCGTCGCTGCCATCACCCAGCGGCACCTCGCAGGCGTATGTCGTGGTCACGCGCGACGTGTCGAAGCGCCTGATCGGCCCTGCGCCCGATTCCCCGGCCAGCAGGCGCGACCAGCTTTCCTCGACACCGCAGGCCAACGGCGTGACCAGTCCAAGGCCCGTGACGACAACTCGACGCATGATAATGCCCTCTCCAAAGCGTGGTTGACCCGCTCTTAGCGCGGCTTCCCCCCGGGGGGCAAGACCATCGCGCCGGCCCGGCGCGGTTTGCGATTACTGAAAGTCCGCCGTCGGCTCGGGGGCCGGTTGCGCGACGGCGAGCGCCTCGGCCAGGTCGATATCGCGCGACATCAGCGCCCGGCCGATCAGCGTGCCGGCGATATTGTTGACGTATTTCAACCGCGCCACGTCGTCGGTATTGCGCACCGTCCCGCGCGCGATGACCGGGTGCCGGGTTTGCGCCGCCAGCCCCGAGATCACCCCGATACGGCCATCCTGGTCGGCGATGTCGGCGTCGATGTCGGTCACGATCACGCCCGCCAGCGGCGCGCTTTCGAATGCGCGCAGATAAACCTCGGGCGAGAAGGCGCAGGCCATGCGCCATCCGTCGGCCATCACATGGTCCTGGAAAACGTCCAGCGCCAGCACGATCTGGTCGGGGTAATACTTGGCCAGTTCGCGCAGCAAATCGGGGTCGTGCACGGCCATGGTGCCGATCACCACGCGGCCCGCGCCGCGGTCGATCCATTGCGTCACCCGCTCGCGCGAGCGAAAGCCGCCGCCAATCTGCACCGGGATGCCCGCAGCGCGGATGATCTCTTCGATCAGCTCGTTGTTGTCGCCCTCGCCGGCCAGTGCGTCGATATCGGTGACATGCATCCATGACGCCCCGGCATGGGCGAAACCGCGCGCCGTCTCGACCGGGTCGACATGCCAGATCTCGGGCTCCTCCAGGCGCCCGCGGGAAAGCGAAACGCATTTACCGTCTTTCAGTTCGATGGTCGGGTAGATGATCATGGCGCCGACTTTCCTTGATGTTTCGGGCGTGTTCCTGCCACCGGTCGCGACCGGGCCGTCCGAGAGCGTGCAGCGTAACGGATTCGGCCGATATCTCCAAATCGGCATCCGGGCGCCCGTTCACGCCACGCATGAAAAAGGGCCCACGCCGTCAGCGACGCGGGCCCCTTTCCAGAATATGCGATCTGCCGCGGCTCAGGATGCCTCGGTAATGAATTTCACCGCATCACCGAAGGTCTGGATCGTCTCGGCAGCGTCGTCGGGGATCTCGATGCCGAACTCTTCTTCGAAGGCCATCACCAGTTCGACGGTGTCCAGGCTGTCGGCGCCGAGGTCGTCGATGAACGAGGCATTCTCCACGACCTTGCCCTCTTCAACACCCAGGTGCTCCACAACGATCTTTTTGACGCGGTCTGCGATGTCGCTCATGATTCCAGTCCTCATTCTGTTGGGCAACATGCCCGGTTCCTGCCCTCGCCCGCGGGGACGGCGTTC
Organism: Sediminimonas sp.; assembly: GCF_024637375.1. Classification (GTDB taxonomy): domain Bacteria; phylum Pseudomonadota; class Alphaproteobacteria; order Rhodobacterales; family Rhodobacteraceae; genus Sediminimonas. The sequence goes on along the minus strand of NZ_JAGXFK010000089.1, from coordinate 22,399 downwards.
GCTTTGCCCTGTGTAAAGGGCGGCTCTTGGTCCCGCAAGCCGGGAAAACCGGCAGCGCGACCCGCGCCCCCGAAATAGCTGCGCCGCCTATAGCACATGATTTACGCCGCGCAAACGCTTTCGACCCCGTTCTGCGGCGCCGCTGCACATGCCCGCGCGGGCATGTTTCAAAGCATCGCCATGCCGCCGTTTACGTGCAGCGTGGCGCCGGTGACGTAACCCGCCTCGGCGCTCGCCAGGTAGATGACCGCCGCGGCGATATCCTCGGGCGCGCCCATGCGGCCGGCGGGAATCTGGGCATTGATCCGCGTCTTCTGATCGTCGCTCAGCGCCTCGGTCATCGGTGTGGCGATGAAGCCGGGCGCGACGGCGTTGGCGGTTATGCCGCGGCTGGCCACTTCGGCGGCGATCGACTTGGTCATGCCCACCATGCCGGCCTTGGCAGCGGCGTAATTGGCCTGGCCCGGGTTGCCGGTGGCGCCCACCACCGAGCTGATGTTGACGATCCGGCCCCAGCGGGCCTTCATCATCGGGCGCACCACGGCGCGGCACAGGCGCATGGTGGCGGTCAGGTTCACATCGAGCACGCTTTGCCAGTCGTCATCGGACATGCGCATGAATACCTGGTCGCGGGTGATACCGGCGTTGTTGACCAGGATGTCGAGGCCGCCCATGGCCTCGGCCGCCTGCTTGGGCAGCGCATCGACGGCGGCCGCGTCGGACAGATCGCACGGCACCACATGCGCCCGCGCGCCCAGTTCGCTGGCCAGTTCCTTTAGCGGGGCCACCCGCGTGCCGCTGAGCGCCACCGTCGCCCCGGCGCCGTGCAGCGCGCGCGCGATGGCACCGCCGATACCCCCCGATGCGCCGGTCACCAGCGCGCATTTTCCGGTCAGATCAAACATCTTGCTCTCCTTGGCTTGGCTGTGGCCGGGCGTGGCCCGGGTGTCAGGCTTGCAGGCTGGCGGCGGCCTCGGCCACCTCTTGCGGCGTGCCGATGGCGCGGCACGCGATCGCACGGTCGATGCGCCGTATCATGCCCGACAGCGCCTTTCCGGCGCCGATTTCCCAGATCTCGGTGACGCCCTGCGCGGCCATCCACGACACGCTTTCGCGCCAGCGCACGCGGCCGGTCACCTGATCGACCAGCAGCGCGCGGATGCGGTCGGGGTCGGTTTCGGCCTCGGCCGACACGTTGGCCACCAGCGGCGGCACCGGCGCGGCGATCTCGACCTCGGTCAGGGCGGCCGCCATGGCGCGGCCGGCGGGCGCCATCAGCGCGCAATGAAACGGTGCGCTGACCGGCAGCAGCATGGCCCGCTTCGCGCCGCGGGCCTTGGCGATCTCGACGGCGCGTTCCACCGCCGCCTTGTTGCCGGAAACGACCACCTGCGCGGGGTCGTTGTCGTTGGCGGCCTGGCAGACCTCGCCCTGCGCGGCCTCGCCGGCCACCTGCGCCACGGTGTCCAGGTCGAGCCCCAGGATCGCCGCCATGGCGCCCTCGCCCACCGGCACGGCCTGCTGCATGGCACGCCCGCGCAGGCGCAACAGCCGCGCCGCATCGCCGATGCTCAGCGCCCCGGCGGCGGCCAGCGCCGAATATTCCCCCAGCGAATGCCCGGCCACGAACGCCGCCGATTGCGCCGGCGTCACCCCTTCGGCCTGAAGCGCGCGCAGCGCCGCCAGCGAGGTGGCCATCAGCGCCGGCTGGGCATTCTCGGTCAGGGTCAGCGTGTCCTGCGCGCCCTCCCATATCAGCGCCGACAGGTCCTGCCCAAGCGCCTCGTTCACCTCGTCGAACACCGCCTTCGCGGCCGGGTAGGCCTGCGCCAGTTCCCGCCCCATGCCGATTGTCTGTGCCCCCTGCCCCGGAAATACGAATGCGCGGCTCATGTGATCCTCCAGTTGACCTTTGTGCCCAGTTACCGCGCAAGCGCGCGCCACGCAACGCCAACCGCGCGCCAGCGCACGCGGGCTGTGCGTAGAGCCGCCTTTGCACCGGGCGGGCGAACTACCTAGGATCGATGCGACGACGACACACGGAGCGACACATGCCGCTAACCAGCACCCCGACCGCCTATGGCACGGTGACCAAGACCTTTCACTGGATCACCGCGCTGCTGATCCTGACCGCGATACCTCTGGGCCTGATCGGCGCCGACTTGGCCTTTGATATCCGCGGCAGCGGCGGCGAAGCCGGCCAAGCGGAGATCGACCGCGCGGCGCTGGTGTTCTCGCTGCACAAGACCATCGGCATCAGCGCCTTTTTCGTCGCGCTCGGCCGCATCGCATGGGCCTTGTCGCAGCCCAAGCCGGGGCTTCTGAACGGCGATCACCGGGCCGAGGCGATGCTGGCCGAAACCGTGCACTGGGTGCTTTACGCCGCCATGCTGATCACCCCGCTGGCGGGCTGGGTCACGCACGCGGCCGAAACCGGGTTTGCCCCGATCTGGTGGCCGTTCGGACAGACGCTGCCCTTCGTGCCGCAGGATACGGCGGTGGCCGGCACCGCCGGGTGGGTGCATTACCTCGCCTCTCGGGTGCTGATCGTGGCGATCACGCTGCATGTGGCGGGGGCGCTGAAACACCACCTGTTCGATCGCGACGCAACGCTGCGGCGCATGCTGTCGGGCCGCGCGGATGCCGCGCCCAGCACCGCGCAACCGGGGCACACCCTGCCGGTATTGGCCGCGATGGCAATCTGGGCCGGCGTGCTGGGCGCGGGGCTGGCGCCGGTGCTCGGCGGCAAGGCCGGCACCGGGGCCACCCTGCCCGCGCAACAGGCCGGGGCCGGCAACTGGCAGGTCGAGGAGGGAACGCTCGCCATCTCGATCACCCAGATGGGGAACACCGTCACCGGTGAATTCGCCAACTGGCAGGCCGACATCACCTTTGCCGACGATCCCGACCGCGAAAAGAACGGCCGCGTCGAGGTGACCATCGCGATTCCCTCGCTGACGCTGGGCTCGGTCACCGACCAGGCCATGGGGCCGGATTACTTCGCCGCCGAGGACTACCCCGAGGCCACCTTCACGGCCGACATCCTGCGCGCCGAGGGGGCGGGCAACTTCGTGGCCGAAGGCGAACTGACGCTCAAGGGCGAAACCATGCCCGTGACCCTGCCGTTCACGCTGAACCTGGACGCCCAGCGCGCCGCGATGTCCGGCGATGCCACGCTCGACCGGCGCGAATACGATATCGGCGAAGGGGTCGAGGACGAAGGCACGCTGGCGTTCGACGTCGACGTCGAGGTGTCGCTGACCGCCACGCGCCAGTGATACCATTGCTACCCCATGAAAAAAGGCCGCGCACCCCTGGGTGCGCGGCCTTTGCCGTCATCGTACCGACCGAGATGCGCCGATCACTCGGCCTTCATCGCCTCGATCGAAATCTCGACCTGCACCTCGTCGCTGATCGCGGGCGCGAACTTGTCGAGGTCGTAATCGCTGCGCATCAGGGTGGTGGTGGCGTCGAAGCCCGCCCACGCCTTGCCGGCCATCGGATGCTGCCCGGCCTTGTTGAGCTGCGCGTCCAGATCGACCGATTTGGTCACCCCGTTCAGGGTCAGATCGCCGGAAATCACCGCCGTATCGTCACCCGTGACCTCGATACCGGTCGATTCGAACGTCACCATGTCGCCTTCCGACGCGCCGAAGAAATCGTCGGACATGAAGTGTTCGAACCGCTTTTCCCAGCCGGTAAGCAGCGACATCACCGGCATCGCAACACTGACCGACGAATTCGCCGGATCGTCCTGGTCGAACATGATCTCGCCCTCGAAACCGGAGAACATGCTGGTGGTGGTGGAAAAGCCGAGGTGGTTGTAGCTGAACACGACCTGGCTGTGGCTGGCGTCGAGCATGTATTTCTCGGGCTCGGCCTGCGCGGCGGTGGCGCTGAGCAGGGCGGCGGCAATGGCGGTGGTCACGCGATATTTCATGTAATCGAACTCCTGAAGGTGTTATTCGTATCGTCCGAGAGTAACATCGCGGCCCGCGCCGGCCCACGCAATTCCGCAGTGTTCAACACTTCGTGTGAGGTGACGAACACCCAGCGCTCAGAGCGCCCCGCGCCTGAGCAAAGCGCGCAGGTCGTCGATGTCGGTGGCATGAACCAGCGGCATCTCGATCAGCGCCACGCCGTCCTGGCCCCACACCACAAGGCGGTTGCCGCGCAGGCTGACCCCGCCCAGGTCGTCGAAGGCGAAGCGCGCCATCTCCCGCACCCTGCCATCGGGGCCGCGGCGGACGTGGCGCAACTCGCGGGCCTGCGCGTCGAGGTGTACTTCCTCCCGGCCCGTGCGCCGGACCGGCTGCATCATCACCAGCCCGATGCAAAGCAACACCACCGACATCACCAGACGTGCTAGGAACGGGTACGGTGCCGCCGGCGCGGCGATCGCGCTCCACATCCCGATCGCCGCGAGCACCATCGCCGCGCCCAGCAGGCGTGTGCCGCCGGCCATCAGGGGGTTGGCGCCCCGTTGCACGACGATCGTGCTGTGCCGCCCCGGCATGCTTGTCTCTATCGCGTCGAATGTCGGTTCGTGAACTGCACGCATGCCGCAACCTTTACCAATGCCAAAACGGTTGAAGAATTCACAGGCACCTTGACGGGCAAAGGCGGCAGCAGTTTGGCAGCCGTTGGGACTTATCGCGACCGCACCGCTGTGCAGGCGCTCGCGCGGGCTTGCGTCGCGCTTCGTTCCATCGTAAGGCAACGGCTCCTTCCGCAGGTAGCAATGAACCGCGCAGTCTCTCGTGGATGGGTCGCGGAAGGCTAGGACCCACCTTTGAAATGCGCCTGAAAAGAACAGGAGTGCACATGCCGCTTTACGAGCATGTATTCATCTCGCGCCAGGACTTGTCGAATACGCAAGCCGAAAGCCTGATCGAACATTTCAGCACCGTTCTCGCGGATAATGGCGGCACGGTCGCCGACAGCGAGTACTGGGGCGTCAAGACGATGGCCTACAAGATCAACAAGAACCGCAAGGGCCACTACGCCTTCCTGCGCACCGACGCGCCGGCGGCCGCGGTTCAGGAAATGGAACGCCTGATGCGCCTGCACGACGATGTCATGCGGGTTCTCACCATCAAGGTCGACGCCCACCAGGAGGGGCCGTCGGTCCAGATGCAGAAACGCGAAGAACGCGGCGATCGCCGCGAACGTCGCTGACAGGCCCATTCAGGAAAGGACGCAAGTCATGGCAACGAAACCGTTTTTCCGCCGCCGCAAGGTCTGCCCGTTCTCGGGCGACAACGCGCCCAAGATCGACTACAAGGACACCAAGCTGCTGCAGCGGTACATTTCCGAGCGCGGCAAGATCGTGCCCTCGCGCATCACCGCCGTGTCGGCCAAGAAGCAGCGTGAGCTGTCGCGCGCGATCAAGCGCGCCCGCTTCCTCGCCCTGCTGCCCTACGCCGTGAAGTAAGGAGAGAGCATCATGCAAGTTATCCTGCTGGAACGCGTGGCCAAGCTGGGCCAGATGGGCGACATCGTCGATGTCAAACCCGGCTTCGCGCGCAACTACCTGCTGCGCCAGGGCAAGGCGCTGAGCGCGTCGGAATCCAACATCGCCGATTTCGAGGCGCGCAAGGCGCAGTACGAAGCGCAGAACCTCGAAACCCGCAAGGAAGCCGAGGCGCTGGCCGACAAACTGGACGGCAAGCAGTTCATCGTGATTCGCCAAGCTTCGGACGGGGGCAACCTCTACGGCTCGGTCAGCACCCGCGACGCGGCCAATATCGCCACCGAGGACGGCTTCACCGTCGATCGCAAGCAGGTGATCATCCGCCAGCCGATCAAGGAGCTGGGCCTGCACGAGGTCGAGGTGCACCTGCACCCCGAGGTCATGGTCACGATCACGCTGAACGTCGCCCGCTCGCCCGAAGAGGCAGAGTTGCAGGCCTCGGGCAAGACGATCCAGGAACAGGCCGCCGAGGACGAGGCCGCCGCCGATTTCGAGATCGCCGAGCTGTTCGAGGACATCGGCGCCGCCACCTCGGAAGACGACGAGCTGGCGGAGATCGTCGAAGGCAACGACGAAGACAACGACAGCACCGGCGAAGACAGCCAATCCTGAGCATTGGCCGGATCGTCGGCACAGTTGAAAGAACCGACCGCGCGGGGATCTCGTCCGCGCGGTTTTTTCATACCTCCGCTCAGTCGGCGAAGGTGGTGCCGACACTGAGCGGCGCCATGCGGATCAGTCGCGAATCCGCCACCGCGGCCTGCCGGTGCACCATCGCCTGGCGGTAGTCGGGGTCCTTGATCATCGTGGCAAAGGCCTCGGGGCCCGGATACTCGGCGATGAAGCACAAATCCCACCGCTCATCTTGCGGGCCGATCAGCATCTGTTCCATCCGCCCGCGCCACACGATGCGCCCGCCGACCCGTTCCAGCACCGGGGCGCTTTCGCGGCCATAGGCGGCGTAGGCCTCTTTTCCCGTTACCTCGCGCCCGTCGTCGTATTCCGCGCGCTCGCGCAGGTTGACGAGGTTGAGCATATGGATGGGGCCGGGCCGGTCGTTGGCGCGGAATTCGGCAAAGCCTTCGCGGGTAAAGCCGATATGGCTCATGGCGTGGTTCTCCCTGCGTCGCGGTTGTCATGGCGGCGTCCATTAACGCAGATAGGCGCGCCGCCGGCAATCGGCCCGCAAACGCCTGTCGCCGCAAAATGAAAGGACCGCCCTCGGGCGGCCCTTTGCAAGAATAACCGAACGGATGCGCGCCGCTTACGACTCGTCTTCGTCCATTGCCTCGATCGCCTTTTGCAGGTCATCCTTGGAGACCGTCTTTTCGGTCACCTCGGCCTGCTCGGCGATGTGATCGACGACCTTGTCCTCGAAGATCGGCGCGCGCAGTTGCTGCTGCATCTGCTCGTTCTGCTGCACGAATTCGAAGAACTGACGCTCCTGCCCGGGGTACTGGCGCGCCTGCTCCATGATCGCCTGGGTCATCTCGGAATCCGAGACCTCGATCTCGGCCTGCCGCCCCAGCTCGGCCAGCAGCAAGCCCAGGCGAACGCGACGCTCGGCCAGCTTCAGATGCTCGTCCGTCGGCTCGACCTCGGGGTGATCGTGGCCCTCGTGCTCGGGGTTTTCCTCGTGCCAGAGCTGATGCGCGATCTGCTTGGCCTCGCCATCCAGCAGGCTGGGCGGCAGGTCGAACTTGACCAGCTCGTCAAGCTTGTCCAGCAGGTCGCGTTTCATCACCGCGCGGGCGGCATTGGCGTACTCGGCGCCCAGCTTCTCGCGGATCTGGGTCTTGAGCGCCTCCAGGTCCTCGGCCCCGAACTTTTTCGCCAACTCGTCGTCGATCTCGGCCGCCTTGGGTGCCTTGACCGCCTTCACGGTGCAGTCGAACACCGCTTCTTTTCCGGCCAGGTTCTCGGCACCGTATTCCTCGGGAAAGTTCACCGTCACCGAGGGCTCATCGCCGGCCTTGACGCCGACGAGTTGCTCTTCGAAGCCGGGGATAAAGCTGCCGGACCCCAGAGTGAGCGGGTAATCCTCGGCCGCGCCGCCCTCGAACGCCTCGCCGTCGACCTTGCCGACGAAATCGATCACGACCTGGTCGCCGTCCTGCGCCGCGGCGCCGTCTTCGCGGTCCTCGAAATCCTGCGCGTTCTCGGCCAGGTTTTTCAGCGCGTCGTCAACGGCCGCCTCGTCGGGTTCGACGACCATGCGTTCCAGCTTGATCTGGCTGAAATCGACCTCGGGGATGTCGGGCAGCGCCTCGTAGGACATGGCGACCCGCACATCGTCGCCCTGTTTCCACTCCTCGCCATCGACCATGGTGACCGAGGGCTGCATCGCCGGGCGGTCGCCACTGTCCTCGAAATGCTGGCTCATGGCGCCGTCGACGGCTTCCTGCATCGCCTCGCCGAGAAGCCGCTCGCCGAACTGCTTTTTCAGCAGCGCCATGGGCACCTTGCCCTTGCGAAAGCCCTTCATCTCGACTCCGGGCTGTGCCTCGGCCAGTTTCTCGTCAACCTTGGCATCAAGCTCCGCCGCCGTCACGGTGATCTCGTAGGCGCGCTTGAGCCCTTCGTTCTGGGTTTCGGTGACTTTCATTTATTCGTCGTCCTTTCGTCATGTCGGTGGTGCGGGTGAAGGGACTTGAACCCCCACGCCTTGCGGCGCCAGAACCTAAATCTGGTGCGTCTACCAATTCCGCCACACCCGCGAATAACCAGACGGGGCGGCCATCCGCGACAACCCCCACAGTTGCCGCGGTTCCTAGCAAACCAGCGCCCCGGATGCGAGAGGAAAATGACGCGCCCCGGCGCCCGCCGACAGGGGGCCGAGGCGGCGCGAAAATCCGCGACACGCCGCGCGCCATGGTTTATGGTAAGTCCAATAAAGAGGCAAAAATCGAGCATACGCCCATGGAACCGAAAACGGCCGGGCGCGAGAGCGGGCAGTATCCCGCGTTGCGCCGAGATGTGCGCGGGGTCGGCATCGTTGCCGGCACCTGCCTTCTGACACTGGACGGCGAGCTTCCCGTCGACCACCTGATGCCCGGCGACCGGCTGATCACGCGCGACACCGGCGCCGTCGCGTTGCGCGGCGTCGAGGTGCACCGCGTCCGCACCGAGGCGATACTTTTCACCGGCGGATCGCTGGGGCACACGCGGCCCGGTCGCGACCTTGTCGTACCCCCCGATCAGGCGGTGTTCGTGCGCGACTGGCGCGCGCGGGCGTTCACCGGCCATGCGGGCGCGCCGGTTCCGGCGCGGCGCCTGCTGGACGGCGAATTCATCCGCAAGCTGCCGATCGCCGAGATGACGCTTTACCGGATGATCATGGACGCACCGCACATCGTCTACGCCGACGGGCTGGAACTGGCCTGCCCCGGCCGCGCGCCGGCGATGGCGCGCGCGGCCTGAGATCAGGGCACGCCAAGGTCGCGCAGCACCGCCGGCAAGGCTTCGGGCAGATCCTCGGCGATCAGGCCGGGGCCAAAGCAGCGTGCGCATTCCACATGGCAAAAGGCGGCGGTTTCCGCCGCCTGCATCGGGGCAAATCCGCGCGCCAGCAGGCCGGTGATGAACCCCGCCAGCACGTCACCTGCGCCTGCCGTGGCCAGCCATGGCGCGGCGCGCTCGTATTGGGCCGAACTGATGCTGCACCGCCCGTCCGGCGCGGCGATCACCGTATCCGGCCCCTTGAACAGCACGATGCAGCCCGCCCGTTCGGCCGCCGCGCGCGTGGCATCCACCTTGGAATAGGCCGGGCCCTTGGTGGCCGTCGCGTTCAACTTGTCGGCAATGTCCGGAAACAGCCGCGCGAACTCGCCCCCGTGCGGCGTCAACACGCATTTGTCGTGCAACAGGGCAAACAACGCCGCAGGGTCATCCCCGAACGCGGTCAGCGCATCGGCGTCAAGCACCACCGCCCTGCCTGCACTCAAGGCCGCGGGAACCAGGTCTTGCGCCCGCGCGATGCCCAGCCCCGGCCCGAGGCACAGCGCATTCACGCGCGCGTCCTCCAGCACCCCGGCCAGCCCGTCCGCGTCGTCGATCCGCTTCAGCATCAGCGCGGTGATCCGGGAGGCCACCTCCATCTGCGCCGATCCCGGCACACCCAGCGTCACCAGTCCCGCGCCGATGCGCAACGCGCCGCGCGCGGCCAGCCGCGCCGCGCCCGTGCGCCCGGCCCCGCCCGAAAGGACCAGCGCATGACCGTGGGTGTATTTGTGTGTCTGCGCGGCCTTTCCCAGGTCTGGCAAAGAAGCGCGCTCAACCAATCCAACCACGTCGTCCGGCGGTCGGGGGCTGCCCTCAAGGCCGATATCCTTGACAATGAGGCCAAGGCTGCACCGCGAACCGTCCGCAAGGAAATGACCAGCCTTGGCTCTATGAAACGAAACCGAAAGATCGGCATGAACGCCCGTTTCCACCGATTTTTCCGAACATTCGAGAACCCGACCACTGTCAGCACAAACACCGGAAGGAATGTCGACTGCGACGACCTTGACCAGCCCGAGAGATGAAACCTCGTTCAGGCTCGTCACGCCGCGGATCAGCGCCTCGTCCGACAGTGGCCTTGCAAGCCCGGTCCCGAACAGCGCATCGACCCAGAGGTCGGCGTGTTTCACCCCTCCGTCGGCGCCAAACAACCTGGCCGGGTCCAGTTGGTTTACCTCCCCCAACGCGCCCCACCGCTCGTAATTCGTCTTCGCATCGGGGGGCAGCTTGTCGGGACTACCGTAAAGGAACACCTCCACCTGCCAGCCCCATTCCCCGAGCAGCCGCGCCACGACGAAGCCGTCGCCGCCGTTGTTGCCCGGCCCGCACAGCACCACCGCCTTGTGCGGCGCCTGCGCCAGGTCAGGCCATTCCTCGAACACCGCCTCGACGACGCCGCGCCCGGCGCGTTCCATCAGCTCCAGGCCGGTGACGGCGCCCGACTCGATGGCGGCCCTCTCGATGGCGCGCATCTGCGCGGCTGTCAGCAATTCGGCCATATCCTGCCATTCTCGATTCATTTTCGCCTGTTGCATGTGCGCCTTGCCTAAATTTTAATCGCTGTGTCGAAATCCCATCCCCGTTCAGGCGTCACGAAACCCTAGCGAATTGTGACCGCCATTTGAAAGTGCTCTGAGGGGGCAGAAGTTTGGCGAGGAGGCCCGCGACCATGAAAAAGATCGAAGCGATCATCAAGCCGTTCAAACTCGACGAGGTGAAGGAGGCGCTCCAGGACGCCGGCGTTCAGGGCCTCAGCGTGATCGAGGTCAAGGGCTTCGGCCGCCAGAAGGGCCACACCGAACTGTACCGCGGCGCCGAATACGTCGTTGATTTCCTGCCCAAGGTCAAGATCGAGGTGGTGATGGACGACGACCAGGTCGATGCCGCCATCGAGGCCATCGTCGATGCCGCCAAGACCGACAAGATCGGCGACGGCAAGATCTTCGTCAGCCCGATCGAACAGGCCATCCGCATCCGCACCGGCGAATCCGGCTCCGACGCGCTCTGATCCGCCGATCCCGACACACCCCAGGAATACAAGCAAGGGACACCACCACATGAGCACCGATACTTTTCTCAAGACACTGAGCGATGAAGATATCGAATATGTCGATGTCCGCTTCACCGACCCGCGCGGCAAGTTGCAACATGTCACGCTGATCGCCGACGAGGTCGACGAGGACCTGCTCGAGGAAGGCTTCATGTTCGACGGCTCGTCGATCCAGGGCTGGAAATCCATCGAGGCCAGCGACATGAAGCTGCTGCCGGACACCGACAGCGCCTATATCGACCCGTTCTATGCCGAGAAGACGTTGTGCGTGCACTGCTCGGTGGTCGAGCCCGACACCGGCGAGCCCTACGAGCGCGACCCGCGCGGCACCGCCGAAAAGGCCGAGGCGTACCTGAAATCCTCGGGCGTGGGTGACGACGCCTTCTTCGGCCCCGAGGCCGAGTTCTTCCTGTTCGACGACGTGCGGTTTTCCAACACCATCAACAAGGTCTCCTACGAGGTCGACGCGCTCGACGGCTCGTGGAACACCGACACCGAATACGAGATGGGCAACACCGGCCACCGGCCCGGCATCAAGGGCGGCTATTTCCCGGTCAACCCCATCGACGACGGCCAGGACATCCGCTCCGAAATGCTCAGCACCATGAAACGGCTGGGCATGAAGGTCGACAAGCACCACCACGAAGTGGCGTCGTGCCAGCACGAACTGGGGCTGATCTTCGGCAGCCTGACCAAGCAGGCCGACGAGTTGCAGAAATACAAGTACGTCATCCACAACGTGGCGCAGGCCTACGGGAAGACGGCCACCTTCATGCCCAAGCCGATCTATGGCGACAACGGCACCGGCATGCATGTGAACATGTCGATCTGGAAGGATGGCAAGCCGCTGTTCGCCGGCGACAAGTATGCCGATCTTTCCCAGGAGGCGCTGCATTTCATCGGTGGCATTCTCAAGCACGCCAAGACGCTCAACGCGTTCACCAACCCCTCGACCAACAGCTACAAGCGGCTGATCCCCGGTTTCGAGGCGCCGGTGCTGCGCGCCTACTCGGCGCGCAACCGCTCGGGCTGCGTGCGCATCCCGTGGGCCGAAAGCCCCAAGGCCAAGCGCGTCGAGGCGCGTTTCCCCGACCCTTCGGCCAACCCCTACCTGTGCTTCGCGGCGCTGCTGATGGCCGGGGTCGACGGGATTCGCAACAAGATCGACCCGGGCGAGGCGATGGACAAGAACCTCTACGACCTGCCCGCCGAAGAACTGGAAGGCATCCCGACCGTCTGCGGCAGCCTGCGCGAGGCGATCGCGTCGCTTGAGGCCGATCACGACTTCCTGCTGGCCGGCGACGTCTTTACCAAGGACCAGATCGAGGGCTACATCGGGCTGAAGATGGAAGAGGTCGAGATGTACGAGCACACGCCGCATCCGATCGAGTTCAAGATGTATTACAGCTGCTGAACGCGGGCGCATCCCCCCGCACCACGACGCATTTCAACGCCCCGCGCACCCCGCGCGGGGCGTTTCGCTTGTGGCCCTGTCCGGCGACCGTGCCTCAATGTTTTCGAATTTGGGACAAATTAAACACGTTATTGACCGATAAACCCTTGGTTGTCCGAAGCCCAACACCGGGGAGACGTGTCATGACCAAAGGCACTCATCGCTACAAGACCGGCCTGATCTTCAACGGGCCGCAGGAAATCGACTGCGTCGCCGTGATCAACCGAATCGGCATGACGCTGGAAGCCCGCCAGGTACGGATAACAGGCAAGCATGTCCTGTCCGACACCGAGGCACAGATCCTGGCACGCAATATCGAAGTGACGATCGGCACCGAGGAGTGCGCGGCGCAAGACGGCGACGACGCGGTCTGCCTGACCGTCAGCGTCACCGCGCATGAGTGCGACAGCGCCGATGACAACGATGCTGCATTGCGGCTTCTGGCCTCCGTCACGCTTGACCTGGTGCAGCACCTGGTGCCCGACTCGCTGTGGTGGCTGACGCCCAAGGCACAGCTGAGCCGCGCGCAATTTCTCAGCGCCGCCGGCCCGCGCCGCCCCCGCCGGGTGCGCCACGCACGGACGCGCCGGGCCAGCGCACGGCCCCCGCGCGCCGAATATGCACAGCGCCACGCCAGCGACAGCAACCACGCCACCCCCTTTCCCACTGTCGAGGAAAGCCTCGATGCGCTCGACGCGCGCATGGCCGAGCACCTTGCCCCTCGGGACGAGCAGGTGCACGCGGACCCGGACCCGAGCGATCACAACCTGCGCGAGGTGTTCCTGTCCGACAACGTGCAGGCCAAAACCGAGGACAGCACGGCCCCCGCCCAGCCCAGCGCCCCCGAACGCCTGACCGCCTGGATATTGGCGATCACGGTGGGGGTGTTCTCGCTGCCGGTGGCCGCCTCGCTTGTCGTCATCAACCTGTTCCGCGGCGAGGATCTGCGCCTTTCCGCGCAGGCCCTGTCGCTGACCGGCCTTTTCGTCGCGCTCAGCAGCAGCGGCATGCTGGCGCCGGCGCTGGCGCTGATTCCCACACTGAGCTGATCCGCGTGCGGGCCTTCCATACCGGAAGGCCCACATTTCGACACAATTTATCCCAAATTGTACCCAACTGCGGCGCGACAGTTGCGGAGAATAGAAAACGAGGCTTGCTATGACACAGGAAACCACATGCATCGTCGCCTGCCTTGAATACGGCATCAAACCGGCGCTGTCGTTCCCGCAGATCGTGCGTGCTTTCGACCAGGTGCTCGAATCGCACCGGTTGCAGCAACGCTCGATCAGCTTCGACTCGGATGACGTCGCCCTGATCGACCTCGACATGATGCGCATCGCGCTGGCGTGGTACCAGCCGGAAACGCCCGGCCAATCCTGGTATCTGGCCATCGCCGTCGGGCCCTCGCCGCACTCGGACCGGGTGCGCATGCCGCGCCGCTTCAGCGAACGCCTGGCACACAGCGTGATCGACCGCGTCAGCAGCGATCTGCCCTTCGACGCGATCCTGTGGAGCGAAACAACGGCGCCGCTCGACGTCGACAAGATGGACCAGATCCTCGACGCGCTGAGCGGCCTGGCCGCGATGCCCGCCGACCCGCGCACATCCGACGCCGAGACGGTAGAATCGGTGATCAGCAGTGCCCAGGCCAGCGCCGAGGCCGAGGGCGGCGCGCCCGAAGACTACCTCCATGTCGGCACTGTCGAAGATACGACGCCCGACGCCGCCGAACACCCCGGGGCCCGCGATGACGCGCCGGCCGGCGAAAAAACCCGCCGCCTGTTCGCCGAGGTCTACGTCGAGGAGCCCGAGGGCTGTTCGCTGCAGATGTATCTTACCGTCTACACCCTGGGAACGACGCTGCTGTTGATGACGCCGCCGGTCGGGGCCGCGATGCTGGCCTATACCGTGCTGCGCGACCTCCAGAAGGAAAAGCCCAAGCCGCTGCGTTTCTGGCGCAACGCCGCCTGAACGCCGCGCCCGGCGCCCCGGACACACACGGCCACGAGGGGCGCTCAGCCCCGTCGCGCGACGACGAACGTGTGGATCGAGAACACCACCGCGCCGCTTTGCGGCAGGCGCACCAGGCACTGCCGTTCCGAGCGCAGATAGGGCGCCGCATCGCGCGCCCGCCGGGCCGGATCGGCCACAGGCTCGCCGCGCGGCTGATGCAGCGCCGGGTCGTCATACCCCAGGGCATTGAACCGCCAGAGCGGGCGCCCCGGCCTGACCCCATCGAGCAGCCGCTGCACGCGGCGGGCAAGATCGGCGTCGTAGACATCGACCGGCGCGTGAATCGCCAGCATCGGGCGCATGAACTTCTCCGACAGCCGCCAGCTCGCCGGAAAACACAGCACCGCCCCGGTCAGCAGATGCTCGTCACTCCCCGGTCGCCGCTCCATCAGGCACAGGTCTTCCTGCACCAGGTGCCCCAGCGTGCGCAGCGGGGCGTCCCGGTCCACCTCGACCCATGCGCCATCGGGGCGCTGCACCCGTTCGCCCGCGACCGCGAAATCGTCGCGCGCCGCAAGCTGATCAAGCACCATCTCGAGAAGTTCCGCCGCCGCCGGCGCCGCGCCCGCGTCGAGCGCCACAACACCCCCGGCGCGATGTTCCAGAAGCCGGGCGCGTTCGGCCATCTGCTCGGCGTAGACCTCGTCGACGAGCAGCCAATCGGCCGGATCAAGCGGTTGAACCCCCGGCAGCGATTGCCTGATGGTCGGATCGTAGGGCAGGTCGTGTTGCAGAATTGGTGTCATGGTCCGTGACTTCGCCCAAATCGCCCCCGCAGGCAAGTGCCAGGCGCCGTGCCCGGCGACCGCACGAAGTCTCACCGTCGCGTGAAAGCGGACATATCGCGCTTGCGGCACGGCGGGGGCATGGCCATGGTCGGTATCGTCATCACCAAAGCGCGAAACGCCGAAGGACCATCATGACCACCGAACGCATCACTTTCCCCGGACATGACGGGCAGGATCTGGCCGCGCGACTCGATCTGCCCGATGGGCCGCATCTGGGCACGGCGTTGTTCGCGCATTGCTTCACCTGCTCCAAGGACATCCCCGCCGCGCGTCGAATCGCCGGGCGCCTTGCGGCGATGGGGCTGGCGGTGATGCGGTTCGATTTCACCGGCCTGGGGCACTCGAAGGGCGAATTCGCCAACACTACCTTCACCTCGAACGTCGATGACCTTGTCTGCGCCGCCCGATACCTGGCCGGGCGCGACATGGCGCCGGGGCTGCTGATCGGGCACAGCCTGGGTGGCGCCGCGGTGCTGCGCGCCGCCGGCCAGATCGACAGCACCCGTGCCGTCGTGACCATCGGCGCGCCGTTCGACCCCGGGCACGTCACCCACAACTTCGACCACGCGCTGGATGACATCGAACGCGACGGCGAGGCCGAGGTCTGCCTCGGCGGTCGCCCCTTCCGCATTCGGCAGGATTTCGTCGATGACATCTCGGCCGCCAGGCTGGCCCCCGCGATCAATGACCTGAGCGCCGCGGTGCTGGTCATGCACGCACCGCGCGACACGCAGGTGGGTATCGACAACGCCGCCGAGATATTCAAGGCCGCGCATCATCCCAAGAGCTTCGTCACCCTCGACGACGCCGACCACCTGATCACCAGGGCGCGCGATGCCGAATATGCCGCCGAAGTGATCGCCGCATGGTCGGCGCGTTACCTGGACCTGCGCCCGCCGGCGCCACCGCCGGGCGCGCCCGAAGGCATCGTGCGCGTGTCCGAGGCCGACGCCGACGGCTTCTTGCAGGATGTGAACGCCGGCCCCGATCACCACGTTCTGGCCGACGAACCCGAAGCCTACGGCGGCACCAACCGCGGCATGTCGCCCTACGGGTTCCTGGCCGCGGGGCTGGGCGCATGCACCTCGATGACGATCCGGATGTATGCTCGCCGCAAGGGCTGGCCGCTGACCCATGTGCATGTCGACGTGTGCCACGACAAGATGCACGCCCAGGATGCCGCGGGCGGCGAAAAGATCGACGGGTTCATCCGCGAGATCCAGCTCGAAGGCAAGCTCAGCGACGCGCAGCGCCAGAAGTTGCTGGAAATCGCCGACAAGTGTCCGGTGCACCGCACGCTGGAGCGCGCCTCGCAGATCACCACGCGACTGGCAGCGCAGGAATGACGGCCGCCGAACGGGCATCGCTGCGCCGTTGATTTCTGCGCCGGGGCGGGGTTCACTACCGGCATGACTGGAAAACAACAGTGACCGCGAAGGCATATCCGCTCGGCGCGCCCGTGCCCGGCTGGCAACCCGCCGGGGTGCCGACCGGCGCGCGCCTGTCCGGCCGCCTGACCCATGTGCGCCGCCTTGTCGCCAGCGACGCGGCGCCGCTGTTCGCGCGCCTGGCCCCCACGCAGGCCCCGCAGGATTGGCTGTACATGCCCGTCGGCCCGTTTGCCGACGAGGCCGCGTTCGGCGACTGGCTCGGGCCCGCCACGGCGGCGACCGATCCGTTATTTCACGCCATGGTGGGCGCCGATGACGACGTGCCGTTCGGTTTCTGCGCGTTTCTCAACATCCGGCCCGAAACCGGGTCGATCGAGATCGGCTTTATCCAGCTCGCCCCCGGATTCCAGCGATCGACCGCGTTCACCGAGGCGATGTACCTGATGGCAAAACACGCCTTCGAGCAGGGCTACCGGCGCTACGAGTGGAAATGCGACGCGCTAAACCTGCGATCCCGACGCGCCGCGCACCGGCTGGGGTTCAGCTACGAGGGGCTGTTCAGGCAGCACCTGGTGGTGAAGGGGCGCAACCGCGATACCAAGTGGTTCTCTATCATCGATTCGGAGTGGCCCGCGCTTGACCGACGTTATGCGCGGTGGCTCGACCCGGCGAATTTCGACGGCGATGGCCGGCAAAAGACGTCGCTGTCGGCACTGACCGCCCCCCGCATCGCCTGCCATGACCCGGATTTGCCACCGGCCCGAGCAAAAGGTCGCCCATAGCGGCAAGGCCCTTACCGGGTCTGTTGTGGATGGCGTCGTGCACCCGGGCACCTTCAACTGGTCCGCGTCGAGCCCTCTTCGGTCACTCCGGCGCGGAGGGCGCCTTGCCTTCGTTGGCTTCCGTGTAGATCCAGACCATCCTGTCCAAAATCCACAACTTGCACAGCATCGCAACGGCCAGGCCGGTCAGTGTCAGAGTAAGATCGAGCATGACAATGCCCGCCAACAGCATGATTGACCCCGTCGACACCGCGAGCGTCAAGGCACGGAGGATCGGAGCGTGATGCGCCGGAACCGACCCGTCGCCTCGAGAAAGCCAGATGCGTTCACCCAGGACGCCCTTCGACATCCAGTTGTCGATTGACGCCGGAGGCGGAAACAGGCGTGGGTTCAGCCATGCCCATACCAGCACCGCTCCCGTCGGGATCAGCGCCCACCAACCGATCCAGATGCGGCTCCAGACGGCAAGGGCAAGCAGGGGCAGCATCGAAACGCGCGACCAGCCGCTCCAGGGATTCGCGTGCCGGGCCCAGACCGTTTCGTTCATGGACATCATCCGCTCGAAGCCAGGGCCGAGAATTTTCAGCACGGTGTTCCTTCGATCTTGCGGGCCAATGGGTCACCGCCGCGTCCGGCACAGTAGACTTTCGCAGATTTCCGCGCGCTTGTTGAGCCTCTTCTCGCCAGGGACTTCAGCGCGCTTCGATCCGCGGAACAACAGAAACGGCAAGGGCCGCCCATGGCGGGCGGCCCTTCGATCCTCGGCGTGGGGTGTCCGGCTCAGCCGCGGGCGCGGGCCACCAGCTTCCACACCATCGGCAGCAGCGCGGCGGCCAGCGCCAGCTTCAGCGCGTCGCCGATCAGGAACGGCGTCAGCCCCCATTGCAGGATCGGCTTGTCCCAGCCATACAGCATCCCCAGCCAGATCAGGCCCGGCACGTAAATCAGCACGTTGCCCAGCAGCATCGCGCCGGCCATGCGCGGCGCGGTCTTGTCCCAGCCGCGGCGCGCCAGCGCGCCCAGCAGGACCGTGGCCAGCATATAGCCCGCCAGGTAGCCGCCGGTGCCGCCCATCATGTAGGTAAGCCCCGCCGCCTCGGCGCCCGATCCGGCGAACACGTCAAAGCCAAGCGCGCCCACGATCATGTAGCCCATGATCGTGACCAGCCCCAGGCGCGGGCCATAGGCGGCGCCCAGCGTCAGCACGGCGAAGGTGCCCATGGTGATCGGCACCGGCCACATCGGCACCTTGATCTTGGCCGCGATCGCCAGCACCGCGATCCCGACGCAGACAAGCAGCGCCTGCTTGACCCATTGCTGCGCGCCCTCGCGCGGCACGATGGCCTCGGCCAGAACCCTGTTCGTCACGGCTGTCGTCATGTCCCTGTCTCCTGCTCTGTGCGCGCCTTGCGCCATGATGTCCCGGCGTTTTTGCCGCAACCGGCCCCGTCATGCAAGCGTCATGCGCCCGCGGCCGCCTGCATCATGTACCGCGAATACATGGTATAGCCCTTGTGCGGCCCGTCCACGCGCCAGCGCGCCGACCACTCCGGCCAGCGCGAGAAATCGTA
The DNA here is from genome assembly GCF_024637375.1 of Sediminimonas sp. GTDB lineage: Bacteria > Pseudomonadota > Alphaproteobacteria > Rhodobacterales > Rhodobacteraceae > Sediminimonas. The sequence continues at coordinate 3,377 of NZ_JAGXFK010000089.1, read as the reverse complement.
GCGCACGGCGTAGGTGTCGGGCGCGCACCAGTGCGTGGCGGCGCTTTCGGCGGTGTTGGGGTCGAAGCTGTGGAACGGCCGGCCATCGTCGAAGCGCACCTCGATCACGCCGCCCTGCCCGGGCCACCATGCGTAACAGCGCGTCGCGGCAAACCCGCCCTGCCCCGGCAGGTGCAGCGTGCCCTTCTCGCGCAGCATCAGGGCACCCTGCCCCAACGGCTCGAACCGCGCGGTGCCGATCAGCCGCGCCACCTGTCCGTCGTCTTCGACGATGCGCCGCGCCAGGCGCCACGTCCCGGTGAAATCGTGCAAACCGATCATGCTGTCCTCGTCATCGCGCGTGCAGCCTAGTCCGCCCGTGCCCTTGCCGCCACCCCGTGCCGGCGCTAAGAGGGCGCAAACGCCCTTGCACAAGGTTCCTTTGCCCATGATCCCGCGCTATTCCCGCCCTGAAATGGTCGCCATCTGGTCGCCCGAGACCAAGTTCCGCATCTGGTTCGAGATCGAGGCCCATGCCTGCGACGCGCAGGCCGATCTGGGCGTGATCCCGCGCGCGAACGCGCAGGCGGTGTGGAAAGCCCGGGATGTGGAATTCGACACCGCCCGCATCGACGAGATCGAGGCGGTGACCAAGCACGACGTGATCGCCTTTCTCACCCACCTGGCCGAACACGTCGGCAGCGACGCGGCACGCTTCGTCCACCAGGGCATGACCAGCTCGGACGTGCTCGACACCTGTTTCAACGTGCAACTGGTGCGCGCCGCCGACATCCTGCTGGCCGACATGGACGCGCTGCTCGACGCGCTCAGGCGCCGCGCGTTCGAACACAAGGATACCGTGCGCATCGGGCGCAGCCACGGCATCCACGCCGAACCCACCACCATGGGGCTGACCTTCGCGCGGTTTTATGCCGAGATGGCCCGCGGCCGCACGCGGCTGGCCCGCGCCCGCGAAGAGGTCGCCACCGGCGCCATCTCGGGCGCCGTGGGCACCTTCGCCAATATCGACCCGCGCGTGGAAGAACACGTCTGCGCGCAGTTGGGCCTGGCCCCCGAACCGATCAGCACGCAGGTCATCCCGCGCGACCGCCACGCCATGTTCTTTGCCACGCTTGGCGTGATCGCCAGTTCGATCGAGAACATCGCGACCGAGGTCCGCCACATGCAGCGCACCGAGGTGCTGGAGGCCGAAGAGTTCTTTTCCAAGGGGCAGAAGGGCAGCTCGGCCATGCCGCACAAGCGCAACCCGGTGCTCAGCGAAAACCTGACCGGGCTGGCGCGGCTGGTGCGCATGTCGGTCACCCCGGCGCTGGAGGACGTGGCCCTGTGGCACGAGCGCGACATCTCGCATTCCTCGGTCGAGCGGGTGATCGGCCCCGACACGACGGTGACGCTGGATTTCGCGCTGGCGCGGCTGACCGGGATGATCGACAAGCTGGTGATCTACCCCGATCACATGCTCGACAACCTGCACAAGTTCCGTGGCCTGGTGATGAGCCAGCGGGTGCTGCTGGCGCTGACACAGGCCGGCGTCAGCCGCGACGATGCCTACCGCCTGGTGCAGCGCAACGCCATGAAGGTCTGGGAAGAGGGCCGCGATTTCAAGACCGAGCTTCTGGCCGACCCGGAGGTGACCGCGGCGCTGAGCCCCGCCGAGATCGAAGAGAAATTCGACCTCGGCTATCACACCAAGCACGTCGACACGATCTTCGAGCGGGTATTCGGCAGCGCCTGACGGGCCCCGCAACAGGGGGCGGAAACCGAATCTTCACGGCTTTCCCACTACGCTCGGCGCGATCGCAACCGAGGCGTGGCATGAACGAGGTGGAACCCTACACGGCCCCCGCGCAAGGCGGCGCGTCGGCGCGCCCGGCGCTCAGCCGCCGGCAAAAGGCGGCGATCGTGGTGCGCTACCTGCTCAACGAGGGCGCCGAGCTGTCGTTGGCCGACCTGTCCGAAGACCTGCAAGCCGACCTGACGCGGGAAATGGCGGCCATGCGCCAGATCGACCGCGCCACGCTGGCGCAGGTGGTGACCGAATTCGCCGGCGAACTGGAACAGGTCGGGCTGTCGTTTCCGCGCGGGATCGCCGCGGCGCTGAACGATCTCGACGGCCGCATCAGCCCCGACGCCGCGGCCCGCCTGCGCCGCTCCGCCGGGATGCGCGATTCCGACCCGTGGGCGCGGCTGCGCGGCATGGACGCCGATACGGTGCTGCCGCTGATCGCGGCCGAATCCACCGAAGTCGCCGCCGTCATCCTGTCCAAGCTCGACGTCGGCCGCGCCGCCGAGTTGCTGGCGCGGATGCCGGGCGCGCAGGCGCGCCGGATCACCTGCGCGATGCCGCGCACCGGCGCGGTCACGCCCGAGGCGGTGTGCCGGATCGGGCGGTCGCTGCTGGCGCAGATCGACGACGTGCCGCCGCGCGCCTTCGATGCGGCGCCCGAGGCCCGCCTGGGCGAGATCCTGAACATGTCGCCCTCGGCCACGCGCGAAGACCTGCTTTCGGGGCTCGACGACGCCGACGCCGCCTTCGCCAGGCGGGTGCGCGCGGCCATCTTCACCTTCGCCAATATCCCCGGGCGCCTGTCGGCACGCGACGTGCCCAAGCTCGCCCGCGCGATGGACCAGGGCCGGCTGGTGAGCGCGCTGCGCTTCGCCACCACCAGCGGCGACGATTCCGCCGCGGCGGCCGAATTCATCCTCTCCGCCCTGCCGAGCCGGATGGCCGAGACGATGCGCGAGGAAATGGAAGAAGCCGGCACCGTCCGCCCCGCGACCGGGGAAGAGGCGATGAACATGGTCGCCGGCGCGATCCGCGACCTGGCCGCCGAGGGCGAGATTACCCTGGGCGCCGCCGCCGATGACGCCGACGGCGCCACGGGCACGGACGGCTAGGTAAGGTGGATTCGAAACGCGCATCATTGGTATTCGGTGCGACGGCAGGTTCGCGCCCGACCCCGAGGGTGGGCGCGGTGCGGGTTGGCGCGCGGTCGGGGCACTGCGCCAGCGCCGCAACATCTCGAAACGTGGTCTGGTTTCGCGCCCGCCCTGGGGGCGGGGTCGGGCGCGAACCGGATCGCAAGCGATCCGGGGGCACAGGGATCAATGTTGCGTATTATGAATTAGGGTGACTAGTGTTCACCACCTGTCAAAAAGTTCCCGGTCTGCCTCTGGTGCGCCGTCGGTTTCTCGGAGCGAGGTTCGAGAGGCCGCAATGCGGGACGAAGCGGGCGCTTGGGTCGGTTTGGGAAATGGTCAAGATGGCCTGGAGCGGACGTTGGGCGACCGGCTGATGTGCCGCGCGGTGCCCGACCGCCGGGTGGGCGCTGCAACACTTATGTCGCGCGCTTTATGCCGGCCAAATACCTCTTCGT